>JAHDFS010000057.1 GCA_020628035.1 Rhizobiaceae bacterium
AGTAAATATTTTATTTATCTGCTTGTATTTGAATGAGTTTTAGTCTATTCTATCTATGGTTGCTTGTGTTAAAAATATGCAATTAGGTGGGGTGCTCTAAATTTGCTGTTTTCCCTTAAAGGAGGGGCGAATTGGACAAAAAGGCGGGTGTCATCCAAAATCTGATCGAAGCTCACAAATCGGCAAAAGTATTAAACGATAAAGTTCTAATTTACTTAATTGAGTTAGCAATTTTAGAAGCGGTACGTGCAGCTAATTTTGAATTTGAAAAAAAACGTTTCGATTATAAGCAAAAATGATCGTTAGCATTTGTTTGTGATATCAAAATTTTCGTGAACACACTTTAGAGTGTAGAGACGCGATTGTGTATAGCCATTTGAGTTTGATTGTATTGAGGCGGACATGACTGACTCAAGTTTTTCATGTCTCAACTCATTTTAAGATTTTATCATGGAGCTTTGATCCTGGTTTATTGGGAGGTCATTTCGTTTAATGAGGCTCAATTTAGCTTGTTTTAGGAGGCTCCCTAGAGCCTGAAGTTGCCAAACATACCCAGCGAAAAAATCAAGGCTATCAGCGAAAATAAGAATACCAACCCCAATGTAGTGATTGCTACAGACAGTAACCAAATCCAATTAGCCCAGCTGTTATGTTTTGATTGTGCGGTTTCTCCAATTTGCTTTGTTTTTTTTGTGAATAGGTTAGTCACGTAACTCTCAAGATAACTCATGTTTAACAATCCACTTGATCGTTTTGTGGCGTTTGGTTGCATCCTGCTTCTGCGAAAAATTGATGCTTCAAAAACTGATATACGGATAATTCAAAACACGCTTTATTACTCATTTGATGCTATTTATCTGGCTAGTTTTCACCCTTGGGGAATGAAATGATACCAATGATCTCAACGGCAGAATAAATCTGGCTGCCGTTCAAGATTATCCCTTCCTTGGAAAATATCACAAACAAAACAAGTAATAATAGATTGAGTTTTACAGGTAATATTTATGGTTGTTTACTACGGTAAAACTGAGTTGGGTTTTTGTCTGATTTTTTTCGGAGATTATGATGAAGCAGTTTTATATTTGAATGACGCAATAAACTTAGAGCTGAATGAATTATTGTTATGCTGGTGTTGTGATCAGCGGATTGCCGATTAAAGCGACACTTACGAAATTTCGATATTTTTATTGCTGAGAAGATGGAAATTACGGACGAAAAGGATGTTATTCAATTCGTGTGTTCCTTCCCCCCACAAAAACAAAAAAGCGCGTCCCATACGAAACGCGCTTTCATTATTCTCATATGTGTTTGTTGAGCTGGCTGCTCTAAGCGGCGTTGAGCTCGTGCAGGAATGATTTCCATTCAATGCTTTGGCCTGATGCGACACTTGATTGGGCTGCCATGCCGAGCGCAACAGCTTTCCAGCCGTCTTCTAATGTGACTTCCGCTTGTTCGCGTTCGCCACGCACAAGCTCCAAGAAACCAACATGCTGGTAGAACGTTGAGCCATTGTGATCGCCCGCGTCAAGAAGCGTTGGATCAACTGGAATAAGCTGTGTTTCAGGGCCTTTTGGATCGCGCTTGCTCACAACAACTTCTGGCACAGGTGGTTCGCCCAAATGTTCAGGCCAGAACCTTGATGGACCTGGCACATGCGCTTCAATTTTGCCGATCGGGCCGATCACGGAAATCTCTTCCTGAAAACGTGAACCTTCTGCAAACATGCAAAGTTCGAGCATGGCTCTGATGCCATTTTCGAATTCTACAATAACAAAGCCATTATCTAAAATGTCCGGCGTGCCGTTTGAATAGTTTTCATTGAGGTGATTTACATCCTGACCACCACTTGCCATCACGCGGGTTGGTTCAGATTTGGTGATAAAACGCATCAAGTCAAAGAAGTGACAGCATTTTTCAACAAATGTGCCGCCGGAGGTCGCATTAAAGCGGTTCCAGTCATTGACCTTGGCAAGAAACGGGAAGCGGTGCTCTTTAATACTGAGCATTTTAACTTCGCCCACTGCTTCAACCACTTGTTCGCACATGGCCGCAATTGGCGGCATATAGCGGTATTCCATGGCGACCCAAACAGGGGCTGGGTAGTTTTTCTGGAACTCCATCACACGATCAAATGCGGATGGGTCAGTAAACAATGGTTTTTCAACGAGGAGCGGAAGAGGGCGGGTGGCTGCGATGACTTCCAACTGTTCTAGGTGGACATAGTTGGGGCTTACAATCACCAAACAGTCCAATTCTTCGATGGAGAGCAAATCCTCCAAACTCTCGCACAAACGCGCTTCGGGCGCGAGTTTTGAGACAATTTTGGCCATATCCTTGTCTGGTTCAAAAATGCCAATGACTTGGGTGTCCTCCAAAAGGGCAATATTTTTGATGTGTTCTTGGCCCATCATGCCACCACCCACTACGCCGTACTTTATTGTTTTTGTCATTCTTCCTAATTGTCCTATTTTAAACGTGTGACATAAACCGCCTGATCCGTATCAAACCAGGTTTTGGAAAATTCCACGGGTTCGGGCTTATTCGCCCAGCTTAACCGTTCGATATATCCTGTGGTATCGCCAACTTGTTTGGTAAACATCGATGGGGTCCAATCTGGTGCATGGCCCACCCCAACGCGATCTTCTGCACGATTGATCCAAAACCCCAATTGCTTTTTGTAAAAATCATACAGAGAATCAGAGAGCTTGCTTTTGGAGACTTTGCCTGCATCCCCATCAAGCCAAATTTCTTCGATTGCGATAATTGTTTTATCTAAATAGCGTAAACGTCTTATTCGTGTGCCGTGATCAGCTGTGCCAAACTTTGGCAAATCAGATGGCTTTTGCATCGCGTCCACAGACAGCACATCGGCTTTTGGCAAGCCGCCACCCTCGGGTAACTCGAGGCGGAACATGGAGTAGATAGAATTGATCTCGCCGCTGTTGCGAATGTAGTTCCCAGAGCCTTGAACACGCTCTAAAAGCTTCTTTTCAACGAGGATAGCCAACGCTTTGCGCAATGTGCGCACGGTCGTATTGAGCGATTGCGCCATCTCACGTTCGGGTGGAAGTCGCTCGCCATCGAGCAATCGTCCAGCGCTAATATCTCTAATGAGAAGCTCACTTATTTGTACATACATAGGGAGTTTGTTTGGACTTGAATTTAAATCAATCACAAGATTTTCTCCCCTTCATTTGGCTGCGCTAAAAAAAATTGATACACTATTGATACTGGTCAGACAAGATGATATTCTCACTCTCGTTAAATTATTTTTTTTGGGAGTTGGCGATGTCTGTCGTACCTATTTCATCGCAAGATTTGAAGCAAGTTGAAGTCTCTTGGTTTTCCGCACTTTGTTCTGACGATTATCAGTTTTTAGGCGTTCCGGATGGCAGCTTACGTTCAAGCTGGGCGCATTGTAGTGATATTGTTAAAACCGCTGAAAAACAGGGGTTTCGCAACATTTTATGTCCGTCATCTTATCAGGTTGGCCAAGACACATTATCTTTTGTTGCGGGCTGTGCGCCAATTACTGAAAAGATCAATCTTCTAGCTGCGGTTCGTTGCGGTGAGATGCAGCCGATTATGTTGGCGCGCACAATTGCAACGCTTGATCATATGCTTGAAGGCCGATTGACAATTAATATCATTTCCTCTGATTTCCCGGGCCAAAAAGAAGATAGCAATTATCGTTATCAGCGCTCTCGTGAAGTGGTTGAAATTTTAAAACAGGCTTGGACGCAAGATGAGATCACTTATAAAGGCGAGGTTTATGATTTCTCTCAAGGCCTGACCACTGATCCGGTCAAGCCTTACCAGCAAAATGGTGGCCCGCTTTTGTATTTTGGTGGTTATTCGCCGGCAGCGCTTGATCTATGTGGTGAGCATTGTGACGTTTATCTTATGTGGCCAGAAAAGCAGGAAGAACTTGCAGGCCGTATGAAGGCTGTTAACGCTGTCGCGGAAAAATATGACCGCACATTGGATTATGGTTTGCGTGTACATATGATTGTGCGTGACACTGAGCAAGAAGCCAATGAATATGCAGAATATATTACGTCAAAACTTGATGATGAATATGGTCGCATGATCCGCGAGCGGGCGTTGGATGCAACATCACTTGGTGTGTCACATCAGGCGAAAAACCGCGATATCGCTGATGAATATGGCTATATCGAAGACAATTTATGGACCGGCGTAGGACGCGCGCGTTCTGGCTGTGGCGCTGCGCTTGTTGGCTCTGCTGACCAAGTGTTGTCAAAAATTGAAGAATATAAAAAGATGGGTATGCGCGCCTTTATTTTCTCAGGCTATCCGCACATTGATGAAGCTGAATATTTTGGCAAGCTCGTCATGCCTCATCTTGATACATGTTCGCTGCCACACGCTTATGATCGTGTGCCTGCGAGCGCACCTGATACACCTCTTGCTGCTGGAGTTCGCCGTTAATGGAACGCGTAAGTCTTTCAAACTCATTGGAAATGAGCCGAATTGTTTATGGTATGTGGCGCATTGCTGATGATGCCGACACGTCTGTTGCGCATGTGGATGCGAAGATCAATGCATGTCTTGATCAAGGTATCACAACATTTGACCAGGCTGATATTTATGGCGGTTATGCAGCAGAAGCCGTGTTGGGTGAAGCGCTTAAAGCAAATCCATCACTGCGTGGCAAAATGGAAATTGTCACCAAATGCGATATTGTTGCACCTATGGGCAAATATTCCGACAAGCCCGTTAAATATTACGACACATCAGCTGCACATATAAATAGTTCGGTGGACGCGTCATTATCTTATATGGCGATTGATCATATTGATTTGTTGCTTATTCACCGTCCAGACCCATTTATGGATCATCATGAAACCGGTGCAGCGCTCGATACGCTGATTGCATCTGGCAAAGTCGGTAATATCGGTGTTTCAAACTTCAAGCCCTATGACTGGGAATTGCTGCAATCAGCGATGAAGAACAAACTTGTCACCAACCAGATTGAGTTTTCGGTCACAGCGCATGAAGCTTTGACCAATGGTGATATTGCGTTCCACCAGAAAAATGGTGAGCATTTGATGGCTTGGTCGCCGCTAGGCGGTGGTTCATTGATGACTGCGGATAATGAGCTTACTCAATTGCTAGATAAAATCGCAGCAGACAGCGGAACAGATCGTTCTGCGGTCGCAGTTGCGTGGATTTTGGCGCATCCATCAAAAATTCTGCCGGTTATGGGAACCAATAACCTTTCGCGCATCGCTAATCTATCTGATGCAATGAAGGTCAATATGGACCGCGTAACCTGGTATCAAATTTACACGCTGGCTTTGGGGCGCGAAGTGGCTTAGTTGAAAGGGCAAGTAATGCTTGTGCAGAAAATCGAAACTCAAGGTGCTGAAAACATGCATGACCAACAACATAATATTGATCCTTCAATATTGAATAATGTGCATGTTTTGCAAACTGAAAATGTTAAGCCCAGTGCGGAAACTGAACGCGCTTTCCGCGATGCTTTGGGCTGTTTTGGTACAGGTGTAACGCTCATTACTGCCCGCACTGATCAAGGGCCGATTGGCATGACCGTGAATTCATTTGCGTCAGTATCTTTGGATCCTGCATTGGTGCTTTGGTCTATTGCAAAGAAATCTGGTCGATACGATGCATTCCGCAACGCATCTGACTATGCGATCCATATTTTGGCAAAGAATCAACTTGACCTCGCAATGGCATTTGCCAAGAATGGTAATAGTTTTAACGATCAGGAATGGGATATGAATTCTGGAAAAGTCCCACTTGCGAAACGTGCACTAGCCAGATTCGAATGCGAAAGCGAAGCCGTGCATGATGGAGGAGACCACTCGATTTTGATTGGTCGCGTAAAACGTTTTTCACAAAGGGCCGGACAGCCATTAATCTTTAATGCCGGTAAATTCGGGACCTTTTCAGATGATGAGATCTAGCTAACTCATCATCAAAATTTGAATTTCAAAATAAACTGGGGAGGATATTTTGAATACAATTTCTACACTACTTGCGATTATTGGCGGGTTCAATAATAGGCTGCTCAGCTTTGGCCGAAGCCTTGCCTGCGTTGCAATGGTCCTGATGGTCTTTTGTATCCTTCTGCAAATTTTCTATCGTTATGCGCTCAATAATGCGCTGCCGTGGCCGGAGGAAGCTGCGCGCGCATTGATGATTTGGATGATGGCTTTTGTGGCGCCATCGGCCTATCGATATGCCGGATTTGTCGCCATTGAAATGGTGCCAGACATGATGCCGAAAAAGGTGCGTGCGGTCTTAATGTTTATAATTTTGCTTCTGGCAACACTCGTGATTGCAATCATGCTATCGCATGCATGGGCGCATTTTTCTGCACCATTATTGTTTGATTCATCAGGTTTGAACCGCTTGTTGCAGGATAGCGGTATTAACCAGCTACTCGGCACCAGCTTAGAGTTTAAAACCGCTTATATTTACCTCGCAATGTCAGTTTTATTGGTAATCATGCTGATCGTTTCAGCTGAATTAATGCTCCGTCAGATTGCGCAATTCATTTGGTCCGAAGAAGAGTTTCCGACACTTGAAACGCCCGCGGTTATGGTGGGAGACTGATCATGTTAGCACTGTTTCTACCTTTATTCTTAGTCTTCTTAATGTTTGGTGTGCCGGTGTTTTTCGCCATGTTGGCAGCACCAGGAATTCTGCTCTATCTGAACGGCCAAGAGAAAGACGTTGCGTTGATGTATCGCAATATCTTCAATGGCATTGATAACGGCGTTTTGCTCGCCATTCCGTTTTTCATGCTCGCAGGTGAATTGATGAACCGCGGTGGGATTACCGAGCGTTTGGTAAGCTTTTGCCAAGCCATTATCGGTTCCGTTCGTGGTGGTCTGGCTCAAGTGAATATCTTGTCATCCATGCTCTTTGCCGGGATGTCAGGTTCTGCCGTGGCTGATACGTCAGCCTTGGGTTCTATGTTGATCCCAGCGATGGAAAAGGAAGGCTATACACGCAAGTTCTCAGCAGCGATTACTGCAGCATCTTCTGTCATTGGTCCAATCATTCCGCCGTCCGGCATTATGATCATCTATGCCTATGTGATGGAAGTCTCTGTCGCCGCCTTGTTTGCTGGCGGTATTATTCCTGGCATTTTGGTTGGCTTGGGATTGATGATTGTCACACGTCTCATGGCTAATAAATATGAGTATCCGCCTGCCAAACGCGTTGTGTTAAACAATGTGTCAATTTCACCAGGCGAGAATTTAGCAGCCCGCATTATCATGAGAATTATGCTTGCCGCAGTACTTTATCCGCTGGTAACGAGCCTTGGTGGTTTTGGTGAAGAAATGACAGGTGGCCAAGTCGCTCTCGCATTTGCTATCGCGCTTGTTATTGGTGAAGTGATTGTTCAGATCCAGCGCCGTCTGATGTCTGAAAATTTCCGCATTGTGACAAAGCGTGCAGTTCTTCCACTGCTTACGCCAGTGATTATCCTCGGTGGTATTTTAGGTGGTGTTGCGACACCAACAGAAGCATCTGCACTGGCTGTGGCTTATGCTGCATTTTTGGGATTGATTGTTCTAAGAACCCTTAATCTTAAAGAAGTGCCAGGCGTTCTTATTCGCTCAGCAACAACGTCTGGCGTTGTTCTATTGCTGGTTGGTGCTGCGATGGCGTTTAAAACAGTGGTGAGTTTGTCTCATGCTGCAGAAGATTTGGCGGTGTTCATTGTTTCGATCACAAGTGATCCGCTATTCTTGTTGCTGTTGATCAATATCCTATTGTTTATTGTTGGCATGTTCTTAGATGCCGGACCTGCGATTATTATCTTGGGCCCAATTCTCGCGCCAATCTTTATCAATATGGGAATTCACCCAGTTCACTTTGCGATGATTATGTCGGTCAACCTAACGGTTGGTCTGGCCACGCCACCCATGGGTTTGGTGTTGTTTGTCGCGTCATCGGTATCGGGTGTAAAGGTGGAAGCCATTTCCCGCGCAATTCTGCCATTCTTGGCAGTTGAAGTCTTTGTGATCTTCTTGATCACATATTTCCCAATCATCTCTTTGGGCATTCCTAAATGGTTGGGATTTGTAAAGGATGCAGACTTAATGGGTCCGCTCTTAGGAGCAATCTTTTAAGTCTCATAAAATCTATATCCCTATCACAATGGGGCTATAAAATTTGAATAATAATGAGCCATGGTGGTTCTTAAATGGAGGAAAAATATGAATAAACTCATCAATACATTAGGCGCAGCTGCGCTTGGTTTTGGTCTGTTGGCGAGTAGTGCGATCACAGCTTATGCTGCTGATTTCACAATCCGTGCGACAGCCAACTCAAACGAAAACGATGAAGACTATGATGGTCTTGTTGTCTTCAAAAACTACGTAGAAGCTGCTTCAAATGGTAAAGTTGCCGTTGAGCTATTCATTGGTACTCAGCTTTGCTCAAAAGGTGCTGAGTGTCTGCAAGGTGTTGCTGACGGCACAATCGATGTTTACATCTCAACATCAGGTGGTGCAGCTGGTGCCTTCCCATATGTGCAGGTTCTAGATCTACCATATCTCATGTCAAGTGACCGTATTGCTGAAGAAGTGCTCAAAGGCGACTTCACACGTAAAGTTCGTGAAATGGCTTTGGCAGATTCAGGCAATAAAATTCGCTTGATGACTATTGGTAACACAGGTGGCTGGCGTAACTTTGCAAACACAAAACGTCGTGTTCAAAACCCATCCGATATGGAAGGTTTGAAAATCCGTACTGTTGTTGCTGATCTTCCACAAGAGTTGGTTAAAGCGCTGGGTGCAGCACCTACACCGATCCCGTGGCCTGAGCTATTTACATCATTCCAAACTGGTGTTGTTGAGGGTTCTAAAAACGGTATCACAGACATCATGGGCATGAAGTTCCCTGATGCTGGTCTACAATATGTAACTCTTGACGGCCATGCTTACATGGGCGCTCTTTGGTGGATGGGTAACGACAAGTTTATGTCAATGCCTGAAGATCTTCGCCAGGTTGTTGTTGATGGCTTCTCAGCTCTTCAACAAGCAACATTTGCATCTCCTAAGCGTAAATCAATTGCAGCTTACGAAGCATTTGTAGCAGGTGGTGGTGATCTTTATGTGCCAACACCTGAAGAGAAAGCTGCATTTAAAGAAGCTGCTGCACCAGTTTATGACTGGTTCAAAACAAACATCAAAGGCGGCACAGAAGTCTTTGATGCTTTGACAACAGCTGTTGCTGAAGCGGAAGCTGACATTAAAGCTGCAAACATGAAAGATCTTAACTAGAGATCATTTTCTAAAATTAAAGCCTCGCGATTTTCGCGGGGCTTTTTTTGTAATTTGTCAATAAAAACAATTCAGTTACGCCAATATGTAAAATGGCAACTTGTAAGCCATATGTTATGATTGGCCTATCTGAACGGATATAACCAACTTTTGTAATCGTCGATTAAAATATGCGCTTTATCAATTTGCTCTTTGGTCATTTTCTTCACAACCTCTTCCTGCGAGATCGCGGCATCGGGGTCTCCACCAATGGCAGACAAGACATACCACATATAAGCGCGGACCAAATCGGGCGCGGGCATGCCGCGACCAACTTCGTAATACCAACCAATACCGCTTTGCGCGCCGGGATGTCCCTTGAGCGAGGAGCGCAGATACCATTCAAATGCCCTTTGGTCATCGCGCTCAACCCCAAGACCGAGCGCATACATCACACCAATCAATTCTTCCGCGTCAGCATTTCCAGAACGCGCCAATGGCAAAAATTCTTGCATGGCAGCTTCGAAATTATTGGCCTCCATAAAGTCGCGTCCTTCTTCAAGACCCGCGTAAACTGGTTTGCCCATCAAAAGGGTGGAAGCAAGCAAAAGGCCAGCAATTTTTCTATTTTTCAATTTGCACTCCTATGCGGTGTATTCTTGGGCTTTTGCAGCCCTTCAATCGCGGAAAACCCTGCGAAACTTGGCTCCCAAGATTTCATAAAATTTGATCGTCAGCAAGCCGAGATTGGTCAACTTTTATTTTATGATCGGATATTGTCAGGAAATAAAAACATTGCTTGTTCCACCTGTCATCATCCGGATTTTGGAACCGGTGATGGTTTAGCATTGGGCGTCGGTGAAGGTGGTATTGGACTGGGTCCAACGCGCATTGCAGGCGAGGGGGATGATCGCATTAAAAAGCGCATTCCGCGAAACGCGCCAGCGCTTTGGAACCTGGGTGCAAAATCGCTTCATACGATGTTTCATGATGGCCGTTTGAGCATCAGCGACCGATATGAAAATGAATTTGATAGTCCGGCGGAAGAATGGTTGCCAACGGGCTTTAATTCACTTTTGGCGGCACAAGCCGTTTTCCCGCTGGTCGCGCAGTTTGAAATGGCAGGAAACCCGAAAGAAAACGAGATTGCCGGTGCCGTACATGACCGTATTGATGCTGCCTGGCCAATTCTAGCAAAGCGGGTTCGAGTGATACCTGAATATGGAAATGCCTTCGTGGAAGCCTTTGATGAGATCGAAAGCTCTGAAGAGGTGACGATCGTTCATATCGCCAATGCGCTTGCAGCTTTTATGGGGCTTGAATGGCAGAGTTTTGATAGTCCCTATGATGAATATCTTAATGGCAACCAAGCGGCTTTAACAGATGATCAAGCCAAAGGCATGGAGCTATTTTTTGGTAAAGCCAATTGTGCGTCTTGCCATTCAGGACCATTGCTGAGTGATCAGAAATTCCATGCACTTCAATTGCCAGCTTTTGGCCCGGGGCGAACCAGACGATTTGATCCAATCCCGCGTGATGTAGGGCGGATGGGTAAGTCAGACCTGCTCGAAGATGCTTATCGTTTTAGAACGCCGATGTTGCGCAATGTCGCGCTGACAGCGCCTTATGGTCATAATGGTGCGTATCCAACACTTGAGGGTATTATCCGCGCGCATGTAGAGGAAAAACCAAACTGGACAAGAGAGCTCGTTAAATTGCCGGCTGCACCTTGGATCTCGTCTGTGGATTTCGCCATTCAAGAAGACAGCCGCGAAATGGCGCGACAAGCATCGGTGCGCGATACAAAACCTATCAAGTTGAGCGATGATGAGATTAATAATCTCGTCGCGTTTATGCATGCCTTGACCGGTAAAACCGTTGATGACTTGCCGTTTGGTATTCCAAAATCTGTGCCAAGCGGATTGGATCTAGACTAGCGGAAAACTCGCTTTTTGTCGTGTTTTGCGGATGTCGCGATTTACCATTTTAATCAAATAAATTTATTGTGCGTTGCAATATAAAATAAAATGAGACATGATTAGGGACATGTCTTCGCGTATGCCTTCTGTTGTTATTGTTGATGAAAACGCTGCCCGTGCTTCTATTATTGAAGCTGGATTGATTGCAGCTGGCCACGAACATGTGACAATCATTAATGACATGACAGGCATTGTTGCAAAGATCACTGAGATCGCACCTGATGTTGTGGTCATCGATTTACAAAACCCAAATCGTGACATGTTGGAAGATGCGTTGCAGCTTTCGCGGGCTGTGAAACGTCCCGTGGCAATGTTTGTCGACAAATCTGATAATGAAATGATGCAGTCTGCAATTGACGCTGGGGTGTCCGCCTATGTGATCGATGGCTTAAGACAAGACCGCGTTAAAGCCATTCTTGATATGGCGGTAAGCCGTTTTAACGCCTTTTCAAAACTCGAAAGAGAATTGGAAGAGGCCAAGACGGCGCTGGAAAATCGAAACGTTATTGATCAAGCCAAACGTTTGATCATGACATCGCGATCCATCAGTGAAGACGAAGCCTATAAGTTGTTGCGTAAAACCGCAATGAACCAAAACCGTAAGATTGTTGAGGTTGCTGAAAGTCTTGTTCTGTCCGCAAACTTGCTCGATGGGGGACGATTATGATTGAAATTAATTCAGGTTTTATACCGCTCACCGATGCCGCCATATTGATTGTTGCCAAGGAGATGGGATTTGCCGAAGAGCAGGGGATTGCACTTAATTTATTAAGAGAAACCTCCTGGGCAAATATTCGCGATCGCTTGGCAGTTGGTCAGTTTGAAGTGGCGCATTGTTTAGCGCCAATGCCGATTGCATCAAATTTGGGATTAACGCCTTTTTCGACCCAACTTATTGCGCCAATGGCGTTGGGGATGGGGGGCAACGCGGTCACAGTGAGTGATGTGATTTATGAAAAGATGTGTGGCGTCGGTTATAGCGGGCAATTTGATGCGTCGATCGCTGGTCATTTTTTCCAAAAGGTCGTGGCAGATGTTTCGCAAAATGGAAGCCAGACTTTAAAACTGGGTGTCGTGCATCCATTTTCTGCGCATAATTTTGAACTTAGATATTGGCTTTCATCTGTTGGGGTGTCACCGGATGAAGATGTCGAGATTAAGATTATTCCGCCCATGTTGATGGCTGATGCACTCAATGCTGGTCAAATCGATGGATTCTGTGTGGGTGAGCCGTGGAACAGTCTGGCTGTTTCAAAAAGTTTCGGCAAAGTAATTACAACCAAAACTGCGATCTGGGCATCAAGTCCCGAAAAAGTGCTGGCGGTTCAATCCGATTGGGCAGAAAAAAATCAAGATGCCCTGCAATCATTACTCGTTGCATTGGTCAAAGCTGCAAAATGGTGTTCTGCAAAAGAGAATTTTGAAAAGCTGGCGAAGATCATGGCGGCGGATATCTATCTTAATATCCCCGAGACATTGGTGCTGGGTGCATTGAGTGGTTCATTGTCATCATCCGCTTCGATTAATGCGGATCATACTTTGCCGTTCTTAGAGTTTTACGATAACGCTGCGACTTTCCCTTGGCAAAGTCATGCCTTGTGGCTCTATAGCCAAATGGTACGGTGGGGTTATCTTGAACATTCTGCGGAAAGTGCGGCAATTGCCAAGTCGAGCTTCAGACCGGATATTTATCGTTCGGCACTTAAGTCGACGGATGCGATTATTCCTTCCGGTAATTCAAAGGTAGAAGGTGCGTTAAAGACAAGAACCGCTGTGGGTGCGGCTTCAAATACGCTTTATTTGGGCCCTGACGGATTCTTTGATGACAATGTTTTCGATCCGGATCAAATTGACCGCTACATTCTTGGGCAGTCTAATTTGTAGAATTATTTTGCATTGCACAAAAATTGTTCATTCCTGCTGATTTTTCGATCACTTACTAGAGTTGACCATGTGGTCAAAATTAAATTATCAGCTTAAGTTATTGAAAATAAATAATAAAAAAATTAATTTTAAAACTGGCACGTTTCATGCATTTCTGTGAATAGCTTCCCAAGGCTAACAATCGGATCCAATGAAGGATCCAAAATAATAGGCAATGCCGCCAAAACCACGTGTCTGCACAATCCTCCCTGCAGAACGTGGTTTTGGCGGCTTTTATTTTGCGGGTCATGTAGGCCTGATTTGAAGGAGAGAAAATGTTTGACGTGATTAGAAAGAATGCGGTGACGCTTGGTGTAACAACCGCACTTGCATTCGGTGCTTTTTCAACAGCACACGCTGAAATGCTGGATGTTGAAAAAGATGAGCTTAAATTCGGCTTTATTAAACTAACAGATATGGCGCCGCTCGCTGTTGCTTATGAAAAAGGTTATTTCGAAGATGAAGGCTTGTTTGTTACGTTGGAGCCACAAGCGAACTGGAAAGTGTTGCTCGACCGTGTGATCACAGGTGAGCTGGATGGTGCACATATGCTTGCGGGTCAGCCTTTGGCTGCGACAATCGGCTTTGGTACCAAAGCACATATCGTAACGCCATTCTCAATGGATTTGAACGGTAACGGCATCACAGTTTCTAACGAAATTTGGGAAATGATGAAGCCTCACATCCCAATGGATGCTGAAGGCAAGCCAATTCACCCAATTAAAGCGGATGCTCTTAAGCCTGTTGTTGATCAGTTTATCTCAGAAGGTAAGCCATTTAACATGGGTATGGTGTTCCCAGTATCAACGCACAATTACGAGCTAAGATATTGGTTGGCATCTGGTGGCATTCACCCAGGTTTTTATTCACCAACTGACGTTTCTGGTCAGATCCAAGGGGAAGCACTTCTATCTGTAACACCTCCACCGCAAATGCCGGCAACACTCGAAGCTGGTACAATTTACGGTTATTGCGTGGGTGAGCCTTGGAACCAGGCTGCCGTGTTTAAAGGTATCGGTGTTCCTGTCATCACAGACTATGAAATCTGGAAAAATAACCCTGAGAAAGTCTTCGGTCTTACCAAAGAATTTACAGAGCAAAATCCAAACACAACACTTGCTTTGACAAAAGCTTTGATCCGTGCCGCGAAATGGCTTGATGAAGATAACAACGCAAACCGTATGGAAGCTGTGGAAATCCTAGCTCGCTCTGAATATGTGGGTGCGGATGCTGAAGTGATTGCGAACTCAATGACTGGTACGTTTGAATACGAAAAAGGCGACAAGCGTGATGTGCCTGACTTCAACGTGTTCTACCGTTATTATGCAACATATCCATTCTACTCAGATGCTGTTTGGTATCTCACACAAATGCGTCGTTGGGGTCAGATTGCAGATCACAAAGATGATGCATGGTATGATGAAGTGGCAAAATCTGTTTACTTGCCAGACATCTATATGTCAGCGGCTGAGATGCTGATCGAAGAAGGTCATGTTGAAAAAGCTGACTTCCCATTCGGTACAGATGGCTACAAAGCGCCAACACCAGCTGAAGACATCATCGACGGTATCGCATTCGATGCCAAAGCACCTAACGCTTACATCGATAGCCTTAAGATCGGTTTGAAAACAAACCAAATGATCGAAGGCAGCGACGTCAAAGGCTAATCTTAAACAAAATCATGGGTTGGCCGAAACTCGGCCGACCCAATTCTCATATAATTTATAGGACCTAAAATGGCACAGGCAATGACTTCCGTCCCCGAGGTATCGAGGAAAAGTAAATTCCTTTCTTTCGTGAATAAATCCAGCTCTTGGTTAGAGGCATTGGGACTTTCCTGGTTCGTGCCCTTGTTAAAGATAGCGGGTGGTGACGATGTAAAATCGCAAATGAATGCGCTTAAGCATTCCCTCGTTGTTCCTTTAATGGGTATCTTAATTTTCTTGGCAGCTTGGGGGGGCCTAGCGCCTAAAGTTCAGACATCTTTGGGTGCTGTACCTGGACCGGTTGAGGTTTGGGAACAAGCAGGTAACCTTTGGGATGATCATGTTCGTGAACGCGAAAAAGCTGCAGCATTTTATCAGCGCCAGGATGAGCGTAATGCCAAGCTAATTGAAGCGGGCAAAGAAGATCGTGTTAAATTCCGCAATTACACAGGTAAACCAACATATATCGATCAGATCGTGACGTCTTTGTTCACTGTTGGTCTTGGTTTTGTGATCGCAACAGTGATTGCGGTTCCACTTGGTATTGCATCTGGTTTGTCGAAAACTGTAAATGGTGCAATCAATCCACTTATTCAAATCTTTAAGCCGGTATCACCGCTCGCTTGGCTGCCGATTGTGACCATGATTGTGTCCGCGACTTATGTGACACCATGGGAGTTCATGCCGAAATCGCTGCTGATTTCTGCGGTGACAGTGACATTGTGTTCGTTATGGCCAACATTGATTAATACTGCGCTTGGTGTGGCATCAATCGATAAAGACCTTATGAATGTGAGCCGCGTTCTTAAGCTGCCAACATACAAAACAATCACCAACTTGGTGCTTCCATCATCATTGCCGCTGATCTTTACAGGTCTTCGCCTGTCACTGGGTGTTGGCTGGATGGTGTTGATCGCTGCGGAAATGCTGGCTCAAAATCCGGGTCTTGGCAAATTCGTATGGGATGAGTTCCAAAATGGTTCATCACAGTCTTTGGCTAAAATCATGGTTGCTGTTCTAACCATCGGTATCGTGGGCTTCATGCTGGACCGCGTGATGTACACACTCCAGCAAGCCTTTACATTCTCAAGCAACCGCTAGGATCAGATAAATGTCTTTTGTAGAAATTACAGATCTTTCAAAACATTATGGTGAAGGAGCGAACCGAACAGAGGTTCTCTCCAACATCAATCTGAAAGTGGAAGAGAGCGAATTTATCGCAATCGTCGGTTTCTCAGGTTCTGGTAAGACAACATTGATCTCAGCCATCGCTGGATTGATTGAACCTGATACAGGTGGCGTGATCTTTAAGGGTAAGGAAGTTGATGGCCCAAGCCCAGAGCGCAGTGTTGTGTTCCAATCTTATTCGCTCATGCCTTGGTTGTCCGTGTTCGGGAATGTCGCGCTTGCTGTAAACAGCGTCTTTAAAGATAAGAGCAAGACAGAGCGCAATGAGATTGTCCAGAAATATGTTGATATGGTTGGATTGTCTCATGCTGCGGATCGCAAACCGGCCGAATTGTCTGGTGGTATGCGTCAGCGCGTTGCTGTGGCACGTGCCTTGGCGATGCAATCTGAATTATTGCTTCTTGATGAGCCGTTGTCAGCGCTTGACGCGCTAACACGTGCAAAATTGCAGGACGAGTTTGCTGATATTTGTGAGAAAGAAAAGAAAACCATCATTCTGATCACAAATGATGTGGATGAAGCGATTTTGCTCGCCGACCGCATCATCCCATTAAAACCAGGTCCAAATGCGACACTTGGCCCAGATTTTAAAGTTGATCTGCCACGTCCTCGTAACCGCGGTGAAATGAACTCAAGCGATGAATTCATCAAGTTACGTGCGGAAGTTACAGAATATCTCATGACTGTTGGTGCTGAGCGTGATGCTGAAACTGCGCAGGAGTTTAGCCTGCCAAATGTGGTTCCGATTACTCAGCTTAAAGATGACAAACTGCCAAAAGCTTATGAAGCTGAAAGCGGTGCAAAGCATGACCGGACTTATCTTGAGTTTTCACAAACCAAGAAAGTTTATCCAACGCCAAAAGGTCCTTTAACGGTTGTTGATGGCTTTGATCTGAAAATGAAAAAGGGTGAATTTGTTACTCTTATCGGTCACTCAGGCTGCGGTAAATCAACAGTACTTTCAATGGTCTCAGGCCTCAATGAAATCACCGCTGGTGGTATTATTTTGGATGGCACGCATATTCAAAGTGCAGGTCCTGATAAAGCGGTTGTATTCCAGGCGCCTTCGCTCTTGCCTTGGCTGACAGCTTACCAAAATGTCGCCCTTGGTGTGGAGAAAGTTTATCCGCATGCGACAGCAAACGAGCGTAAGGAAGTGATTGAATATTACCTTTCACGCGTTGGTTTGGCAGATTCGATGGATAAGCCTGCGATGGATCTTTCCAATGGTATGAAGCAGCGTGTGGGTATTGCTCGCGCCTTTGCATTATCACCAAAATTGCTACTTCTTGATGAGCCATTTGGTATGCTTGATTCCCTCACACGTTGGGAATTGCAGGACGTGTTGATGGATGTATGGAAGCGCACTGAAGTGACAACCATTTGCGTCACACATGATGTGGATGAAGCGATCTTGCTCGCTGACCGTGTTGTGATGATGTCCAATGGTCCAAATGCGAAGATCGGGAACATTATGGAGGTGGATCTTCCACGTCCGCGCTCGAGAAAAGCATTGCTCAACCATCCTGATTACTATGCTTATCGTGAAGAGCTGCTGGACTTCCTTGAAGCCTATGAAGGCGGCGCAGATCCATCTGAAGAGCAACTGAAATCTATTCAGGAGAAGCGTGCAGCACGTATTGCGCGTCAATCCCAAAACAAAGCAGTTGCAGCTGCGGAGTAAATTATGAAAAAGAAACTCGTAATCATTGGCAATGGCATGGTCCCGGGCCGCATGTTGGAGCGTTTATATGACCAAGCGCCTGACCTTTATGATGTGACCATTTTTAATGCTGAGCCACGGGTCAATTATGACCGCATCATGCTTTCACCAGTTTTGTCTGGTGAGAAGACGTATGAAGAAATCATCATTCACGGTGATGGTTGGTATATTGATCGCAATATCACGCTTTATAAAGGCCATAAGGTCACAGAAATTGATCGTCAGGCCAAAACGGTGTCAACCAATACTGGTGAGACGGTTTCTTATGACAAGTTGGTCATTGCAACAGGTTCCAACCCGTTTATCATTCCGGTTCCCGGGCATGATTTGCCTGGGGTTTTAACCTATCGTGATCTTGATGATGTTGAAGCCATGTTGTTGGCCGCACAATCACGCGATAAAGCGGTGGTCATTGGCGGTGGATTGCTTGGTTTGGAAGCGGCGGCTGGCCTTAAAGAACGCGGCATGGACGTTTCTGTTGTGCACTTAATGCCGACATTGATGGAGCGTCAGCTTGATGAAGCAGCGGGTCATTTGCTCCAGCGCGAGTTGGAAGGTCGAGGGATTAAGATCTACACATCTTCCAACACCAAACAAATCGTTGGTGATGGAAAAGTTGAAGGTCTCGAACTTGAAGATGGCACCATTATTCCCGCTTCACTCGTTGTGATGGCGGTTGGTATTAGACCAAATGCACAAATTGCTCAAGAAGCGAAACTCGATGTTGGTCGCGGCATTCAGGTTGATGGCCGCATGGTGACTAGTGATCCAGATATTTATTCCCTTGGCGAATGTGCCGAGGTGGGTGGACAAGTTTATGGTATCGTTGCTCCACTTTATGAAACCGCCAGAATTGCCGCGGATCATTTGGCAGGTGTGCCGTGTGAAGCGTTTAAACATTCTGAGACAGCTACTAAGCTTAAAGTTACCGGCATTGATCTTTATTCACTGGGTGATTTTGGCCAGGGTGATGATCGTGAAGAGATCGTGTTGCGCGATGCGCAAGCGGGCATCTACAAACGCTTGGTTATTCAAGATAATAAGATCATCGGTGTTGTACTTTATGGTGATACAACAGATGGCGCTTGGTTCAATAATTTATTGAAAACCGGCGAAGATATTTCTGAAATGCGGGAAACGTTGATTTTCGGCCAAGCCTATCAAGGGGGTACCCCCTTGGACCCCATGGCGGCCGTTGCAGCCTTGCCGGATGATGCAGAAATCTGCGGCTGTAACGGCGTTTGCAAATCCACAATTGTTGATACGATCAATGAGAAAGGTCTTACAACACTCGATGATGTAAGAGCTCATACCAAAGCATCGGCCTCTTGCGGTACCTGTACCGGTCTTGTTGAGCAGCTTATGTCTGTCACTTTGGGTGATAGTTATAACCCAGCAGCCATTACGCCAATGTGCGGATGTACCGATCTTGGTCATGATGATGTTCGTCGTTTGATCAAAGCCAAAGAGTTGAAAACAATTCCGGACCTTATGCAAGCATTGGAATGGAAAACATCTTGCGGCTGCGCAAAATGTCGTCCCGCGCTTAATTACTACATGGTGTGCGATTGGCCGGATGAATATGCTGATGATTATCAGTCACGCTTCATCAATGAGCGCGTGCATGCCAACATTCAAAAAGATGGCACATATTCGGTTGTTCCGCGCATGTGGGGTGGCATGACCTCTTCGACGGAACTCAGAGCAA
>JAHDFS010000058.1 GCA_020628035.1 Rhizobiaceae bacterium
GAGTGCATTTTCATCAAAATGGCGCGCAAATTGAAGGAACCATTGTCGAAGTTTAGAAAGCAAAGAGCATCAGTTTTCTCTTTTCGGTGAGTAGAAGAGAAAATCAATTCTCATTCACCCAAAATGCCTCTAAATTCGATTTCAAAGCTTTGAGTATTTTTATGGAAGAATCTGTGATGAAAGCATCAGGTAACATTGACGATTTGTTGAATATTATGACCGCCTTACGCGATAAAGAGACCGGCTGTCCGTGGGATGTGAAACAGGACTTTCAATCCATTAAACCTTACACAATAGAAGAAGCTTATGAAGTAGCTGACGCGATTGAACGAAATGATCCAGAAGATCTGTGTGATGAACTGGGGGATCTCCTTTTGCAGGTGGTTTTCCATGCTCAAATGGCCAAAGAAGCGGAATTATTTTCTTTCAAAGACGTTGTTCTTGCCATCAACAAAAAGATGATCCGTCGTCACCCGCATGTGTTTGGAATAGGTGACGCCAATACCGGCGAAGCGGTCAAAATCAAATGGGATGAGATCAAGACCGAGGAAAAACAAGAACGCGCTGAACGGAGAGCCGCCCGCGGATTACCCGATGAGGGCAAAGGATTATTAGATCAAGTTTCTCGCGCAATGCCCGCCAATGAAGAGGCGCTTAAACTTCAAAAGAAAGCGTCAAAAGTGGGTTTTGATTGGAACGACCCCAATCTGGTTTTAGACAAAATGGAAGAAGAGATTGCTGAGCTGCGTGAAGAAATCGCCAATAAAAACACAGATAAAATCAAAGATGAGTTGGGCGATCTCATGTTTGTGCTCGTCAATCTAGGGCGCCATGTCGATGTGAACCCTGAAATGGCATTGCGCGATACAAATACCAAATTCCGCAAGAGATTTGCTCATATCGAGAATAGCCTCACCAAGGCTAACAAGACCCTCGACAATGCCTCACTTGATGAGATGGAGGCGTATTGGCAAGAAGCCAAAAACCTATAAAAACTTGAGATGATAGCGGTTGATCAACTCTTGCGCATCATGCTCGGTTAATTCGATATCCAAACGCACTGATCCATCTTCTTGATCAATACGCTCATTGATCTTGCCGTGCTCGTAAATCCAGGGCAACACATTCATTTGGTTCGGCTTAAGCGAAATCGAGCGCTCGAGCACCAATCCAGATAATTCTGTCTCAATCCGAGCTAAGAGCTCTTCCAGCCCCTCACCTGTGAGCGCAGACACACCAATTGCCTTTTCATGGGCCTCCGCTTTTTCGCGGAACTGCTGAGCAATATCAGGTTCAAGCCCATCAAGCTTGTTCCAAACCTCTAAGATATTGGCGTTATCTTTGTCTTTCAGACCCAAATCACCCAGAATGTTCATAACATCATTGGCTTGCATTTCATGATTGGGATCGGTCATATCTCTGACATGCAAGATGAGGTCGGCCTCAACAACTTCTTCCAATGTGGCTCGGAACGAGGCGACCAAATGGGTTGGAAGGTCTGAGATGAAGCCCACAGTATCAGACAAGATTACCATGCGGCCCAGTGGCAAAGTCATACGACGTAATGTTGGATCAAGCGTGGCAAACAACATGTCCTCGGCCAATACACCTGCACCGGTTATCTTGTTGAATAAGGTCGATTTTCCAGCATTGGTATACCCCACAAGCGCAACAATTGGATGGGGTACCTTTTGACGTTTTGAACGGTGTAAACTGCGCGTTCTGCGCACCTGTTCCAACTCACGTTCAAGCCGCACAATGCGATCTTGAAGCATGCGGCGGTCGGCCTCGATTTGGGTTTCACCCGGACCACCCATAAAACCACCACCACCGCGCTGGCGTTCCAAGTGGGTCCAGGAGCGGACCAAACGACCACGCTGGTAATTTAGATGTGCCAGCTCAACCTGAAGCACGCCCTCTTTTGTGGATGCGCGTCGGCCAAAGATTTCCAAAATCAGTCCAGTCCGGTCGATCACCTTGCATTCCCATGCCTTTTCAAGGTTTCGTTGCTGAACTGGTGTGAGCGGATGATCGACAATGGCAAGTTCAGCATCATAAAGGTGAATAAGATCATGGATCTCTTTGACCTTACCCGAGCCCATCAAAGTCGAAGGTTTGGGTGCTGCTAGTGTAACAATCTGCTGATCAACAACATTAAGATTGATGGCGCGTGCCAATCCAACAGCTTCTTCCTGACGCGCTTTATCATCGCGTGGAATGTGAGAAATCACATTTCCAGCGGCATCTTTTTTCACGCGCTGCTTAATAGAAGGCACGACAACGATGGCCTTTGCCCCAACCTCTTCATCTGGTTGGGTTGCATAAAGCCCATCTATTTTTTCAATTGATTTCTTGTCGAAAGTATCGATGACTATTGATCCTTATTGATCGCCAGCACCTTCTTCGATATCGAACATCTGTAGTTGCTGACCTGGCATAATGGTCGAAATAGCATGTTTATAGACCAATTGGGAATGGCCATCTCGTCTCAAAAGCACACAAAAATTGTCAAATGAAGTTACAACACCTGTCAATTTCACACCATTAATCAGGAATATCGTGAGTGACATTTTTTGTTTGCGAACGCTATTGAGGAAAATATCCTGCAAGTTTTGTGATTTTTCCGCCATGACTTATTTCTCCGTATTCTAGTTTGTTTTATCGGATCTATTTTTTGTTTCTGCATGCGGTTGCGTAGAAACGGTTACTTAAACTTGACATAACAGCAAGGCTACAAACATTGAATCCCAAAATCTAGGGTTCTAATATTTTTTTTGGAATAAAATTTTACAGAAAACGAGATTTGTAGCCGTATTTACCTTATTATTGTTAATTATCTGCGACTGTAGCGTGAGTCACCGATCTATCCAATACCTTATATTTAATACGGCAAATACCACGATAACCTCTAATCTGCCAATTAACATCAGAAAACTGAATAAAATATAAGAGTAATTATCAGATGCATCGAGTGGTGGCCAGGTAAATTGGTCGCCGGTTAGATCGACCAAAGGCGGCGTGAGCGCATCATAAACAGGTGCTGCATTTGAGAATAATGATATAGCGAGCGTGATGGCGGCCTCAAAGGAATATCCAAAAATAGAGATAATAAATGCGCCCGCACCAATCACAATCAGCGACAAAATGAAATGAGACCAGATGGCCCCCATTTTTTGCTCATCAATCACCACATCGCCAAAGCGCAGGTTTTTCACGCTGCCGGGATGAATGAGTTTTGAGAGCTCTCGCAAAGCATGGCGCGCCATCATAGACAATCGGTAGATCTTTATCCCACCCGTTGTTGAATAAATGCTGGCGCCGATGACAATGATAATCAACACAAAGATATCAGGCAGCACCGCTATTGCGCCCTCGCGGGTTTGCATACCACTTGTCGCGACCAAGGATGTTGCGGAAAACAGCCCTTCTACAAAGTAATCAAACAGCTCTTCAAATGATCTTTGTCCGCCAGCCAATGTCGCGAAGCGTAAAGCATAAACAACGGATAAAAAGCCCAAGCCCAGCAAAATGTAATTCAGTTCCACATTCTTGCGAAAAAATAAGCGTGGTGAGCGAATAACGCTGCGCCGCCAGAATATGTTGACCGTGCCAATGAATAGGCCAAATATGATGACTAATTGACCAAATCGTCCGACTGTTTGATCCAAATCTCCAGAAAATGGCACAAAGCCCCCGGTGGCGAGTGAGATCATCGACAGCATGATGGCATTTAAACCGCCCACACCTGTGATCATCAAAGCGCAGGCTATGATGATGGTGATAAAGATATATTCACCAATTAAGCGTTGATAACTGCCTGAATTTGGCAACCACGTCTTACTCACTGAGCGGGGTTTGAGCTGGCGTTCTGTGTTGAGAAGGCCACCAAACTCTCCTGGTGCTAATACGTGCAAAATCGATACGAGTGTTAAGAAACCACCATACCATTCAACGCAGGCGCGCCACACCAACAGAGATTTAGGTGTTAACTCGACAGGTAATTGTGATGCACCAGATGTCGTTAACGCTGAAACGGCTTCAAACCAGGCGGCACTGAAATGCATATTGGCAAAAATCATGAAGCTGAACGCTGCAAAGATAGGCGTAATCAGCCATAGAATTACCAATGATAAAAAACTAAATGATCGTGAAAGATTGTAGTTAAGATTGGTGATCGCTGCGAGCACCGTCATCGATACAAAAATACCCAAAGTGCCAAAAATCAGCATTGTAGTTGCCAATTGCGAATTGCCTTCCCCGTAACCTACGAGAATAGGAAAGACAAGAATAGTCGATAAACCTGCTATGGCGAGAGCGATTACATGGACGATGCCAGTCATTTCATCGCCCTTTAGAAGAATTCAAGGCTTACGCGGAACAATTGCTCTACACTTTTAACGGCTTCCGCTTTGGCGAAGATCACAACGCGATCTTTTGCTTTAATTTTGGTATTTCCATCCGGTCTGATAATTTTTCCATCGCGATAAATAGAGCCGATCCGCATGCCTTTCGGCAAATCGAGCTCTTTTAATGGATTACCCACAAGCGTTGATGTTTCAAGCGCTTCCGCTTCGATAATTTCCGCAGCACCTTTTTGCAAAGTGTAAACTGAACGAATACGGCCGCGTCTGACATGTTGCAACACGCGCGAGATTGTGACCGACCTCGGATTGATATCCGCGTCGATACCCAGGGATTTTGTAAATTGCTGATAGGTTGGATTGTTGACCAGTGCGAGATTTGAATCACAGCCCAAGTGCTTGGCCATCACACAAGATAAAATATTGATCTGATCATCATTTGTCAGCGCAATCATCAAGTCAGCGTCTTGAATATCCGCTTCAATTAGAATTTTTTGCTCGATGGATGAGCCGTTCAAAACCACGGTGCGCTGCATATTATCTGCTATTTTAAGCGCTCTTTCGCGGTTAAGTTCAAGAATTTTCACCCGCGTTTTCGGCTGGTTTTGCTCAATCTTTTTCGCTACAAATTCGCCAATATTACCACCGCCAGCAATCACAATACGGCGTGCTTCTTCTTCGTTATGGCCAAAGAGCCCGAGAACCCGATTAACTTGGCTTTGTTCAGTTAGCACATAAGCCACGTCGCCTGTATTGAGCTGTTCTGATGAACTTGGCACAATAAACTCTTCGTCACGCCAAATGCCCACAACAGTGGTCACTAGGTCAGGGAATGTTTCTGTTAGCTGCACCAATGGTCTATCAACAAGGGGGCAATCATCACGACATTCAATCGCTGTCATGACCACTTTATCGTCGATAAAGCTGGTTACATCGATCGCACCAGGCAAAGCGATGCGGCGCAGAACAGTCCAACCCACTTCAACTTCGGGCGAAATAATCACATCAATCGGCATATTATCGCGCGAAAATAGGTCTGACCAATGAGAATGGAGATAGCCTTGCGCGCGAATACGGGCAATTTTCTTAGGAACGTTAAACAAAGAATGGGCGATTTGACAGGCCACCATATTGACCTCATCCGACAAGGTCACTGCGATGATCATATCCGCTTGTTCGGCACCAGCTCGCGCAAGCACATCTGGATGTGCGCCGTGGCCGATATATCCGCGAACATCAAGCGTATCTCGGATGGCCTGAACCAATTCTGCTGATGTGTCGATAACTGAAACATCATTTTCTTCAGCTGCCAGTCGTTCGGCAATACCGTAACCAACGCGCCCTGCACCACAAATAATAACTTTCATGGCTATCCTTTATCCAAAATCAAATCGGTATAGACCTTATTGATGTTGGTTTAAACTATTCGCGATAACTTTACTATGGTTTAAACGCCAAGTGATTTTAATTTGCGGTGAAGTGCTGAACGTTCCATGCCAACAAAATTGGCTGTTTTGGAAATATTGCCACCAAATCGGTTGATTTGTGCCAAGAGATATTCGCGTTCAAAAGCTTCTCGTGCCTCTCTAATTGGCAATGACATAATATGCTGCTGCCCAGCTTCACCCATTTGTGGAACCGCCTCAGATACGTCATCCGGCAGCATTTCAATGCCAATTGGAATGGATGCATCTTCATCCTGCGCTTGAATGATCAACCTTTCAATAAGGTTTTTCAGCTGTCGAATGTTGCCTGGCCAAGAGTGCGACTGCAAAATAGCTAAAGCGTCATCGGTGATCGCGCGTTTTTTAACACCCATTTGTTCGCAAATCTGGCGAATGAGATGATCAACCAAGAACGGAATATCTTCACTTCGATCACGAAGAGCCGGTACTTTAAGCGGTACCACGCACAAACGGTGATAAAGATCTTCTCTAAACAGCTTTTGCGCGATTAATTCCTCAAGCACCTGCGCGGTCGATGATAAAACGCGGACATCCACTTTTACGCGTTTGGTTCCACCAACACGTTCAAATTGCTGCTCGACCAAAACCCGAACAATTTTACCCTGGGTTTCTAGCGGCAAATCTGCGATCTCATCGAGATATAAAATTCCGCCATGCGCTTCTTCCAGCGCTCCGATCTTGCGTTCATTGCCATTGTTGTTTTCTGTACCAAACAATGCAATTTCCATGCGCTCCGGAGTAATTGTTGCAGAATTGAGAACAACAAAGGGACCATTGGAGCGACTTGATTTTTTGTGAATGATCCGCGCTGCCAGTTCTTTACCTGCGCCAGATGGGCCTTTGATCATAATCCGCGCATTGGTTTGCGCAATTTTATCAATGTTTTGCTTTAGCTGGGTGATCGATTGAGATGGGCCAACAAGCTCAATATTATCACCACCCGTTCGTTTTTTAAGATCACGAACTTCGCGCTTTAACTTAGATGTTTCGATTGCCCGCTCACACACCATGATGAGCTGCTCTACTTTGAACGGTTTTTCGATAAAATCATATGCGCCGCGGCGGATTGCAGAAACTGCCGTTTCAATATTGCCGTGACCTGAAATCATAATGACTGGCAGATCTGGATATCTTGATTTGATATTATCCAAAAGCGCCAAACCATCGAGCCGACTGCCCTGAAGCCATATATCTAAAAATACAAGACGCGGAACTCGTTCTTCAATCGCAGCTAATGCGCTATCGCTATCGAATGCCGTGCGCGTTTCATGCCCTTCGTCATCTAAGATACCTGAAACGATCTCGCGGATATCTTCTTCATCATCGACCACTAAAATATCAGACGGCATCGACTTGTCCTTGTACTACTTCTTTATTTTCTTCTTGTTCTTCTGGTGCTTCACTGGCATGGGCAGATAAAATCACGCGGAACATTGCCCCAGGATTTTCATCAAAATCAGCGGGCGCATCATGCAATTCCAATGACCCATCATGATCTTCGGCGATCTTCTTTACGATTGCCAAGCCCAAACCTGTGCCTTTTTCCCGCATTGTCATATAAGGTTCGAGCAGCCTGTGACGGTTTTCGCTCGGTAGGCCATTACCATTATCGATGATATCGACAATATAATCCCGTTCGTTTGGAGACGCATATGCGCGCACCAAAATACGTTTGACATCACGTGGTGTATCATCTGGAACCGCATCAATGGCTTCTGTCGCGTTTTTAACAAGATTACCAAATGCTTGACCCAGCATTCGCGCGTCAAAATCGCCAACCATTGGTTCTTCTGGTAGTTCTTGCTCAAACTGAATTTCAGAACGGCTCACTTCAACAGTGAAGACTGCATCTTTTAAAATGTCACGAAGATCTTGGCTTGTTTTGACCGGTTTTGGCATTCTGGCAAATGACGAGAACTCATTGACCATACGACCAATATCTCCAACCTGACGTACAATCGTGTCAGTACATTGTTCAAACACTTGCTTGCCATCTTCTGGTATATGTTTACCAAATCGGCGCCGAATGCGCTCTGCGGACAACTGAATTGGCGTGAGTGGATTTTTGATCTCATGGGCGATGCGGCGCGCTACATCGGCCCAAGCTGTTGACCTTTGCGCAATCACAAGATCGGTAATGTCATCCACCGTAACAACATAGGATTCGTGACCATCAGTGGTTTCCTCACGGGTCACTTTGACATCAAGCGTATGTTCTTTACCGCCATTGGCCATTGTGACCTGACGGCGGAATTCATTGCGGTATTTAAGACCAGCCTCAACGAATATCGATACAAAGCCGGGCGCGACTTCTTCAATTGGCAAGCCAATTAATCCTTCAACGGGTCGATCCAAGATAAGCGATGCTGATTTGTTAGCGATGGTAATCACACCATCAGCATCAACACCGATAACGCCGGCAGATACGCCGGTCAGCACCGCCTCGGTGAAACGGCGTCGGTCATCAATTTGATCTCGAGTTGTCACCAATTCATCTTGCTGCGCCTTAATATCAGCAATCATATTGTTAAATGTCATGGTCAAAGATCCAACATCGCCATCAGAGCTGTGCACTGGCACTGATACGTTTAGATCACCGCGTGCGACCTCGTCGGCTGCCGTGATCAAACGGCGGATTGGGCGCACCAATCGGTCTGCCACTGCAATCGCCATCCAAATGGCGGATAAAAGCAATATCAAAGCAAAACCGGTAAAGAGCACGCCAAAGGCGATTTGCAAGGTGGAGCGCCCTTCCTCAAGCGTATTATATTCAGCAGTTGCTTCTTCCATCAGCTGTTTTGCGCGGATAACCTCATCATCCAAACTGCGCACAACATAAAGATAAGCATCAGGAATATTTCGAAGTTTTAACACCGCACCCACAAGATTTGTGCGCCCGGACGCAATAAGCGCCGGCAGACCATTTTCTGCATCCCCAATGGCGCC
The DNA here is from genome assembly GCA_020628035.1 of Rhizobiaceae bacterium. Classification (GTDB taxonomy): domain Bacteria; phylum Pseudomonadota; class Alphaproteobacteria; order Rhizobiales; family Rhizobiaceae; genus Lentilitoribacter. The sequence goes on from JAHDFS010000058.1 coordinate 8,774, forward strand.
TTCAGGAATAGCTGGAATAGTTGCACCATCTTCGAGCTCGGTTTGCAAAATGACTGTTCCATCCTGCTGGACCAATTTTGCCCCAATGAGTTCACGTGCCACCGTCTGACGGTTGAAAAATTCGACGAATCCCGTGCGATCTAGAAAATACAAAGTGCGAGAACTATCTAAATCCTGCGCCATGGATAAAACCTGACCATTAAGATAGCGCGCATTTTCCAGCTCATAGGCTTCAGCCACATTTAATGATGAATTCACGATTGCTTTGGTTCTAATGGAAAACCACCGATCCAATCCCACGTCCAACGTGAGTGAAGCAATCACAGCAACTAAAATCGCCGGTGTAATCGCCACAATACTAAACAGGGCAACAATTCGAACATGCAATTGTGCGGCAGCTTTACCCACCTTGCGTGCCTTAAGCAGCCTGATAAATTCACCTAATATGACAAAAAGCAGACACGCAACCAGCAATGAATTGATCACCACAGCCGTTGTGATGACATTTTGTTCGGGGCGAATGGGCGTTAAGCCCAAAAGGACGACAAAGGATATAGCAGCGCTTAACAGCGCGACGATTACCAGAATAAATCGCGGATTTAAAAAGAACGAGCTTCTCTCTGCGGAAGCATCTAAATCTGCATCAATCGGCGTCAATCTTCTTACTAAACCTCAGAATCGTTTCAAATATCCAATATAATTGTGTCAATGAAGCAACAATGTGGCGAAAATGCAACGCTTTAATGCGAAGGTCAAGTCGGTTTTGAAGAACGATAAACCGCGATACCGAGTTCCCTAATTTTCTTGCGCAAGGTGTTGCGGTTTAGACCAAGCAATTCCGCTGCTTTGATCTGATTTCCGCGTGTTGCGGTCAAAACCGCTAAAATGAGCGGATATTCAACTTCTTCCAACACACGTTGATAAAGGCCAGCTGGGGGTAAACCATCACCAAAACTTGTGAAATAAGTCCGCATATTCTCTTCAACCGCTTGCGCGATTGTCATCGGTCCTTGCGGCACAGAGATATATTCAGGTGTATTCTCATCACCGGATTGCAGTTCGGTTGAGATAATATCACTGGTAATAACATCTTGCGGATAAAGCGCCATGATCCGGCGTACCAAGTTTTCCAATTCGCGCACATTGCCTGGCCAGGAATGTGTTTTTAAAAGGTTCAGCGCATCCTTCTCAAAGCGTTTGGCATCGAGGCCTTCGCCGATATTTTGCTGCATGAAATGACGAATAAGATCCGGCACATCTTCTGCGCGGTCTCTTAATGGTGGCAATCTTAAAGGCACAACATTTAACCGGTAGAACAAGTCTTCGCGGAATTCGCCTTTGTTGATGGAGATCTTAAGATCTTTGTTGGTGGCAGCAACAATACGTACATCGGTTTTAATCGGCGTTCGCCCGCCAACCGTCGTATATTCACCTTGTTGGAGAACGCGCAACAGTCGCGTTTGCGCATCCATCGGCATATCGCCGATTTCGTCAAGGAATAAGGTACCACCTTCTGCCTGCTCAAAACGACCGGTTGATTTATTATGCGCACCGGTAAACGCGCCTTTTTCATGGCCAAAGAGCTCTGATTCAATGAGATCACGCGGGATTGCAGCCATATTAATGGCCACAAATGGTCCATTGCGACGCTTACCATAATCATGCAAGGCGCGGGCAACGAGCTCCTTACCTGTACCAGATTCACCTGTAATCATGAGCGTAAGATCGGTCTGCATCAAACGCGCAAGAACACGATATATCTCTTGCATGGCGGCTGAGCGCCCTACCAATGGCATTGTTTCAGAATGATCATCACTCAAGGCACTCGGACCGCGCTTGGGTTCTGATAATGCGCGATCAATGATGGATGTCATTTCGGTTAGATCAAATGGCTTGGGCAAATAATCATACGCCCCGCCTTCTGATGCGCGGATCGCGGTCATAAAGGTGTTTTGCGCACTCATAACCAAAATTGGTAAGTCAGGACGGGCTTTTTTAATGCGCGGCAGAAGATCAAATGCGTTTTCATCTGGCATGACGACATCTGTGATCACCAAATCACCTTCGCCCGCAGCAACCCAACGCCAAAGCGTTCCGGCATTAGATGTCACCCTCACATCATAACCTGCGCGGCTGAGAGCCTGATTTAATACTGTTCGGATAGCGGCATCATCATCTGCGACTAAAATCGTTGCTTTTGACATTATTCTGCTCCTTGAGAATCAGATTGGGAGGCGTTCTGATCCTTTTCTTTCTGGGAAATCGGCATCAATACTTTGAAAAGCGTTTTGCCTTTTTGACTGTCACATTCGACGATCCCACCATGTGCACCAATGATCTTTGCTACCAGCGCCAGACCTAGGCCAGAGCCATTGGTTTTCGTTGTAATAAATGGATCGAACAAATGCGGGATAAGATCTGTTGGAATACCTGGGCCATTGTCTTTAATGGTGAATTCCAACGGCAATGACACCCGCTCGCGTGAAGAACCCACCGATAGCTTAATACCGGGTCTAAACGCTGTCATAACTGAGATTTTTGGATCTGGCGTATCACTCACAGCTTCAGCCGCGTTTTTCACCAGATTCAAGAAAACTTGGATAAGCTGGTCGCGATTAGCATAGACCAGCGGCAATGATGGATCATACAGCTGCTCAAACTCGATATCGCGCGCAAAACCAGCCTTTGCAATTGCAATTACATGATCCAGCACGGAGTGAATATTGATCGCCACGCGATCAATGGGACGCTCATCGGAGAAGATCTCCATGCGATCGACCAAAGATACAATACGATCGGTTTCTTCGCGGATCAGCCTTGTGAGTGCTTTATCTTCATCATTAACCGAAGCTTCCAGCAGTTGTGCAGCTCCACGAATACCTGAAAGCGGATTTTTAATTTCATGGGCCAGCATGGAAGCAAGGCCTGATACCGACCTAGCCGCAGCTCGGTGTGTTAACTGACGATCGATTTTATCCGCGCGAGATCTTTCCTGAAAGACAATCACAGCATCTGTGGAATTGCCACCGACGGGTGACGCGTAAATATCCACGAGTTTTTCTTCACCCAAACGCGGCGAACTAAGATCAACACGATATTCGCTGACTGGCCCTGCACGTTCGCGCACCTGTTCAAGCAGGTTGAGCACGGGGCTACCAAAGGGCATAAACTCTTGAAGTTTATGATTGGTCAGATGAGACAGGCTGGCGCTTAGAAAGGCTTCTGCCTCCCAATTGGCAGAAATGATAAAGCCTTCTGCATCCACCATAACAACAGCATGTGGCAATGCATTGAGCACCAGAGCAGCTTGATCTTTATTGATAGATATCAAGCGACTTCTCCTTTTGGAATTACAAAATTATTATCAATGGCTTGCGTCATTTTTTTCACAACATGGTTTATATCTTTTGATGACAAAATATCGCCACGTGCGTCGGGTGAAATATTTGGCGCAAAACGTTCAAGATACCAATTAAGATGCTTGCGAGACTGCCGAACACCGATCTTTTCACCATAATGATCAATCATCATGAGATAATGTCGCTCTATGAACTGAGTGATATCTCTTGTTGTTTTCGGGAAATTGTCGTTTCCAGCCAAGGCCCCGCAATGCCAGGGACGGCCCTGACTTGCGCGTCCGACCATAACAGCATCCGCGCCTGAAATTTCCAATATGGACTGAATGTCTAGCTCTGTTTCAACATCGCCATTGGCTATAAGCGGAATAGAAATCGCTTCTTTAACAGCCTTAATGGCATGCCAATCAGCCTTGCCTTCATAAAACTGATTGCGTGTACGGCCATGAACGGTCACAAGTTTTGCACCCAAATCCTCAGCGCTTTTGGCTAATTCTGGCGCATTGATGCAATCGGTATCCCAGCCGAGACGCATCTTCACAGATACCGGAATATCAACGGCTTTCACGGTTGCGTCGATCAATTCTCGTGCTAAATCAAGATCTTTCATTAAGGCAGAACCTGAATAACCACCGGTGACTTTCTTTGCAGGACACCCCATATTGATGTCGATCATATCCGCACCACTATCAGCGGATATTTTGGCAGCATCACGCATCCACTTGGCTTCTCTTCCAGCAAGCTGTACAACATGTGGCGTGATCCCCTCACCTTGCATGCGAACAAATGATTCTGCGGAGTTACAAACCAATTCACGGCTGGCGACCATTTCGGTTACAACCATGCCTGCACCATATTCGAAAGCTAATTGTCTGAAAGGCAGATCAGAAACCCCGGACAAAGGCGCTTGTATCACCCTATTTCTGGTTTCTAATTGATCAACTTTCAAAGGTTGGCGAATTAGTTCCAACACAATTTGCCTTTCAAAAGTGCAAAAATACGTATTGCCTTATTTTTAGACATTAAAAACCAATTTGCCAAGTGATAATATGAAATTACTCAAATTAATTTCGATATGCTTAATTTCATCTGGTAAGTCTTTTACTTAAAGTTTACAATGGGCTAGGCTTTATTGCGTTTGGGAAAACATATCCAATTTATGTCAAATTCTATAAATCATAATATTGTGGCTATAATCGTAGCTGCAGGTCGTGGAGAACGTGCCGGCGGTCTCAAAAATGGCCCAAAACAGTATCGTAAGGTCGGAAAACGACCAATTATTGCTCACACCATTGAGAAATTTGAGCAATTTGAAGGCATAAATCACATTATTGTGGTCACGCATATGGATGATGATGCACTCATTAGCGAAGCCTGTAACGGTGTTAATCAAGACAATGTGTCTTTTGTTCATGGTGGCGCGACTCGGCAGCAATCCGTGCTTAATGGCTTAAAAGCAGCATCTGAATTGAAACCGGATCTGGTATTAATTCACGATGGCGTGCGTCCATTTATCACCAATGAGGTTATAACTGGTGTCATCAAGGCTCTGTCGAATGGACACCAAGCTGTGCTGCCTGCAACACCTGTGGTGGACACATTAAAGCGCGCAGGTTCTGATATGCACATTGAAGACACCGTCTCTCGCGATAATTTATTTGCAGCGCAGACACCACAAGGCTTTGCATTTCATGCAATACTCGCAGCTCATTTAGAAGCGGAGCGACTGGCGCGCTTTGACTTTACCGATGATTGCGCATTGATAGAATGGGCAGATGGCAAAGTTTTGATTGTTCCAGGTGATGCTGACAACATAAAAATTACAACAACGGAAGACATTGAAATGGCCAATGAAAAACTAATGCCTGTATTTGCGGACGTTCGAACAGGCAATGGCTATGATGTTCACCAATTGGTCGATGGCGATCATGTGACTTTGTGCGGGATTGATATTCCACATAATAAATCGTTGTCCGGTCACTCCGATGCTGATGTTGCGCTTCACGCACTAACTGATGCATTGCTTGCGACATGCGGTGAAGGCGATATTGGTGACCACTTCCCACCGTCTGATCCACAATGGAAAGGCGCTGCATCCTACATCTTTTTAGAGCATGCCGCTCAAATCATACGCGATCATGGCGGCATCATTACCAATGCGGATGTGTCATTGATTGCTGAGCAGCCAAAAATCGGTCCGCATCGCCAAAAAATGCGGGAAAGTCTCGCCAAAATTCTCGATATTGATGTCGTTCGTTGTTCGGTGAAAGCCACCACTAACGAGAAGATCGGCTTCATTGGCCGTGAGGAAGGCATAGCTGCCATTGCGACTGCTACGGTGGTCTATGGAGCAAAATTTTGAGCAAAGCCGCTGATATCATTGCAAAATACACTGAAGCAGGTCTAATGATTGCAACAGCGGAAAGTTGCACCGGCGGTTTGATCGCTGGTGCATTGACGGATATTGCTGGCTCTTCAAGCGTGGTTGATCGTGGTTTTGTAACCTATTCAAACGAAGCGAAAATGGACATGCTTGGCGTCTCATCTAAAACTTTGGATGCCCATGGTGCAGTCAGCGAACAAACAGCACGCGAGATGGCGGTTGGTGCGCTTATAAACTCTCGTGCCGATGTGAGCGTGGCGGTTACTGGAATTGCAGGTCCAGGCGGCGGTTCTGATGAAAAACCGGTTGGCCTTGTCTATATGGGTGTAGCCAATAATGTCGGCGTTCAAACCTATAAGCTTCTTTTAGGGGCTGACAAATCGCGTGATGAAATCAGGCAAGCAACAGTTGACCGCGCTTTGAACGAGTTGTTGATGCTGATTGACTAGTACGAAAGTATTAATGCAATTGATTTTTATCAACAATTCCCCTTACTGAATTGACTTTTTGAAAAAGTTTAGCAGACTGTCATTCAACAAATAAAACAAGAAGACACGATGTTTTGGGGAGACGTTCATGTTCAAGCTTTTAGCTAAAACCTGTTTAGTATTTGCAGCCTTTACCGTTCCAAGTTTTGCTGGTTCTGTTGAAAGTTTTAAAGTTGGCGCTTGGAACGGCGAAGCATTTGTATCGGATCAAGATGGTTCGTTTTTATCCTGCATTGCGACCGCAAACTACCGCAACGGCATCTCACTTAGCATTCAAATTGATGAAACATACGGCTGGGTTCTTGGTTTTGGTTCACCCCATTGGAACCTAACGCCTGGCAATAGTTTTACCATGCAATATCGCATAGATCGCAGCGCATGGTTTTCAGCCACAGCAACCACGGCTACTCCAAAGCTTGTAACGATGGCCATGCCCTACGATCCATCTATGATTACGCGCTTTCGCCGCGGCAACAAAATGCAGGTTTATGATGGCTCTTACACCTATGATTTTCGTTTAACAGGCACCTCCCGCGTGATTGCGCGTTTATCTAAATGCGTGGATTATCATGTGGCGCGATCAAATGCGTCAAAAGGGTTTGGTGCCAATACAGCACAAAACCAGCCTTCTGTTTCGCAGCCGTCAGCCTCCGCTCCAACAGCAGCCACCCCAAATTTGGCTGAGACAACCATTACCAATGACAACAATCAAGCCCATGAGCTGGAAGCCACGCAAAAGATGTTTGCATTGATTGGATATGCCGGTCTTTCAGATATTAAGCTTATTCCAAGCGATCAGTTGGAAGAAGAATTGACCGGCTATCACGCGGTGGCTGAAGGTAATGCTCGATTGCTTGTCACACATATTGTGCCTGATGGTGCGGCGATGAATGAAAGTCAATTGATTCAGGCTTCGATTGAAGCTGAAGAAAAGAAATGCCAAGGTGATTTTGAATCAAGCTCTGGCCGCAAAACCAGCAATGGTACAAAAATCCATATCGGTGAGATCCGCTGTACGGAAGGTGATTTTGAATTGCATGAGCGTTATGTGACCGCACCGCGCGGCAAAGGTGGCTATTACTTTATCGGAACGCGGGATGAATATATGGGTGAAGGCGGTGGCGCACCACGCAGCCCAACCGATAAACTCGACGACAGCACATTCCAAACAGCTGCGATTAATGCAAGTAAGTAGATGATAGGTTTGTTTATCAGCTTTTAGATTTGCGCTTTTTCGCAAAATAAACGCATATCATACCGATCGAAAATGGGATGGCGTAGAGCATCAAGAACTCGCCATCCATGAAGTCGCTTAAATTAACGCTGCAATTGGATGAATTCACATAGGCGCATTTCATGGCGGAAAGTAGCGTCCAGATAATAATTGGTCCGATCAGAAATATCGCAGCACAAATGTATAAAAAGACCTTCATCGGTTCTCCTCCCAGATGTGTCTTAAGACCTAACGCCCGTAGATTTCGTCCGCCCGCGCTTCAAAGCTCTGGGTGAATTTGGCAAAGGCGCGCTCAAACATTGAGCCCATTACCAGCCCTAAAGCCATGCTCTTAAAGGCATAGTCGATATAAAAATCAACTTCGCTGGTGCCGGTATCATCGACATCTGTAAAACGCCACCGATTATCTAGATGCTTAAACGGACCATCGATATATTTGGCTTCAATCACCATCTCATCGGGTTTTAAAAACACCTGGCTGGTAAATGTCTCGTTAATGGATTTATAGCCTACTGTCATATCGGCGACTAGAAGCGTTTTGCCACCACGCTCGCGCGTTTCGCGTATCGTTAAAGCCTCACACATAGGCAGAAATTCAGGATATTTCTCAACATCAGCCACAAGATCAAACATATCTTGGGCTTTGTGATTGACGAGATGCGTCCGTTCAAATTTAGGCATGAATGACGATACTCATTTCGCGTTTTTGGCGTCTCGCGCAGCTTTAAGCTTGGCAAAGTCATCACCGGCATGGTGCGATGAGCGTGTGAGCGGGCTTGCTGAAACCATCAAGAAACCTTTGGCATAGGCATTGGTTTCATATGATTTGAACTCATCTGGCGTCACATAGCTCACTACACGGTGGTGTTTGCGTGTCGGCTGTAAATATTGGCCAATGGTCAAGAAATCAACGTCTGCAACACGGAAATCATCCATCAATTGCAAAACTTCGTTTCGTGTTTCACCAAGGCCCACCATGATACCTGATTTGGTAAAGATGGTTGGGTCCAGCTCTTTTACGCGCTGAAGCAAACGCATGGAATGGAAATAACGCGCGCCCGGACGAACCGTTAGATAGTTGGATGCCACAGTTTCAAGATTGTGATTAAACACATCCGGTTTTGCCGCCACAACAATTTCCAAAGCGCCGTCTTTGCGCAAGAAGTCAGGTGTAAGGATCTCAATGGTCGTTTCTGGTGAAGCTTTGCGGATTGCGCCAATGACTTGCGCGAAATGTTCAGCGCCGCCATCATCTAGATCATCGCGATCAACAGAGGTGATCACAACGTGCTTTAGGCCCATCTCAACGACAGCTTTAGCCACATTTTCAGGCTCTGATTGGTCTAGTGCATTCGGCTTACCAGTCATGACGTTGCAGAACGCACAAGCACGTGTGCAAATCTCACCCATTATCATGAAGGTTGCGTGTTTTTTATCCCAGCATTCACCGATATTTGGGCAGCCTGCTTCTTCGCATACTGTGACAAGATTGTTGGCCTGCACGATGTTACGTGTCTCGCGATAACCTTTGGAGACAGGTGCCTTTACGCGGATCCAATCAGGTTTTTTTGTGATCTCGCTATCCGGTTTATGCGCTTTTTCCGGATGTCTAAGCTTTGCTTTTTCTGGTTTTGTCGTATCGATGACGGTCACCATGATTTAAACTCCAAATTCGCTTTCACCTAAGATAGGTTGTTTCAAACAAGATGCAATGTGACGCAATGTCAGCGATTAATCTGCATCTATCTTTTGGGCTGTCTTTAAGGTTCTTACCAATAACCAGAGAATAAGACCAATGACAAATCCAACTGCGGTTAAAATACCGGCAACAACCAAGATGCCGGTCCAGCCTTCATAACTTGATGATCCCAAGTCAACAGATCCCCGCCCCTGGATGGCGGCCATACCACCAAATGCACCAAGGGCAAATCCGACCAACATTGGGATCAAAAACAGCTTCATTTATGCGTTCAACGCGCGTCCATAAGCGTCCAGCACACTTTCCTTCATCATTTCTGACAGCGTTGGATGCGGGAAGATTGTGTGCATGAGCTCTTCTTCTGTTGTTTCCAGGTTCATGGCAACAACAAAGCCTTGAATAAGCTCGGTCACTTCAGCGCCCACCATATGTGCGCCTAAAAGTTCGCCGGTATTTTTATCAAAGATCGTTTTGATCATGCCATTGTCTTCACCGAGTGCGATGGCCTTACCATTGGCTGAGAAAGAATAACGGCCAACGCGGATCTCGCGGCCTGCTGCTTTTGCTGCAGCTTCTGTAAGACCAACGGATGCCACTTGTGGATGACAATAAGTACAGCCCGGGATCTTGCCTTTATCCATTGGGTGAACACCTGGGACACCGGCAATTTTCTCAATGCAGATCACACCTTCATGTTCGGCTTTGTGAGCCAACATTGGTGGGCCTGCAACATCACCAATCGCATATAGACCTTCAACATTGGTTTTACCGTAACCATCGATGACCACGCAACCACGATCAGTTTTCACACCAAGCTCTTCAAGGCCAAGATTTTCAATATTACCTTGGACACCAACAGCTGAGATCAAGCGATCAGCTGCAATCGCCTGAGTTTTACCGTCTTTGGTTTCAACATGGGCTGTAATGCTGTTAGCGGCTTTATCAACTTTGGTGACTTTCGCCTCATTGATAATTTTCATACCACGCTTGACCAGCGCTTTGCGGGCAATTGTGGAGATCTCTTCATCTTCCACCGGCATAATGTTTTTCATCAATTCAACTACGGTGACTTCAACACCCATGGATAGATAGAAACTTGCAAATTCAATGCCGATTGCGCCAGACCCCATCACAACAATGGATTTTGGCATTTCTTTTGGCACCATGCTCTCAAAATAAGTCCAGATCAGTTTGCCATCTGGCTCGATACCCGGCAATGCGCGTGGACGTGCACCTGTTGCCAAAATGATGTGTTTGGCTGTGTAAGTACCTTCTGGCAAAATACCTTTTGGAATTGGGTTTTGCGGCTCATAAGCAGGTTTCG
>JAHDFS010000059.1 GCA_020628035.1 Rhizobiaceae bacterium
GCCATAATTTTCCCACGTCTTTACGGCGCGGTTAGCTATCATGCCAAACGCGCCGTGCAATTCATCTGGCACTCATATAGATCGAATCTCAAAACCACAAGAGGCTAACAGCAAAAAAGTCAATTTTTGAAAAAATAAAGCCATAATTTTTGCTGACCACTGGCTTACCGTTGTAAGTGGGGCGTGCTTGGAAATTTTTCAAGCCCTGGCACGAGTTAAAACCTAAAAGTCCGAATTTATACAACTGCATCTTGCAACCTGGGAGAGATACTTATAGGTAGAATTCAACATTAAATAAGGACGATTCCCATTCATGTCACGTAGTCATATGCTTGCCGCTGTTTTAGCATCAACAATCCTGCTTACAAGCGCGTCTTTCGCGCAAGCCGGCCAAACCACAGAATGGATGAATTCTAGTCAGTTAAAAAAGTTCTCCAGTGTCATGCAACGCAAGGGCTATTTTCCAACCAAAATAAAATGCAAACGGAAAGCTGCAGTTGGCGGCATTGCTGATCCTGTATTGGTTCGTTTGACCTATGAGACGAAATATAAAAAAGCCTCTAACTGGGCGTGGGCCTATGGCGGAAATCTGCATAAACTCACAAGACAATATATAGCCCATGGCTTTAAATTGGTTAGCCGAAGCTCATTCAGCTCTATAAATGGCGGCTTTATTTTAAAGTGCGGTCTTTGGCATAGATAATTCGGCCAATCACCACCTGCATCACCTCAAGACATTGTTTCATGCGGTTACAAAGTGTTTCATTAAAAGGTGATCTAAGACTCAGAGCTGAACGTAAAAACCTCAAAAATGAGGTGATCCATGTTCAAATCAGCTATTTCAGTCGCAGCGTTTACACTTTTAGTAAGTTTGCCCAATGTGGCGCAGTCTAAAGATCTCATCGACAACAAAAACGAATTCATTCAGAAAGTCGTTGGTAAGAAAGTAGCCCAAAACGATAATACCTGGCTGCGCATGGCATCTAACGGCAAAATTGATGGTCGTGTGAAAGGCATTAAAGTTACTGGCAAATGGTATTGGCAGGGCAAATTTTGGTGCCGCACAGCCAGAATAGGCATCATTCCCGTCCCTCGTGAATGTCAACAGATCACATTATTGGGTAGCAATAAGCTTGAACTCCAGCGCTATAAGGGCACAGGCAGCAAGCATAACTACACGATGTATTAGCGTTTTAAGAGTTACGAAGAATTGCCTCTTTTTCTCCACACTCTCTCTACAGTGTGGTAGTAAGTCACCAAAATGACCGGTCGCATCCGAACAAGAACGACTAACTATTTTGGATATAAATCATGAAATCTCACTCTCTTATTCCCAGCACAATACTGTATTTAAGTTTAGCAGCCAGCTCTTCCATGAGCGCACAGGCCCACTCTATCAAAGAAAATATCGCTGATTGCGATTGCGATGCTGGATGCTTCACCGAAGAGGTTGAGAATTTTCAATGTACATCTGACCGGATCAAATTCCAATCGAAAGCCCTGCCCCATCATTCCCATACGCTGATGAAAGGCATTACCGGTACCAATCAGCAATTCCCAACGCCTCATAATCTAGAGGTGGGTATTAAGCGTAATCCGCAATTGGCCGATAAGCCAACTTATACAGAACCCGGCCCCATTGGCATTGCCGTCAACGGCGTACCAATTTTTGATCCAAGCACCCAAGGGCCAATTCAAGCTGCAACGGGCAAACCAGCGAGCGCGATGGAACGCGGAGAATTGGATGAATGTGGCGGCCATGCAGGGCGCGGTGATGACTACCATTATCACATGGCACCTAAATGCTTGATTGAAGATTTGGGCCGCGAAGCCGTTGATGTAAAACGTCAGCCCATTGGTTATGCATTTGATGGTTTTCCCATTCTCGCCCTCGGCTGGTTTGATAGCGCAAATGATATCGAGGACAAATTGGACGAATGTCGCGGCGTAAAAGACGCAAGCGGGCGATATTTTTACAACGCTAAATCAAGTGATGATTACGCCATACTCGATTGTTTTAGTGGGACACCTGTAGGTTCATCCCGCAATAGTTGGGATCGACGCCTGGACAATTCCGGCAAAGAAATTGTCGGTATTCCAATGAAATTTACCATCGATGAGTTTAAAACCATCCCCAATGGTTCAAAATCTTGCTACGTCATGAGCGGAACCATGGGCCAGACACGTGTTCAATTAAACTCTGGCAATGTTGAAAATGTCAGCGGTGCAACGGGTTCGCTCTTTTATTGCGATCAAAACTGCTATGGTCATTTCATTGAAAAACCTGGCGCTGGAAAAGGCAAAACTCTGATCTTTGATCGCCACGTCAATTCATGCCCGGCAAATCTGAGCGCCGCATCCAACAATGCCTTTGAAGCCTATCAAGGCAATTAAAAAGGTAATCAACCGTGTCGTGATCGACTATCAGCGGGCGCTTCATCGCGCTCGCTCATGGTATAATCACGCATGACGCTGACAATCCGTATGCGATAATCATCAAAGATCTTTTCGCGTCCAACAGCTTGCGCCATGCGGTGGCTTTCCACATTGCGCCATTGATTGAGTGCCTCTTCATTCTCATAAAATGACAATGATAAAAGCTTATTCGGATCAACCAAGCTTTGAAAACGTTCAATGGATATGAAGCCGTCAATCTTTTCAAGTTCCGGCCGCAAACTTGCGGCAATATCTAAATATTCCTGCTTATGTTCAGGATGCGGGATAACTTCAAAGATGACGGCAATCATAGTAATTCCATAAAAATGTTGTTCTTTGTCTGATACTACTCCGCAGCTTCCAAATATTCATCCATTGGTGGGCATGAACACACAAGATTTCTGTCGCCATAGGCATTGTCAACGCGATTAACCGGCGCCCAATATTTATCAACTTTAAATGCGCCGGGTGGGAAACACCCCTGCTCGCGTGAATATGGACGATCCCACTCACCAACAAGATCACTCATTGTGTGTGGCGCGTTGCAAAGTGGATTATTGTCAGCAGGATATTTCCCATCTGCAACATCCTGCGCTTCTTGGCGAATGGCCAGCATGGCATCACAGAAGCGATCAAGCTCAGCTTTTGGCTCAGATTCAGTTGGTTCAATCATCAATGTACCTGCCACAGGGAATGACATAGTTGGGGCATGAAAGCCACAATCAATCAAACGTTTGGCGATATCATCAACGCTGACACCAAATTCGGCCAAAGGACGCGTATCAATAATGCATTCATGCGCAACGCGACCACCTGGCCCCTGATATAGTACCGGATAGGCACCTTCTAAGCGCTTGGCGATATAGTTTGCATTTAAAATCGCAAATTTTGTGGCGCGTGTCAGACCTTCGCCACCCATCATCAAGCAATAAGCCCATGAAATTGGCAATAAGCTTGTCGATCCATAAGGTGCAGCTGAGACAGCACCATCCGTTCCTTGTGTGTGGTGACCTGGTAAATGCGGGATTAGGTGCTTTTTTACACCGATCGGCCCCATGCCTGGCCCACCGCCACCATGGGGGATACAAAAGGTTTTGTGCAAATTCAAATGCGAAACATCTGAGCCAATGTCACCGGGTTGTGAGACTCCAACCATGGCATTCATATTAGCGCCATCCATATAGACCTGACCGCCAAATTCATGGGTGATGTCGCAGATCTCACGCACCCGCTCTTCAAACACGCCGTGTGTTGAAGGATAAGTGATCATGCATGCCGCAAGATTATCCCCATGCTGCTGGGCTTTTTCTCTGAAATCATCAACATCAATATCGCCGTTGTCAGAGCTTTTAACCGGCACAACCTTATAGCCAACCATTTGCGCGCTAGCAGGATTTGTACCATGCGCTGACATTGGAATAAGACAGATATTGCGATGCCCCTCGCCATTCGCCTTATGATAAGAGGCAATGGATAAAAGCCCTGCATATTCCCCTTGTGCACCAGAGTTTGGCTGCATGGAAATGCCGTCATAGCCGGTGATTTCGCACAATTTATCGGATAAATCCTTGACCATCAGTTGATAGCCACGTGTTTGTTCAGCCGGAACAAATGGATGAATATTGGCAAATCCAGACCAGCTAATCGGCATCATTTCAGCTGCAGAATTAAGCTTCATTGTACATGATCCTAATGGGATCATTGCGCGGTCCAAAGCTAAATCACGATCGGCTAAACGGCGCATATACCGCGTCATTTCAGCCTCTGAACGGTTCATATGGAAAATTGAATGCGTCATGAAATCTGTTTGACGCTCCATATTTTCTGGCAAATTATAGTCCGCTTTTGATGGGAAGTTTTTGCGCTCCAAACCAAAGGCCGTCCAAACCGCTTCAAGCGTATCATCATCTGTCACTTCATCGACTGTGATACCGATCTTATTGGAGCTCACAGCGCGTAAATTCACACCTTCGTTGAGCGCAGATTTCATCACAACGCTTTGCAAACCGCCCACATTGACCGTGATTGTATCGAAGAAGGTTTTTGGCTCAATCTCAAATCCCAGCAAACGCAAGCCATCGGCCAAACGTGATGCTTTAAGATGAATGCGCTGCGCAATCGCTTTCAAACCATCTGGACCATGGAACACACCATACATCGATGCCATAACGGCAAGCAGTGCCTGTGCTGTACACACATTTGATGTCGCTTTTTCACGGCGAATATGCTGCTCGCGCGTTTGAAGTGCTAGACGATAAGCCTTGTTTCCGTGTGAATCGATAGAAACACCCACAATTCGACCCGGCATCGAGCGCTTAAAGGCATCTTTGGTTGCCATGTAAGCTGCATGCGGTCCACCATAACCAAGCGGCACACCAAATCTTTGTGTGGAGCCAACGGCAATATCAGCACCCATCGCACCCGGTTCTTTCAACAGCGTCAATGCCATTGGATCCGCAGATACCACACCAATCGCTTTATTTTCATGCAACGCATCCATTTTTGAGGTGAAATCAGACACATGACCATGCGTTCCTGGATATTGGAAAATCGCACCAAAGACTTGGCTCGCATCAAGATTTTCAGGGTCGTCAATAATGAGCTCAATGCCCAAAGGTTCTGCGCGTGTACGCATCACATCGATATTTTGCGGATGGCAATTCTCATCAATAAAGAACGCATTGGCTTTCGACTTAGCCACACGCTGCGCCATGGTCATGGCTTCCGCACAAGCTGTTGCTTCATCCAAAAGCGACGCGTTGGCAACTTCCAAGCCAGTCAAATCAATCATCATGGTTTGGAAATTCAGCAAGGCCTCAAGGCGACCTTGCGAGATCTCAGGCTGATAAGGCGTATAAGCTGTATACCAAGCCGGGTTTTCCAAGATGTTGCGCTGAATGGCAGGCGGTGTGAACGTGTTGTGATAACCCTGCCCGATCAAAGACGTGACAACAATGTTCATGCGGCTCACTTTGCGCATGAAATTGAGCAATTCATTTTCCGACATGGCCGGCGATGTCAACGCCGTTGTTTGGCGAATATTCGCAGGAACCGTTTGATCTGTTAGATCATCCAAAGATGATGCGCCAACCACTTCCAGCATCTCTTCCATTTCTTTCGGAGACGGCCCGATATGGCGTCTATTTGCAAAATCGTAAGGTTGGTAATCGGTCAAATTATAGCTCATGACAATTCCTTGATATCTTATCGTTCCAGCAGGATGGTGATTAATCGATCAGCGCTTTATAAGCGTCTTCATCCATCAATCCGTCCATTTCGCTTGCGTCTTTGAGTTTCATCTTGAAAAACCAAGCAGCAGCGGTTGGGTCTTCATTCACCAATGTTGGTGTGTCGACAATGTCTTGATTAACTTCAGTGATTTCACCATCGAGGGGCGCGGTAATGTCAGACGCAGCTTTCACGCTTTCGATCACAACGATCTCTTCGCCTTTTTCAACTTCCGTGCCCACTTCAGGCAATTCAACAAAAACCAATTCGCCCAAAGCATCAGCAGCGTGTTGGGTAATGCCAACAATCACAACATCACCTTCTGGCTTTAGCCATTCGTGTTCTTCGGTATATTTCATGAGTTCTCTCCTAAGGTTATCTTTTAAAATTCGCTGCCACAAAAGGCATTTTGGTGACAATGGCGGGTAAACGTTTGCCGCGCACTTCCGCAAAAACCTGCATTCCATCAGCACTATATTCGGATGAAACATAACCCATAGAAACAGGGCCATTGACCGATGGTCCAAAGCCACCTGATGTGATTTCACCTATTTCATCGTTTGATGTTTCCGATGCGAACAGCTTTGTCCCAGCGCGCATTGGCGCTCTGCCCTCAGGCAAAAGACCTACACGTTTTCGTGGCGCGCCATCTTTAAACTGTGCAAGCACTTTTTCAGCACCGGGAAAACCGCCTTCACGATCGCCACCTGCGCGTCTTGCTTTTTGGATAGCCCAAGTCAGCGCCGCTTCAACAGGTGTCGTGCTTTCATCAATGTCATTGCCATAAAGACAAAGCCCACCCTCAAGACGCAAACTATCACGCGCGCCCAGACCGATTGGCTCAACTAAGTCACTCTCTGAGAGTTTTGAAACAAATGCCGACGCATTTTCTGCAGGAACAGAAATCTCATAACCGTCTTCGCCGGTATATCCAGAGCGCGAGATCCAAAGCTCCATACCATCATATTCAACAATCGCCACATCCATAAACTTATAATCTGCAACGGCCGGAATGAACGCAGATAAAACCGCTTCAGCGTCTGGTCCCTGAAGCGCAACAAGCGCTCTATCATCCACCACTGAGATCTCGCATACATCACTGATTTTGTTTTTCATGTGGGCGATATCAGCATCTTTGCATGCTGCATTGACCACCAGAAACAAGTGATCACCGCGATTGGCCACCATCAGATCATCAAGGATGCCACCTGTTTCATTTGTGAAAAAGGCATAGCGCTGACGCCCGGGCTTTAGCGCACAAATATCCATTGGCACAAGCGTTTCGAGTGCAAGGCACGCGTCATTAATATCGCCAGATTTTGGTGAAAGGAGCACCTGCCCCATATGGCTAACATCAAACAATCCAGCTTTGGCGCGGCAATGCTTGTGTTCATTCATCACGCCAAGCGGATATTGTACCGGCATCTCATAACCAGCAAACGGCACTAATTTAGCGCCTTTTTCAACGTGATAATCGTATAATGGAGTTCGTAACAAGTCAGCCATGTTAATCCTCAATTTCGGCTGATCATGTCAGCACCTTACGTGTGAAGCCAAACGGCCCTACAAAGATGCCTCCTCTGTCCTGATGCCTGAGATCGCTATCCCTTCGGCGGGCAAACTGCCACTCTCCAGAGTTAATTCGCGAAAACGGTCCATTTTGCCTGAGAGTTTCCGAGGCGGTTGCTCCTTCGGCCCTGGCGATAAAACCAGCGTCTCCCGTTTCCTATCTTTAGAGTTACGCGATTTTTCTGATATTTTCAATAGAAAATTTTTATCAACCGATTACGAATTTAAATAATTGATTTTTTTGACAAATTGGTCAAATTTTCATTGTCTGAAGAGTTAATATACACAGATTTGTGACCGTGAAACGTCAATAGAGCAACGCAATGGGTATCATTCTTGAAATATGCATGAAAAATCGACTTATCGGCTAAAAATATTTCCGCGAACAGGCACTGCAGTTGGGAACTTTATCAGTTCCTCGCGAGAACCCATTATTCCAATAAGCCTTTTTCTTCATAAAAACGCTCTGCACCGGGATGTAGCGGAATTCCAATTCCGTAAAGCGCTGTATCCATTGTGATATCTTTGCCTCGCGCATGACCAACATCCAGCAACTTGCGTGTACGATCGCTCCAAAGCGTACTGGTAACGCCATATATGAGTTCTTCATCTTCGTCTGCAGAAGTAATCCACAATGCACCGACAGACAAAGTTGCTGTCTCCTCGACACCCCGATAGGTCCCAGCCGGTATGGTGTTGGAAATAAAAAACTCATATTCACTGGTCAAACCATCAGCGGCTGCGGCGTCTATTGGAATGATTTTTATATCAACTCGGCTCGCCAATTCCGAAATTAGATCGGTCGGATAACCTGCAACCACAAAAAACGCGTCAATTACGCCTAATCTTAAGGCATTAGCAGCATCTTTACCGCGCAAACTTCGCGCCTTGAAGTCCTCTTCATAGATACCGCTGGCTTCTAAGATGAGTTTCGCATCCACACGCGTTCCGGAACCCGGTTCATCAATAGCTACGCGTTTACCCCTAAGGTCTTGTATTGTGGTAATTCCGCTTCTTTTCAAAGTCACAAGCTGAACATGCTCTTCATACAAAGCTGCTATCGCTCTTAAATTTCTTCTAGGCTGCTTATTCCCAGATATACCTGTGCCCGTATACATCCAGTAAGCAATATCTGATTGAACAAATCCTGAACTAATTTTCCCTTCTGAAACAGCGGTCACATTGTCAATTGATCCATTTGACAACACACTCACAGCAATCAGATCTTTCAAG
Organism: Rhizobiaceae bacterium; assembly: GCA_020628035.1. Taxonomy (GTDB): domain Bacteria; phylum Pseudomonadota; class Alphaproteobacteria; order Rhizobiales; family Rhizobiaceae; genus Lentilitoribacter. Next base: position 8,467 of record JAHDFS010000059.1, read on the forward strand.
TTACAATTGCCACCTTTCCCACATGGCAAGGCTTGGGGTGGATTTGAAATAGCATTTGCCAACATGCCGCCCACAGGGTGATAAGTATAGGTCACCCCGCCCGTTCCAATCGTAAATATCTTTAAATCATGGGAGACAGCAGGTGATGAGAATAAAATCACTGACACGACGCTTACCAGCACGAAGCGTAAAAATTTTCCAAACAACACAATCAATTCCCAAATTACAATGACTTAGATGGCAGACAAAAACAGCCCGCATGTTTTAAACAATCACATCAAAGACTGTCATAAAACGTGAGAATTATCAAATTTAGTTGCGTGAGTTAATATTGCGAGGTTGTTCGATTAAGAACCACTTGGCGGGGGGATATCCGAAGTCTGCTTACAACCGTCAAGCCAAACGTCATAAACAGCGTGATCCACCGCATTTAATCCCGGGGAATCGGCAAACATCCAACCTGAGAAAATGCGTCTGATTTTGCGATCAAGCGTGATCTCATCCACCTCAACAAAGGTCGTTGTTTTGGGTGCCTCTGTTTCATCACGCGTATAACAAACGCGTGGCGTTACCTGCAAAGCACCAAACTGAACGGTTTCGTCGACATAAACATCGAATGTCGTAATCCGCCCTGTGATTTTATCAATACCGGAAAATACCGCGACAGGATTGGTTAATCGTTCCGCATTTATGTTTGGAACAAACATAAAGCAGGAAAGAAGAGTGGCGGCTAAAAATTTGAAATTGAAAAACTGTTTCATAAAATGATTACGTCTCGATCGTCTTGTTATCATTGAACCAGTTAAATTGGGCCAAAACGAGGTCTGACCAATAAGTTTATTTTCACCTAGCTGCGTGGCGACCAAGCGTCATAATCACCCGTAACTGTTGGGCGATCTGCAGGATTAAGCATTGAACCTTTCGGACGATAGGCACCAGCAGTCCCTGTTTTATTGGCTTCATGAGGCGCCTGCCATTCAAACGGTGTATAGTCTTCATCAGCGGGTGAAACATCAGTGCGGTGATGCATCCATCCGTGCCAACCAGCTGGAATGGCAGAAGCTTCGGCATAACCGTTGTAAATCACCCAGCGACGCGTGCGACCTTCATCATCCTGACCACCTTGGTAATAAACATTACCAAATTCGTCTTCACCCACGCGTGTGCCTTTACGCCATGTGTGGAAGCGTGTTCCAACTGTAGCGCCGTTCCACCAAGTAAAAAGTCCGAGTAAGAATGATTTCATATCGCCGATTCGCTCTACTGAATTCGTTTGTTTGACTTATGCCGCTTGTGTTTTGTGATGTCCAGTGCTGGTCAACATTTAGAGTTGTTTTTCAAACACTAAAGCTTCCATTCCACCTTCCTGCAAACGGATATTGGTATTTCTATAGCCAAAACGCTCATAAAAGCCAACCGCTTTTACATTCTTCGCGTCCACGCCAAGCCGCATAAGCTTCGCATGGGGAAAACTTGTCTCAATCTCACATAACAGATCAGAGCCAATGCCCTGCTGTTGATTGTCTGGCAAAACATAAAGCTGGCTTAAATAAGCAATCCCATCCTGATTTGGAGCCTTCGCGAATGCCATGCCGATAATGTGTTGATCTACGTGAGCCACAAGAAATGTTGCATCTTGTGCAATTATCCGCGCCTTAAGCTCTCGACCATCCTCCCAGCGCGCGCAAATCTCATCGACATGCGCTTTGCCATGAAGTGGTTCAAATGTATGACGCCAGGTCTGAAATAACAGTGAGCGCAGAGGATCGAGATCAGAAATATCTGCTTCTCTTATAGCGACCATTGTTCGTCAAATTTCTTTTCGAAGATAAGTGCTGGCATATTATCGCCACCACCACCGCAATCAGAGGTCTCACCTATCTGCGCATAGCCATGGGCTTTGTAAAACGCGATTGCTTGCTCATTTTTTGGATCAACCTCAATACGCATGGCTTTAACGTCAAGAAAGCTTTGTTCAATCTCACCCAAGAGGTCAGTGCCAATGCCCTGACCTTGTAATTCGGGCAGAACATAGAGCTGGCTGAGTTGGGCGATGCCCGCTTTATCAGGAGCAATGGCGAATCCAACACCACCGATTTCAGTGCCATTATCTGCCACAACATATTCGGAAAAACGACCTTCCATTTTGCTTTTAATCGCATCCAGCGAATGCCATTTATCGCAAATTTCATCCACTTTCTCCGGTCCGTGGATGGAATCATAAGTCGCATGCCATGTCGTATGCAGCAGTTTTTGAACTTTTTCTGCATCGCGAACCGAAGCTGTTCTGACAAAAAACATACGACTTCAGCCTTTATTCAACACCAAGCTTGGCACGAACCAATTTCTGCACCGCTTGTGGGTTTGCTTTACCGCCTGTTGCTTTCATCACCTGACCAACAAACCAGCCAGCTAATTGAGGTTTGGCTTTGGCTTTTTCAACTTGCTCAGGATTATTGGCAATGATCTCATCAACAGCCGCTTCAATCGCGCCAGTATCTGTTACCTGCTTCATGCCGCGCTCTTCAACGATTTTGGCAGGATCACCACCTTCGTTAAAGACGATTTCAAACAATTCTTTAGCAATCTTACCCGAAATTGTTTCATCTTGGATCATAGAAATGATCGCGCCTAATTGCTCTGGAGACACAGGACTTTCTTCAATTTCTTTGCCCGCTTTGTTCAGCGCACCCAATAGATCATTGATGATCCAGTTGGCAGCAAGCTTGCCATCACGGCCTTCAGCAACTTTTTCAAAGAAGTTAGCGATGGTCTGCTCGGTGACCAGAATGGAGGCATCATAAACTGAAAGGCCCAAATCATTGACCAAACGGTCTTTCTTTTCATCTGGAAGCTCTGGCAAATCTTTCGCCAAGTCATCAACATATTCCTGCGAAAACTCAAGCGGCAGCAAATCAGGATCTGGGAAATAGCGATAATCATGCGCATCTTCTTTCGAACGCATGGAGCGTGTTTCACCCTTATTTGGATCAAACAAACGTGTTTCCTGATCAATCACACCACCATCTTCGATGATCGCGATCTGGCGACGTGCTTCATATTCAATCGCCTGACCAACAAAACGAATGGAGTTGACGTTTTTGATCTCACAACGTGTTCCGAATTCACCACCTGGCTTGCGAACAGAAACGTTCACATCAGCGCGCATAGAACCTTCATCCATATTGCCGTCACATGTGCCGAGATAGCGAAGGATCGTGCGAAGTTTTGTCAAATAGGCTTTGGCTTCATCCGCCGAGCGCATGTCGGGTTTAGAAACAATCTCCATTAGGGCAACGCCGGAACGGTTCAAATCAACATAAGATAGAGTTGGATGCTGATCGTGGATCGATTTGCCCGCATCCTGCTCTAGATGCAAACGCTCAATACCAATTTCCGTATCTTCAAATTGACCTTGCTTGTCAGGCCCCACAGAAATGATAATTGTCCCCTCACCAACAATCGGATCTTTAAACTGCGAAATCTGATAGCCTTGCGGTAGATCAGGATAGAAATAGTTTTTGCGGTCGAAGATCGAGCGATTATTGATCTTGGCTTTCAAACCAAGACCTGTTCTCACCGCCTGACGGACGCATTCTTCGTTGATCACTGGCAACATGCCTGGCATTGCTGCATCAACTAGTGACACATTGTCATTTTGTGCACGACCAAATTCAGTGGAAGCACCTGAGAATAATTTTGCTTCACTGGTGACTTGAGCATGGACTTCCAAACCAATGATAATTTCCCAGTCGCCTGTGGCGCCGGCAATAAAACGTTTGGCATCGGGTGTGCGTGTATCGACAAGTTCTGGGGCTGTCATTTTAGGACCTTAAAATTGCTTTTGGTGTTTGAATCTCTTCGTAAATCAATGCGAATGAGACTGCAAGCTCTCAAGTTTTAAATATAGAATTTTCAGCATTTTGCGCATATTTGATATCATGATTTATGTGCCTTTTAAAAACTTGGCACCATGATGAAATTGAATATAAATTTCAGATAGATATTCATTTCCCTTGAATCAAATAATTACCTAATTGAATCTCTTTCTCATCTCCAACGTATCAACTGATTTATCCATTGTGGGGGAGTATGCGGACTTTAGACCACTAATTGTGTATTCGTGTTTTTTAAAGAATGACAATGCAGGTGAGTTCTTTGCGTGGGTTTCTAAAAAGACTTCATCAAACTCGCGCGATACAGCTTGTTGCTCAAGCTCTGACAGTAGCGCTGTTCCTATCCCATGCCTTTGAAAATTAGGCAAAACCCAAACATCAGTGATCTTGTTTTGCCCCGGTTCAAGCGCTGCCCATCCGACAGTTTCACCATCGATTTCCGCAGCAATGATTATCGGCCAATACTGTTCGCAGAAACCGTAATAAGTGGCTTCTGCTTTTTCTCTAAGATGATTGGTAACCTCACCTGCTGCGGCAAAGGCCTGTTCCCAAGCAATCACACCTAATGCCGCTAATGTGCGAATTTCGGTAGATCGTGCTTGGCGAATTATCAATTGGCATTACCACCATTTATCTGGAGTAAATCGTCCCGCTGCTTGTTCTATCACATGGGCGGTTTTAAACAAACCTTCCTCATCAAATGGCTTGCCAATGAGCTGCAATCCAAGTGGAAGCCCCTTCTCATCCAAGCCCGCAGGTACTGCGATGCCTGGAAGACCCGCCATATTCACAGTCACAGTAAAGATATCATTGAGATACATTTTAACTGGATCAGACGCCATTTCTTTATCGCCAATAGCAAAGGCTGAAGATGGCGTCGCGGGCGTTAGAATTGTATCGATACCTTGCGCAAATGCATTTTCAAAATCGCGCTTGATCAATGTGCGAACTTTTTGCGCTTTGATGTAGTAAGCATCGTAATACCCAGCAGAGAGCACATAAGTGCCAATCATGATGCGGCGACGTACTTCCGGGCCAAAGCCTTCTGCACGGGTTTGCTCATACATATCTTCGATATTCTTGCCCTCAACGCGCAATCCGTAACGAACACCGTCATAACGCGCTAAGTTTGATGACGCTTCCGCCGGCGCAACGATATAATAAGCAGGCAGCGCATATTTTGTATGCGGCAATGAAATATCAACGATTTCAGCACCTGCGTCTTTGAGCCAAGCAATCCCTTGCTGCCAAAGCTTTTCAATATCATCTGGCATGCCATCCATGCGATATTCTTTTGGAATACCAATCTTCATGCCTTTAACAGAACCGCCGAGCGCAGCTTCATAATCTGGCACTGGCATATCAACACAGGTTGTGTCTTTTGCATCTGTTGATGCCATTGAACGCAACATAATCGCAGCATCGCGCACATCGCGTGCAATTGGACCTGCCTGATCAAGTGACGACGCAAACGCAACCGTGCCCCAGCGCGAACAACGGCCGTATGTTGGTTTAATACCCACAGTGCCTGTAAAGGCTGCAGGCTGACGAATGGATCCACCTGTATCCGTTGCTGTTGCACCGGCGCATAAATGCGCAGAGACCGCAGAGGCTGAACCACCGGAAGAACCACCAGGGACCAAAGATTCGTTGGAATTCTTTGCGCGCCACGGATTGGTTACAGCCCCATAATGGCTTGTCTCATTGGAAGACCCCATAGCAAATTCATCCATGTTGAGCTTACCCAGCATCACTGCGCCATCGTCCCAAAGGTTTTTGGTGACGGTAGATTCGTATTTTGGCTCAAACTTATCAAGAATGTGACTGCAGGCTTGGGTGTGCACGCCTTCTGTCGCGAACAAATCTTTAATGCCCAACGGAATGCCTTCAAGATTGCCACCCTCGCCTTTTGCAAGTTTAGCATCAGACGCAGCGGCCATTTCACGCGCTTTATCATGGGTCACCTTGACATACGCATTCAACTGCTCATTGGCACTATCAATAGCTGAAAGATAAGCATCTGTTAGCTCAACAGATGTGATCTCTTTTGATTGAAGTTTCTGCCGCGCTTCGGCGATGGTCAATTGTGTAAGTTCAGTCATTATGCAATCTTTTTTAAGTAAAATCTCGAATATCCAGAATCTGGGTAATCTAAAAACGCACCACAGGTCTGATAACCATTTCGTTCGTATAATCGCCAGGCTGGTTCAAAACCGGGAGCTTCACCAGTCTCTAGCTTTAATTCGTTCAATTTATTCGTCGCTGCCAATTCTTCAATCTTATTGAGAATTTTGGATCCAACGCGCTCGCCGCGAACATGTTCTAATGTGAACATACGTTTGACTTCGCCCATTTCTTCATCATGGATCTTCAGCGCACCCATACCAACGGCTTCGTTATTGTCATTGCGCGCGACAAACAAAGTCACACCGGGCTCTGCCATTTGCTCAACAGTTAATTGAAACTGAAACTCCTTGGGTGTTAACGGCATCATATATTCATTCAGCTGCTTGACCAGCTTACGAATATCATCCTGCAACGGTGTTTCAACTTCGATGCGCAATGGCTTAAACCCTATTCAACAACCTTTGGCACGACAAAGAAATTGTCATCGCTTTCAGGCGCATTGGCTACAATGTCTTCAGCCTTGGAACCATCGGTCACACCATCTACGCGTTTCTTCATCTCCATGGGTGTCACAGATGTCATTGGTTCAACACCTTCCACATCCACTTCAGAAAGCTGCTCAACAAAGCCCAAAATAGCGTTGAGCTCACCTTCCATCTTACCAAGATTTTCTTCGCTAATGGCAATGCGGGAGAGCTTTGCAACACGTTTAACCGTTGCCTGATCTACTGACATACGTCTACTCCGATGAATTTTTTATATTCTTTTCGCTATAGCCTTGCTGAGTTGCAAGGGCAAGCAGGTTTTCATGATAATCAGCGTTAAAGCTCAATCGCAGTTCCCGAAATTAGCCGCAACACCTTGTCGCCATCTTCCCCCAATGCCTCAATAAATTGATCTGCATTGGGTGTGAGTGAAGGAAAGCTGGAAAAATGACAGGGAATAATCGAACTGAATTTGAAGTATCGCTGGCAGGATAGCGCAGCAACAGCGCTTCCCATCGTATATCTGTCACCAATTGGCACAATACCAATATCCGGTTCATGCAACTCATTGATAAGCGCCATATCAGAAAAGATATCCGTATCCCCCATATGCAAAATGGATGGCGCATTACGGAAATGAAACATCAATCCATTGGCATTGCCCAACGCGTGGGAAACGCCGTCGCTGGTGATTTTCGCCGATGAATGTTTGGCGTCCACAAAGGTCACTGAGAAATCATCAAACCCGATTGTGCCACCAGTATTGCCGCCTTCAGTTTTTTTAATCCCATGTACATCATTGAGCCAATTGCACAGATCAGCATTTGCAATCACAGTCGCACCAGTTTTTGACGCGATCTCCACCGTATCACCCAAATGATCACCATGGCCATGGGTCAAGGCTATATGCGTTGTATCACCCGTGACCTTTTCAAAATCGATATCATCTTTTGGGTTTCCCTTAATAAAAGGATCAACCAGGATCACTGTATCATTCAATTCAAATCTAAAAGCTGAATGTCCAAGCCAAGTGAGTTTCACTTTTTCCATCTCCAATATCGTAAAATCTAGAAAATCAGTATAGAGGTGCAGATAACGTAATTTTGGCGGAATCACCATGGCAATTATCGAAATCGAAGATGTTTCCAATCATTTGGAAAAAGGACAGACCCTTATTGGTCTGGATCTGGGCACAAAAACCATTGGAATTGCGATTTCCGACCTTGGTATGAGCTTTGCCAATCCTCGCCCGGTCATTAAGCGCCGCAAATTCAAATTCGACGCTGAAGAATTAATTGAAGTAATGACAACTGAGAAGGTTGGGGTCGCCATTATTGGCCTGCCCTCCAACATGGATGGCACCCAAGGGCCTCGCGTTCAAGCAACAAAAGCCTTCGTATCTAACATGAGTAAATTAACCAATATCCCATTTGTGTTCTGGGATGAACGTCTTTCTACCGTTGCGGCAGAACGTGCATTAATTGGAATGGATGTATCTCGCAGCAAGCGCAAAGAGCGAATAGATTCAGCCGCAGCTGCTTTTATTCTTCAAGGCGCTCTGGATAGATTGTTTTCACTCACTGGTGATAACACAGCATCTTGAGCGGTCTCAAGAACGTGGTAAGGCGATTGGTTAGGTGTTTCAATCTCGGCCTGCTCTTGCTTTGAAAGGCGATAATTTTTCCACCAATTACGCAAGCGGCTAAAGGGTTTGAAATACACGACAGCAAACACAAATACGGTGTCGATCAACAAAATACGTGGCAGTGAGGCCCGGATAGCATCCACCTCAACCCCGGTTATTTTGCTGTAAATTCCAAAATATGTATCGTTAAATTCTCGAGATAAAAAGAATAAACCAAAGTTTAGATCATTCATCGAAAGCACGTGCCAAAGCGAAAGCAGCCCAACAGGTATTCCCCAAAAAATGATCAAATACTTCAACGCACAACCCTTACATGTATTCTGCTGTATTCTACAGCGCGACCTATCCTACACAAAACTTAAGACAAAAACAGCCCTTTGCGCAACGTAAACCATTTGTTAAGGTTAACGCAGATGATCAAATCCCAAATGATTAGCCGATAATTAGATTGACTCAGGCTGATAGCACTCCTATCCATGGTTCCCTCTCCAACATGAAGGCATAAAAAGTGCTGATAATTTTTGAATCTATTTTACCTGTATTTTTGATCGTTGCATTCGGTGTCGTTCTCAAAAATTCGCGCCTGATTTCACCGGATTTTTGGCCTCATTTCAATAATTTTGGCTTTTATGTTTTGTTCCCTGGCTTGATTTTTCATTCCATTGTAACAGCCGATTTTGCCACCCTACCCGTAGACCAAATCATGCTGGCAAGTATTTTAGCGTTTGGCTCTATTCCGGTTTTTATTTTGCTTTTATGGCCATATTTCAAACGAAAACATGTCAGCAAACCGCAATTCACCTCTGTTTTTCAAACAACAACACGCTGGCATGGCTTTATGGCACTCGCCATTGCAGAAAAAATGTTTGGCAATGAAGGCCTGACATTTGTAGCCGTGATCATGTTGGTCATCATCTTGCCGATTAACTTCGTCAATGTCGCTGTTATGGTGGCTTTTGACGATACGCGCCATTCCCTTGCATCCTTTGTCAAAAAGATGTTCACCAATCCCATTATCATCGCAGCAATCTTTGCAATATTGTTCCAGGCACTGGGTATAAAACTCTATCCACCCATTGAGCAGAGCATCGACTTCATTGCACGGGCTTCGCTTGGCATGGGTCTATTGATGATTGGCGCGGGTTTGAGCATATACATGATCACACACCCCAATCTCCTCACTATATTTGCGGTGTGCGTAAAGCTTTTGGTGCTGCCTGTTATGGCGCTCATTATCGGAACGTTCTTTGACTTTACATTAACTGAACTCACGCTCTTCACCATCGCTTGTTCAGTTCCAACCGCAAATAACGGCTATGTCTTGGCGCAAAAAATGGGTGGCGATGCACCGCTTTATGCCTCTATTGCATCATTGCAAGTCGTGGCATCGTTCTTCACCATTCCGCTGGTGCTGATCACGATGGAAAAATTACATGCCTGGATATAAAATCCGCTAGCGGTTTTGCGGATATAACAGTTCTAATATGCGGTGTGCGTCAAAGCGCCCGTCTAACATGCCGTAGCTTGAACGCCAGGCTCCGCCAAGCCTTGTTTCGGTGAAGGCTTCTGCAATTGGCCCTGCCCCGATGCGCTTTAATTCAGATGCGGCCCCTGAAAGCGCGAGTTGTTCGGTGAGCATTCGCGACATACCGGCATCATTTTCACAAACCAACATACAAGCATTAAGCACCTGATGGGTTTTTTCGCTGACATTGCCCAGATCGGTTGTGACATCACGCACCACAGAATCAAAAAGATCGCGTCCATGCTTTAAAACACGAAGCACATCTTTCGACATAAGATCACTGCCTGTTTCATAAATAAGATTGGTAATCGCATCGCGATGGTTACGCCCCAAGCTTGATCCGGAAGCAAAAGCAGCTGATCCGACGCTTTCCATGGTTTCTGAAATCAAAGTTGGTGATGTTTTACACACCCAATATTTTGCAACAGGTGTCATGAGCCTTGCATATGCCGCATCTTCAGGCGATTTGGCAGCATTGTCGTAAGCGCGCGCAATGCGCATCATCAATGCCGTTGCACCAGCCACATCCAGCGCCATATCGGCCAACACGCGCAATGCAATGTCATCGGATAAATGTTGAGGCTTTTGTCGCCAATAATGAATGGCTTTCGCCAAACTGGATCGCATCAATCCCGCAGAAATAACGGAGATATCATGCCGAATGAGCGTAATTGCGTCCAAAATTGTACGCATTCCATCGCCATCTTGCCCCAATAAGAAGCCGAAAGCATTGTGAAACTTCATTTCAGCTTGTGGATTTGAGTGATAACCCACCTGCTCGCGTAATCGCAATATCTCAATATTATTCTGAGAATTATCCTGCAGTAATCGCGGCACCAAGAAGCAACTGACACCAATATCGGTCTGCGCCAAAACGATAAATGCATCGCTCATTGGGGCAGATACATGCCATTTTTCGCCAGATATGCGATAAAGCCCTTCACTTACTTTGTGAGCGGCAGCATCAATCTGTTCAATGGAACCTCCGCTTTTGCGCTCACTCACGGCCCAACCGATCAACAATCCGTTTTTCTTTGCTGGCGCTGTATC
>JAHDFS010000209.1 GCA_020628035.1 Rhizobiaceae bacterium
TCGACCTCTTAGTCTCAAAATAAAGGCGAACTAAACACGAAAAGTCGCGGCTATCAGTTCATGATCGGAAATTGGCTCTTTATTTCGATCAAGCGCTGCTATGATTTTAGGATCTTTGCCGGTCAAACCACGCTTCATAAACCAATCGAGCTTCATCGCACGGTCTGGAAAGCGTGTGAGCTTACTGGGACGAGTGGTCGTGCCTTGCGCATTGCAATCCCAATCAAACCCTTGACGCTCTGCTGCCTCAAAGAGGGTTTCGCGCTTCCAATCAAAATCATCAAGATTATTGCCGGTATTAAGATCACCACCGCATATAACCGGAATGCCAGGTGCAAAGGTATCAACCGCTGCGATAATGCGATCAATCTGCGACTGTCTGATTGATAAACTACCGGCGCTTTCAAGGTGAGTGGATACAAAACACACATCGCCCTTTTCCAATGGGTAAATCGCGGCCACTGCCATGCGACCACCGATACGTGGCTGGTTTTGATCAGTGCCATCACTCATACAATACCAGTGTCCGTGATCATCTAGACGAATGAGCGCCATAAATTTTGCAGGCACTTTGCTGAGGATCGCATTTCCATGCCACCCACAGGTATTAAAATCATCTTCTGCAAATTCAAGTTCAGGGCCACTCCCCAAACCGATCTCGAAAAACTCCACCCCAAAGATGTAGTTCATGTTTAAATTGTCAGCCAAAAGCTTGGTGGTATGCTGTTGCTGGGTGCGGGACATACCGCAATCCATTTCAGACAATAAAACGATGTCGGGCGAATATTGAGCAATGCGTTGCGCGCTCGACATGGGAGAAATACAACGCTCCAAATTCCACGCCAAAACAGACATTTCTTCTGGCAAGTGGTCATCATAAGCGACGTCTTCACAACGTTCTAAGAGATGCAGTGCAGGTATCTTTGACATAAAATCGCGATGTGCTTCTGCAGTTCTTGGCGCAGCGATAATTTCATCCACCGTATTTTGCGGAATTAACGGCAAAGACGTACAAGTTTCAGTGCTAAACAGTTTCATTTTTAATTCAAACGCTCGCCCGTTTGTTGATCAAAAATGTGCAACATATCCGCCTTGATGGAAACGTATAATTCACCCGAAGGGATAGCATCTTCTTGATGCAGATTCACTATCATTTTCTTATCGCCAACCAAACCATGCACTAATCTGGCAGCACCGAGCTCTTCGGTTAGTTCATGCTTAAATGGTTTTGTGATGCCATTTGGTGTGTTGGTCAATTTCATCTTTTCAGGGCGGACACCAACCATGACATCGCCTTGGAAATTAAAATTCAAATCACCATCGATAGCGCCCACACTTTCGATCATAACTTTCTGATCTGACCCTACCTTACCAGGAATCAAATTCATCGGTGGCGCGCCCATAAAACTCGCAACAAATGTACTCGCGGGTTTATGATAAATCTCTTCAGGAGTGCCGATTTGTTCAATATTGCCACCATTTAACACAACAATACGATCTGCCATCGTCATGGCTTCGATCTGATCATGCGTGACATAAATAGATGTTGTGCCCAAGTCTTTTTGCAGCTTGCGAATTTCAATGCGCATCTGGTTCCGCAATTTCGCATCCAAATTAGATAATGGCTCATCAAACAAAAAGAGCGCAGGGCTTCGTACAATCGCTCGCCCCATCGCAACACGCTGTCGTTGACCACCAGATAATTGGCTTGGTTTACGTTCGAGCAGTGGTTCAAGATCGAGCATCTTTGCCGCTTTCTCAACGGCAACTTTGATATCTTCCGCACTGATTTTCCGGTTCTTCAAACCGTAGGCCATATTGTTGTAAACGCTCATATGCGGATAAAGCGCATAATTCTGGAAAACCATTGCGATATCACGTTCAGCTGGATCTAGCTCATTGACCAATTTGCTACCGATATGAAGATCCCCATCTGTGATGTTTTCTAGACCAGCAACCATACGCAACAATGTAGATTTACCACAGCCTGAAGGTCCAACCAGGACAATGAACTCTCCATCAGCAATTTCTAAGCTTGCGTCATGAACGGCTTGAAATCCATTGGGATAAACTTTTTGAATATTTTTGAGTGAAACATTAGCCATTGCGTAAGCCCTACTTATCCGATTCAACCAAGCCCTTGACGAACCAGGACTGGAAGAAAACGACGATTAAAACTGGTGGAAGCATGGTGATAATTGAAAGCGCCATGGCGACCGTAAATTCTGGAATTTTGTTGCTATCGGTAATTGATTGCACGATTTGTTTGATGCCGCGCACTAAGGTAAACATGCTTTCTTCTGTTGTGATCAGTGTAGGCCATAAATACTGGTTCCACCCAAACACAAACATGATGATGAAGATTGCTGCGATCATGGTTTTAGAAAGCGGCATCAAGATATCGATAAAGAATTTCAGCGGCCCTGCTCCATCTATGCGCGCAGCTTCAATCATTTCTTCAGGGACCGATCTGAAAAATTGTCGGAAGAAGAATGTGCCAGTTGCAGACGCGATCAGTGGTACGATTAGGCCTGTATAGGTATTGGCAAGCCCGAGCCCTTGGATAACTTCATAGGATGGTAAAATGCGCACTTCAAGCGGTAACAATAAGGTGGTGAAAATGACCCAGAACGCAAATGTTGCAAATCTAAATCTAAAATAGACAATTGCATAAGCTGCCAGCATCGAGATGATGATTTTACCAATAGCAAAACCAAATCCAAGGATGAGGGAATTGCCCAACATGGTCATCCCATCAATCTCACCGGTAAAGCCTGAAGTTTCAAACATCGCTTTGTTGTAGTTGTTGATGAATTGATCACTCCAACCAAATTGCAGACCCGTTTTTGCAAATGCTAACTTGTCATAGCTTGACGTCATGAAAGTCAGAACAACGGGAAACAGCATTAAAAATGCGCCAAACAATAAAATCGAATGATCAACAACAGACGACCATCTAATCCGTTTTTTACTGGGCCGAGGTACCGTAACTTGATCTGCTGTGGTGGAAGGTGTTGCAGTAGCTGTATTTATCACTGACATAGTAACCTCACGTATAGTGGATGCGGCGTTCAATCAGCCGGAATTGA
>JAHDFS010000060.1 GCA_020628035.1 Rhizobiaceae bacterium
TTCAAACCAAAAGGACCACACATTATGAATTCACTATTTGATGCGATACCCTATCTCGCTGCCTATCAAACATCGTTTCTGATCTTAGCGGTATTATCGCTCGCAACACTGATACAAAACTTTTTAAGCGCGCCGCTATCTTTTGTGCATGAAGAGCAAGTCCCGGGATTGCCGCTGAAATTCGATCATTCAAAACTCAGTTTCAGAGTATTGCGCACCTATGCAAATTCGGTTGAAAATTTCCCGGCATTTGGTTGGGCATTGTTAGTCGCTATCGTCGCAGGTGCATCACCGCTCATCGTCAACTGGATCGCGGCAATTTACTTAGCGTTTAGAATGTTATTCTGGGCTGTATATTATTCGGGAGTTGGCAAGGTTGCCGGTGGTCCCAGAACCATGGTGTTCGTCGGGGGACTGGTCAGCAACATTGTGCTGGCTGGTGTCGCAATTTGGGCAATCGTTACGTAATGAATTCCTCTATCTAGATGCTCAATAATCTAAAAAGCGAGGAATGGGTCTCTCCTCCTCGCTTCATTATATTAGGATCTCTTAGTTATGTGATAACATCTGGTGCAGTCCGGCCCGTTATGCTGCTAAAATCAGTTAGTTGGTAAAATGCCTCTGCTATTGGCGTTAAGACCTGCTGAACATCGCGTTTCACATCACTCAAATTATCGGCATATTGTTCGAGATAAAGTCTGATCGTTGCCCCTTCTGTCCCAGTACCAGACAATCTTGTTACTGCGCGAGCGCCATTATTAAAATTGATCACGCAGCCCTGCGACAAGCTTTCTGACCCATCCACCGGGTCTTTATAGGAGAAATCTGTCGCGTTTTCGATAAAGGTATTTCCAATAGGCATGCCACCTAAATCACCTAGCTTGCTTTTGAGCCTCTCAACAAATAGGGCAGCTTTTTCTTTGGGTACGGCTTCAAAATCATAGCGTGAATAATAATCCCGCCCGAAGGATAACCAATGCTCGTTGAGAATTTCCGCAACAGATTGTTTGCGCATAGCAAGAATATTAAGCCACAACAATACAGCCCAAAGACCATCTTTTTCGCGTACATGAGAAGAGCCTGTGCCGGCGCTTTCCTCGCCGCATATTGTGATGCGGCCATCATCCAGCAGATTGCCAAAAAACTTCCATCCAGTCGGTGTCTCATAAAGTGAAACACCCAACTTATGTGCCACACGATCCGCCGCACGGCTCGTCGGCATAGAGCGTGCTACGCCCGAAATACCATTTTTATAGTGCGGAACAAGATGCGCATTTGCAGCAAGCACTGCCAAACTATCAGATGGCGCGACATAAATACCGCGGCCCAAAATCATATTTCGGTCGCCATCACCATCACTCGCAGCACCAAAATCAGGCGCTTTGTCAGACATCATGAGATCAAATAATGGTTTAGCCCAAACAGGATTGGGATCTGGGTGACCTTGACCGAAATCTTCACTCGGGACTGCATTGATCACTGATCCCTCTTTAGCACCTAAAACATCTTCCAATATGCGTTTCGCATAAGGCCCAGTGACAGCGTGCATAGCGTCAAATCTAATGGTAAACCCGTTCTCAAACAGCGCTTTAATTGCGTTAAAATCAAAGAGCTTTTGCATAAGAAGGCAATAATCTTCAACAGGATTGATAATTTCAATCTGCATAGCGCTTATTTGCTGTGTCCCAATCGTATCTAAATCGATGTCTTGGATGTCACTTGTAAGATATTCAGTGATTATTTTGGTACGTTCAAATATAGCACCGGTGATGGTTTCGGACGCAGGTCCGCCATTTTTACCATTAAACTTTATGCCGAAATCATTTTCAATGCCGCCGGGATTATGACTGGCTGATAAGATAATGCCGCCATCAGCGTTATATGTGCGGATAATGTTGGATGCAGCTGGTGTAGATAATAACCCATTCTGACCGATAATGAGTTTAGAAGCGCCAGAGGCCAAAGCCATTTTTACAATCGTCTGAATGGCTTGTTTGTTAAAATAACGTCCGTCACCGCCAAGGACCAGAACTTTATCCTTCACCCCACCAATGGCATCGAATGTGGATTGTACAAAATTTTCGAGATAGTTTTCCTGCATAAAAACTTTGGTTTTCTTCCGCAGACCCGAAGTACCAGGTTTTTGATCGGCAAATGGGGTTGTAGTAATGGCAATGGTCTTCATGTCGCACCCTTTATTTCATGCAATTAAACGTTTTCTCCTCACCTCCTCAAATGATTAAACTATTGAACTATCTGACTTATTCCTTCTTAAATATCTACAATCGTTAAATCGATCGAGTTTAGATTATCAATCAAGACATCGACCAAACGCACTTGCTGATCATCTAGACTGATATAAGTATCGCCATATTTATGTGAGAATTCCACATCATTGATCGAGCGCCCCTCAAAAGCGCCGCCAAAGACAATTTTATCAACTGTCGCATCGAAATCAGTGATGGTATCGGTGCTTTTCTCGTCGTCGACAAACACGAAGACATCCGCACCACTGCCGCCGACCAGAATGTCGTTACCAGAACCGCCAAGCAGCGTATCAGCGCCCGCGCCACCATAGACACGATCATTGCCGTCGCCACCATCGATATAATCAGCCCCTGCATCGCCAAACAGCCTGTCATCTTGATTGCCGCCCAGCACCGTATCGTCACCAGTTCCGCCTCGAATAATATCGCTGCCATCCCCACCGACAACTAAATCATTGCCAGACCCTGAATTTATTCGATCATTTCCTGAACCACCCCAAACTTGGTCATTGCCCCCTTGCGAATAAAGAACATCATCTCCAGCGCCACCATCTAAGAAATCCTGACCACTGCCTGAAACAATCCGATCGTTACCGTTTTCACCAAAAATACCGTTATTACCGTCGCCCGCAACAATGCGTTCATCGCCAGTACCACCGAAAATTACATCATCACCAGAACCCGTTCGGATCACATCATCGCCAGCATAGGCTAATATCTGATTGTCACCATTGATCTCATAAAAGCGATCACCAGAACCACTTCCTGTAATTCCGCCATTTTCTTTAATATATTCCTCAGATATTACGCGTGAACTTGCGTGATAATTGTCTGTCGCGGCATAGTTTTTTGGATCAAATTCTTCCACATGAGCGAAATGAATATCATTATCGCCATATATATCCGTATCGATATGTGTTCGCCCTGCTGTTCCGACACTATCCCAATAACCGTTATGTGCACCGGTATGCTCTGTCGGGTCATATTCAAGCACTGACTTATCGACAACAACGTTATTGGAATGATCGAAGCTGCCATGGAAGTTCACATCTCGGTTCGTTTCCATAATGTGAATAGAATTGTAGTTTTCAGCATGCCAGCTCGAAAAGGCAAAGGCATGACGGGAGTTGAACAATTCCAAGTTTGAAAAGTTACTGCCAAAGACTTCACTAATTTCCAAACCATAACCATTGCCAGCGGCTTTATTATGATGTCCATTTACAAATAAACCATCAACATTCACATCCAAGGAAGAACGGATATAAAGCCCATGACTGGCCGAATTGAGGATGGAAACGGATGAAATATCGAGATCAACCGCTTCATAAACAGCAATTGCCTTGGCATCATCATAACCGGTCAGCAGATTTGAAAAATTGTTATGCTGCAATTCCTGATCAATATCATATTGAACGGTCAAATTGCTGAGCGACACATTTGAAACAGCATCTACCTTCTTGATCGATGCAAGACCGGGATCAAATTCTTGACCAACCTCCCCCTCAAGCACGAGTTTATTGCCATTTATACCGATAACCTTCGCCATCGTTTCGCGAAATGGAAGACGGTCTGCAAGGCTCTCATCATAAACATTATCCCCTTTGGACGTGAGGTATTCGTGCGTATTATCCTGCTCAACGTAAATAATGTCCCCCACAGCAAAACCGCTCGCATCACTGACTGTCAGTGTTGAATCTGATATATCTGTTTTGCTCGAAACGGTCGCGATGGATTTTTCATAGGAACGCTCACCAATAATGATGCCATCAGTGCTTGATGATTTATCCAGATCAAAATTGAGAACAACACCATTTTCAGTTTGACCTGTAATGTTGATGTCACTGCGATTGATAATAAGTGGGTCGGTAAAATTATAAGTACCATTTTCTAAAATGATATCTGCACCATTTGGTGCATTTTCGATGACCAAGTTCAGTTCATCTACGGTAATGCTGCTGGAAATAATAATCGTCTGGTTAAACATGGGTCAGCCTTGCAATTTTCATAAACACAATTGTTCATTCACCAGCTTGTAAAACTGGCGTATTGCTATCCCATGCGACGATTATATAACCGAAAGTTGTTAAATTTATGTTTCAAGATACTTATCCATTTGACATAGTTTGTTTGTATAAAATCAGTGAGTTCCGCATCCACAAAGGTTTGCCGATGATCTTTATTTAATTGAATAAATTAGCTTTTTTGATTTTCATCAGAGATTGGACATGCGAGATAAACATCCAGACTTCCATGATGAAGAAATGTTAAATTACCACCAATCTTGCTATTGCTGAGCGGGCGCAAATGTTTCACCTGTTGATCAAGATCAGCAACACAATTTACGCTCAAATACGCCTCAACCCAGGCCAACATAAATGGTTTGACGCTATCAATTCCACCAGAAATAGATTGCTCAACATCAAATTTTTGCTGCACCAAAGACGGATCTTCCAATGCCGCAATTGTAAAATCTACCAATTGATCTAGTTTATCTAAATAATCGAGCTGATCGCCATAACCCGCCTCAACGAGCAATGCGGTTGATTTCGATAATGGCGCTGCTGCATGTAGCTGATAATGAAGTGCTAAATTTCCGCGACGCATCTCATCTGGATGGCTTCCATCTTCATCAATAAACGACAAAATATACTCGTTTGAAGAAATACCCCATTCGATCAATTCAGAGTTTTCATAAAGCAAACCAACCTGCGTGACGGCTAAAGACGCCCATCCACGCAAATTTGCGCGCGGGACGCCACCAGGCGCTTCGTTGTCAAAGAAATAGACTGTTTCAAATGCACGCTTTTCCAACCATTCTTGAATAACCTGGTTCTTTTCGGCAAATTTAGGGTCATCTTGAATGTTCAGCTGCGCAAGTGCTGTAGCAATGGACCCATATCTTGCCGGAATAGACATTTTGACATTAATGGTTTCCTGGACACTCAAGGCATCTGCTTTTGCCCATTTGTATATCTGGTCCACAACACAATATGTGTTCTTTTCCCTTTTGCTCTTTAACCGGACAGCATTGTTGGACAAAACCACAAGGTTTCTCGAAAAATCGTCAATCGGCTTTAACACGCGATCAACTTCCGCATTGGATTCCTCATCGTAATCTGCGCGTGTCACACTCTCATCGGTGTAGCGACTTCCATAGGCGATTTCCACAATGGGTTCGGCATATGGACCACAATCAAATTGAGCAATGTTTTCCAAACTACCCAATGCCAACTCGGTGAATTTAGGATCATTCTCCACCGAGAAAGCGCTAGCTACGAATGTGTATTGGCAGGTTAACGCAGCGAGGGTCAATAAAGTAATTTTTCGCATAGCCAATTCCTAATTCTAAAGCCTCATAGCAGCCAAAAGTTGATCGGCCTCAGCTGCACCTAAACTGGAAGCCAGCTCAAGCCATTCGACTGCCTGACTGCGTGAAGCTTCAACACCTAATCCTAATGCGTAAATTTCTGCAAGCAAGAGCATCGCTCTCACATCACGCGCCTCAGCAGATTTTTTGATCCAATCATTGGCCTCTTGAATGTAAGCAACCTTATTTTCTTCAATGCCTTTGGCGCGAAGCTGCAGCCCATATTCTCGCATCACCGCCGGATTACCACTTCTTGCAGCATTTTGATAAAGCACGAAAATATCCACATTCTGCGTGACTTCTTCGCGAATGGCTTCTGTAGATTTTTTCAAGCGGGACAATAATTTAGGCAGCTCTCCTGCTGGAGATTTCTCAAGCAATTCACCAAAGATGTTGGATGCATATTGCGCGTTGTAACGCTTGCCAAAATTGGTGCCATATACGGTCAAAAGTCGCTGCATGGCTGTCGTATCACCCAATAGTCGGCCATTCTCATACTTCTCGATTGCTGCAAGCTGGGCCGCATCATCCTTTTCATCCCAGAGAAGATCACCAATCACAACATTGTTCCAACCATCATCTTCAGCGAAGATCTCAGCCACATTTAACCAGCGCTCCACTTCACCAACCTCAGGATGTTGAAGTGAAAAATCAACCAGTTTTGCAACGTTTTTAAAGGTACAGGGCATCACGGCGAGTGCTTTTCTATAATGCTCTTTGCGACTTTCAATATCGCCAGCATGCACCGCTGCAAACAATTGAGCACCAAAATCACCACGTTTATTGATGGTGTCAATATAAGCGCTATAAAGCTCATCGGTGGAGATATTATCTCGGCGATATGAAAGCTCCACCAACAAGTCGAATGCACGGCCATTCCCTTCCTCAGCATTCGCCTTCAAAAGTGTAAGCGTGCGATGCATAAGCTCATCATCGTCGCCTTTAAAGGTCATAACCACTTCAGCGAAATCTAATTCTGCTTGTTTTTCTCCATTATCAAGCGCTTGCTCTAAAAGGGAAATCAATCGATCAATTTCAACTTGATCTTTCGTTGAATTGACTTCTGAAAGATCACGCTGCAAACGCGCATTGGTGGATTGATAATTTAAGATGCCTTTTGAAACATTTTCCCAAAACGCGAGCCGCTCCGCATCTGCATCCTCATTCCTCATGATCTGCATATGGATCGCCATGGCATTTGCGCGTTGATAAAGCGCCTGGGTTTGAACACGGGCCAGCGCCTCAGGATCATATTTGATCAGCGCATCGGTCACATTATCCGGCTCCAACAACAATGTGGTGTTACCAGCTGCCAATTCAGCCTGTTCCCAGTTTTTTGCGGCAGAAATATTCGGACCATAAGGATCCACACAAACGTGGATACGATATAGTTCAGCCATCGGAGAAATCGCTCCGGTTGAGAACACAAGATCATCTAAGATATCGAGTGCCCGACCAAATTTCTCTTTGTTTTTGTAATCATGAAGAAGGAATTTAACCAAATCGCGCTTACCATCGGAATCTTCCAAAGCCGCCGCTTTTTCCAGCATTGGCAATACTTCTTCTTCTGCTGCCCATCGGCCCTCATCTTCAACAATCAATCGAGACAATCGCGTATAGGCCCAACCCGGGGCGTTACCTGCATCGACCAAGTTTCGCAGTTCCGCCTTATATTCGGGGCGGTCAGCTCCTGTGAAGTCTTTCCATTCCTCAATCAAACGCACAATACGAATATTCCCAGCGCGATTGCCCGTATCAGCAACGGCTTGATAATAATCCTTAGCAGCCGAAAGATCCTGTTTAATAATTGATCCCGCTTCCAAAATTCGACCATAAGCAAGCTGTGCTTGTGTCAGTTTTCCATCTGCTGCCACCTTGATATATTTCAGCAATGTCTCATTGTTTTTATCAATCTCTTGGCCCTGCAGGTGATATTCTGCGACTTTCCACGCAGCGTTGATATCTCCCATATCGGCAATCAATTTATACCAGGCTTCGCTGGTATAATGATTTTGCTGAACAACGACACCTTTAGAAAACTCGCGCGCAATTCGGCCCACACGGTCACAAAAACCGCCATCCAACTTGCCCACCAGCGCGCCAAACGCCATGGTCGCAGCAATTTTGGGTTCTACATTCCAATTTTCAACGGTTTGGCCCTGCAAATAAATATCTGCCAAATAAAGCAAAGCATCGGCATTACCGCCATATGCGGCTCTGACCTTCAACCGCTGACCACGGGCTATATCCTGTTGCGCAAGCTCACCTTCCAGCAAAATATCGGCGAGATAGTTTTGCAATCCAGGAGAAGCATTTTCCGCATTAGACAATAGCCTTTCAACGCGACCAGTGCCTTTAAGTTCATGATCCCTGCCCGCCGCAAGATAAAGGCGAACAAGGTCTTGGTCCTGTTTGGTTTGCGAATAGTTTGATCGAACGGTCGGCATCAATTCAATGATCCTAGTGACCGTGTCAAAGAATTTCACTGGCTCCTTATCCCGCAGGCGACGCATATCATATTGAATGAGACTTGCGTCCCAACGGGGTAGCTTTTTACCATCCCAATTGGCCCAATAGTTTAAAATATCCACGTCAGACTTTTGGGAAAAACAACGGTGCTCCGTTACAATTTCAGGCGGTTTGAAATCGATATCAATCGGCCCGGCAATTGCAGCCTCTGGCAACAAGATTAGGGACGATAGAAGCAGAGTTGATTTCTCAACGGAAAGTCTTTTGACAATCTGAGTAAAGGCTGACGTGAGATTTATCATGGGAATATCCTAACTTGAATTACTTGGTAATGGCGCCGTTCACAACGAGCGCATCGATACCTTTGTCATCTTCCATAATCACAATGGCGACGCTTCCACCGCGTTTGAGCGCGATCTGCGGCACTTCTGCCACAACGTCATCACCATCTTTTACAGAAAATGCCAATTTTAGCGGTGCTTTGATCGAAACGGATTTTGAAACACCTTCATCGATGTCTGAAATCGCGTTTCGTTTGGCCTTTGGCACGAATAAATCTAAATCCGGTTTGGATGAGAGATTGTAAACAAACAAACTTGCCTTTGCCGGGCTCTTACCAATTTCATCCTCAAACACCTTTGTTGAGCCGTCTTCTTGCAGCATAACTGTATAAAAATTGCCGGACTCGGTGCTGATTTGCCCACGCGCAGAACCCAGTGTGATATCAATCTGACCAGGATCCGTGGCAAGATATGGCGAAATCGCTTCATCAGCATCGGAAATGCTTTTCCCTGCGATTGTTGGCGTTTCATCATTCCTCATCACAACTCGGATGAAGGAAAGATTAGGATCAACAACAGATTCGTAAAGCCCTCCGTCATTTGCCTGCGCTGGGGACACAATCCAAAAAGCTGACGCTACAAACGCTACAGTTGAAAGGTGTGTTTTAAGTCTTGAAGTCATCTTAATAGTCCTGTTTTTAGATGGCACAAAGTCGGATTTCAGCTGATGCTGAAACCGGTTTATCGAAATTCACAGTCAAACTGTTCCAATCGTAGTTCCCCAACGAAGTAGTTTTTATGAAAAACCTACCAGTAGCCCGAAGTCTGTCTTGTCTTGTGATTGTTCTGGCGCGCTGAAATTCACCGTCAGATAAGGTAAATCTAACTTTACGTGCACCCTCACGCTTGGCATCTGCGAGTATTGAAAACTCATCTCCGATTTCAAGACCATTCACATTGGCAACCAATGTTTTGCGATCATCACTGAATTCAAAAGGTAAGTTTATCGAACAATCATTCTTTGCAGATGCCAATATCTCGGTCCAAGGACCATCGCCATATTGACTTAAATTGTTATAGATCGGATTTTCCCAAACTATAAAACGCGGTCGCGCTTCTTGAAATTCTTCCGACGTAAGATACGAAATGATGGCACCAAACTGGTTGCCCCCAGTAATCGCGTAATTATAGACCGGCAGACCACTATATTCTTGAATAAAGCCTGCGAAATTGTTGACATCTGAATCTGAAAAACTGGTCCCAATCAACGAGACAAGATTGCTTGTATCGTCGCCAAATAAGTCTAAATCCGCGTCTTCACTTTCAAACTCAAGCGTGGTTGTTTCATAACCGGTTGTAATGACTTCTGGTAATGAATCCTCGCATTGCGCCTGCAATGTTAGCCTCATACCCGAAAACTGAGGCACTTCACCCAAAGAAACTGTTTCAGAATTAACCTTATCGAGATCCTCATAGCCCTCGGTAGATTTTATAATATCTGCAACAAGCTTTGCCGCAGCACGTGCGCCTGCAGAAGTCCAGTGAAAGTCAGCTTGAAAAAATGGTGGCGTATCGGATGCAATTTCACGAAATGCCGGAACCAGATCAGTTGTTTTTACAGAGCGATCGCGCAAACGATTGACAATGATGTTATAGGCGTCCTCGGCGATATTTTTATCATATCCATAAAGCGCAGTTCGTTCTGGCAACCAATCGGGCATCGACATGCTTTTCGTTGGTACCGGAACGTAAATCAAAGTTGTGCCCTGCTCCTCTAGATAGCGGGACAAGATTGCAAGTTTTTCAGCTGTTTGATCTGTAAAAGGATGTAACATCCGCAAATCCGCAAGTATTCTAAAGAAAAATCCATCTTTACCCTCAATGGATCGCAATACCGTGCTGTCTTCAATTCCCGAACAACCAAATGCAGAGCTGTCTTCATTCGCCAATCCGGCGCCTGTCTGAAGTGCCAATGTTGTAAATAAGATGCCAATGCCTGAAAGTAATTTACGCATTTTAACTCGCCTCTTTGTCACTTGAAATTGTTGATGTGGGATGGGACGCATCGATCGCAGCCGTTTTAGGAAGGCTTCTTAGAAGATTAAAAGCGATCGCTTTTGTACTATTGTTTGTACTTTCCATCGCAGCTTCCAAATAAAGAACAATCTTTTTAACGCGATCGTCTTTTAAAGGTGAAACTTGCATCATCTCGATGGCCAGCTGTAATGCAGCTTCCGCATTTCCAGAAAGGTATTGTCTTTCCAACAATTGCGTTAGTTTTTCTGATTGATAGCCGAAGGGTTGTCCTGTTTTGTAATAACGAACAAGCGCATTAAGCGCATTTGCATGCCCCTTTTCAGCAGCTTCAATCAAGATGGTTTCCATCATTGGAAGATGCGCCCTGGCGTAATCTTCTGCTTTGATATATTTCAACACCCCATCAACGGCGGGCTCGTACCCTTGCCTGTAAGCTTTCATCAAGTAATCAGAAACCAGCGCCTCATTGCGCTCAACCTTTGGTCCGAACATATTCAGTTCGGCAACCTTCCAAGTAGAGCTCACATCCCCTAATTCAGCCAGATGCTGATACCAAACAATGCTCGCTTTTAGATCGCGTTTGACAAAATTGCCGTCTGCATATTCTCGCGCAATTTTACGAGCGCGATTGCAATAATTCTCATCATACTCCCCAAGCAAACTGCCAAAGGCCAGCAAAACGGTGATTTCAGAATTGATACCCCAAACGTCCTGTACAAATGGATGTTCTTGATAGTTCGTCAGTTCAAACAATGCATCTGCATCGCCCTCATTCGCCGCAGAAATCTTCAAATCAAGTCCGGTTTCCGCTGGTGCATCAAATACCTTGCGAAGAATTAGGTTTGACATGAAGTTTTTTGATACAGGCGGCATGGATGCAGCAACTTGCAGAGCATCGTCAAAATAGACCTTGGTTTGAGAAAGATCACTTTGCGTAAGCTGCAAATCAAGTTTAATCAAATCAACCAGAGCATGATGACGTTCATAAGCCTCAAAACCTTGCTCCAGCTTTGAGATGATTGTTTTGATGAGTTCAGATTGCTCACCAGCTTTATGGCTAATGAGACGGCCTAGATCTCGCCTAACATCGTTTAAAGCCCAATCTGGAAGTTCTTCGCGGTCCCAACCCAGCCAAAACTCAAAGCTCTCTTGATTGCTTGTATTTTCAGCGCAAACAAATCCTTCCTTTACCTCTAACGGCAAGAACTCGATGTCCGCTTTTTCAGCCAATGCCACACTAGGTGCGATGGTGAACGTTGCTATGGATAAAAATGAACCAGAAAGTCTTTGTATCAAAGAATAAGTCACCTTATTGCTCCTTCGTCTCGGCTGCAAACAGTTCCGGATAATCTTTGGTTTCCAATTTTGATAGCAACGCCACTGCAACCGAACTTACGGATTGCTTGTCGCTCTCAGCGGCAAATTTGAGATATTCGCTGGTTTCAAGAATCTGAGTTTCATCGATGTCGTTATCGCTCAAATTATGGATGGCAAGTTTCAATGCTGCATCGTGTGAACCGCGCGAGGCCTGCACACTCAAAAGATCATTAATAGCGTCATCATTGCGCCCAAAAGGTTTTCCTGATCGATAAAGGGAAATCAGACCATTGATCGCAAGCGGATTTCCTCTTCTCGCTGAACCAAGCAATACACGTTCGAAATGAACAATCCGATTATCGCGATAACTCGCAACTTCATCATCTTCAAGCAGCGCAATCATCTCTTTAACGGCAAATGATTTGCCATCATTCACCGCCAAAGAAAAATAATGCAACGCATCATTACGAACAGATACTTTTGGATTATCCTTGATGATTTTTGCAAATCTGTAAGCTGCCAATCCATCGCCATCATCAGCGAGATAGCGATATTCTGAAGCGCGCAGCCCTCGCCCACCTTTGATCATCTTCTTACGTAGAATTTGTCTCTGTGTCGGCCTGTATTCTGCAACTTCGATACGCGCTTCTTCAGCAGTAACTGCCAATAAAGAGCCAGCAGAAACTGGATGCGCAAACACCGATGCGAGCGCTATTCCCAATGAAAATTTCACGACCCGACTAGCCATCTTCGCGCTCCTTAATCTTGGGAGCAATCACATGCGCAACCTTATCCTTATCAAGCTTCTCATCTTTATATTCAGCCCAAAGAATATCCTGGCCAATATAGCGAACAGGAAATTCCCAGATCACCAATTTGGTCTCATATTCGTTGATCAAATCCCCATTGATGTAATTTAACATCGGTGTGACCGGACCTTTGCCTTCTTCTGACAAATTCAGAACATCGCTGGAAAGTTCGGCTTTTAATTGCTCGACAAATGACCAATTCTCATTGGCGCTATAACTTGTTCCAATCAACACAACATCATATTGGGTATCATCACCAAACAGATCAGAAACATCGTCCTCGGCTTTGGTTTCTGCTACAAAAAGCTCCGCACTTTCTTGGTCTAAACCAACATAAGGCGCAAGATTTTCACTCGTGATGAATGTCGTCAGATCACCCCAAAATGAGATTTCACCAGACTTTGCCAATTCAAATTCGCTCGATGTAATGCCATAATCTTCAATCGGCAAAGACATAGCTATTTCTTTGGCGACTTGCCCGGCACCAAAAGGAGACCAATGGGTGTCAGATTTGAGGAAAACCAAATCACTATCTTTGCTGTTAAGAAGAGCGTCTCGCGAGGAAATCGACGCAACGCCAATATCTTTTAAACCCTCAACAAACTGAAAATACCGATCAGAGACGGCAGACGCCTGCTGAAAAGTGGACAATTGCTCAGGATAGATATCGCTCTTGGCCGGAAGCGGAACCACAATGAGTTCCATGTCTTTTTCTGCAAGCTGCGTTTTAAATTCGGAAATTTTGTCCAATGTAAAGGCAAGCGACTGCTCAGCATCCAAACTGGTTTCAAATTCTTCCTTAGTGAAAAACCAGCCGTCTTTCCCAACAACAATACCATCGCGCCCAGTATCAAGCGTTAGATATCTTGCAGCTCCCACAATATCGATCGATGGTTCGCGATGAAGCAAGTTGGATTTGTAAAAATCATTAAGCGCACCTGCCATCTCGCCCTTGATGAAGGAAAGATCAGCAAGCTTCAGCTCATCCGAATTGTCAGAGAGTTGAAATAGCAACCCAACATTTGCCACAGCTGCATAACCAAAGAAGCAAATCGGAAGGAGAAATTTCGAATATTCTGCTAATTTAAACAACATGACCTTCTCCTAAAATTGGAAATAAAGGAATGGTGAAAAGCTTTGCTCAGCAAGCTTTGCAACAGTCAGAATGAAAAACACGGTAATCAACATGGACCCCATAATGGTCGACATAGAATGTCCCATTGTCTGTCCCGCTATCGAAGTTGAACCTTGACCGATGAGCGCGCCAGGCACTGGCTTTTCAGGCACTGAGGTTTTAAAGATTTTCAATCTGGGTTCGATCATGGTCACAAACACAGCCAAAATAATGAACGCCATTCGTTCATTGGTCAGCGCCAACACAAATGTCTCACGCGGCATAATTCCGTTCAAACCAAACATGCCAGCGTAAACCCCAAAGGCTTCGCCAACATCCGCAGCGCGGAACGTGACCCATCCGATCAAGACAAAGAACAACGTCATCGGCAGAGCAATCAGGCTGGTTTTGCTATTCTTGTCCCAGCCGGTATAGCGCTCAATTGCCAATATGCCACCATGCCACGCACCCCATAAAATGAAGGTCCAGTTCGCACCATGCCATAATCCGCCCAACACCATGACAGTGATTAAATTGACATAAATACGCGGCTTGCTCACCCGACTGCCACCAAGTGGAATATAAAGATATTCACGCAGCCAAAGCGAAAGGGAGATATGCCAACGGCGCCAAAATTCAGTGATGGAGCGACTGATATAGGGGAAATTGAAATTCTCAACGAATTTGAAGCCAAACATCATGCCGAGCCCAATCGCCATATCGGAATAACCAGAGAAATCGAAATAAAGCTGAAGCATATAGGCGATCGCGCCAATCCACGCTTCGGTCATAGTCGGTTCTTCCAGCGCAAACATGGCATCAGCAACGGGCGCAACAGCATCAGCTAATAGAACTTTCTTAGCCAAACCAATGGCAAATCTTGCGCAACCATCATTGAACATTTGCCAAGAATGCTCGCGATAGCGGATCTGATCTGCCAGATCTTTAAAGCGCAAAATTGGACCGGCGATCAATTGTGGGAACAATGCGATAAATGCAGCAAAATCGACAAAACTTCGTGTGGGTTCAGCATCTTTGCGCAAAATATCAATAAGATAACTAACTGATTGGAATACATAAAATGAAATGCCAATCGGTAAGATTAACCGCCAGTGCACGCCAAGATTTTCAGGCGTTGTACCAAATAATGCTGCGATACTATCAACAAAGAAGTTGAAATATTTAAACACACCTAATGACGCAAGACACCCAATTACGCCAATACTGCAGAACAAATAAGCCAGCCGTGGCGTCGCATGATATTTTTGAATGAATAGTCCAAAAATATAAGTCCAAAGCGTAACCGCAATCAAAAGCCCTAAAAAGTCTACGCGCCACCAAGCATAAAATGTGTAGGAACCAAGTAACAATGTCCAAGAGCGAAACTTGTTGGGCGTGAGATAGTAGCACCCGACAAATAGCGGCAAGAACAGGAACAGAAATGTTTCAGATGAGAAGACCATCACATAACCTTTCTTTCCATACAGCGATCAATTGCCAAAACGGGTAAATTTATCTCAGTTAACCCGGTTTCGATCTGATGCTTAGGAATTTCAAAATTGGTTTCTTGTGCGTCAAGCGCATCTAAAAATGCATTTGTGTATTGACCGAGTTCGCCTCCCAAAACGCGAGGAAACTGTAGTGAAAAGTCATTTTCTACAAATGAAATACCGGTCGCGCGCGACCCGGTCACACCTACGCCATTGGCGATAAATTTATTGCTGCTTAAAGTGAATTCACCCAAATCCAACCGATCGGAAATTTTGGTGCCCACTTTGTTGGTGACAATCTCATTTTCAAGCAGATCAATGGCAAAACTCTGCTCGATTGAAATCCCATTACCTGAATTACTTGCAATCAGGTTTTTCGCAGCGTCCAAACAGGCTACGCGCTGCACACCTAAGCCGGTCCGTTTGTTTTGCGCAATCACATTTGAGGAAACATCAATGACATTGGAGCCGTCAGACATAAAAATGCCATTGCCATTGGATTTCAGCACTGCGTTTTGGGAAATACCAATCTGAAACGAGCCATCTGAGATCTTAATCCCGTGATTGCCGCTATCTAAGAATACATTATGTGAGATATTGATATTGGAACTCTGGCGCACTTCCATGCCGTTGTTCACGCTGTTTTTGACTATATTTTGCGAAAACTCAAATCCAGCCATGCCATTAAGCTCCACCGAGCCAACCTGATCGAGTTCACTGGATTTTATAAATGACGCGCCAAGTGGGGCAAAGAATGCGCTTGATGAAAAGCTGACACCTTTTAAAGCCCGATAACCTTCAAAACCCAAATCAGAGAGCTTGGCATTTGCAATTTGGGTATAGCCCATCAATGCCGTCGTAATGAATGGTTTAAATTCATTCAACTTGTTATTGGGCTTATTATTGCTCGCGATCGATCCGCCGCGAATGATAAGCGCACCGGAATTGGCGATAAATGCACCCACACTTTGATCAAGGAACAGATTATCACCTTCTGTGATCTGCAAACCGCCCGTTTGCCAGATAAACAATGGCAAATGCGCGGTATAAGCATCATCTTCTTTGGTAATAATCCCCTCGCCCAGTCTTTCGTCTGCAAGTGTCTTTAATTCTTCGAGCGATAAATTTCCGCTACGAATGATCAACACTCGTGCGCCAGGATCTTTCTGAGCAAGGCGAAGTGAAACATGGAAATTAGCTCCCATTTGAATGGAAAGATTGGATAACACCAACTCCAAGGGAACCAGCTCGATATCAGGCTCTTGTGACCAAGTAGCCTCGTTATTTTCAATTGCGATCGGAGCCGCAATGGTATTTTCTTTCGAAATATCTGTTGTTCTAAACGCTACAGTTTCTGTTAATCGATTTAAATAAATCGAAATGTCTGAGGGCGTCATGTCTTTGGTATCAATAACGTTTTGGATCTTGTCATTGATGGAGTTTTGCACCTCCCAAACAGAGGCTGAATGTGCCATTTCTGGCACAAACAACGTTAATAAGAACATTGAGATATTTCGTTTAATCATAAGCGCAAACCTGTCTTGGTTTGGCTTGGCATTTTGGCTCCATTGGTCTTTGCAGCAGAGCTCGAAATATTGACAATCTTGTCATTGACCTGTTTTGCCAATGCGTCAGCATTTGCCACCTCACAGGACACTTCAACTAGCTGCAGTGGTGCAACGCCCACATTTTCCAAAATAGCCTTTGTTGAAATGGTAACCGGTTGCGTATCACCAGCAACGAGATGCCGAACATTACCGTCGATCGTCACAAGCCCATTGCCTTCTGCAACGGTTATCAATTTATTGGCGGTCATTCCTGAATCGATAATGATAGACTTGCCGACATCAACATTTAGTGCTTTGACGGTAAACCCGTCTCCAGACTGTAGGATATCGGATTGCCCCCACTGGGAATGCTGGCGGATGTGACGAGAACTTTCTGTACGTTTTTTCTCGGTCAAATCATTGACGATGGATTTGATTTTCTGGGTTTTTCCCTTACGGGTAACCAGCAATGCGTCATCGGTGTCGACAACAATGATATCCTCAACACCAAGCACGGTGACTAGGCGTTTGGTGGAACGAATATACGAGTTATTCGTATCATATGTGAGAACATCGCCATTGATGACATTGCCATTTTCATCCTTGTCACCAATTGTGTAAAAGGCGTCCCAAGCGCCAACATCATTCCAGTTGATCGAAGTCGGTGCTAAGGCTGCAAATTCTGTATTTTCAAAAATCGCTGCTTCCGTTGGTGCGGAACGCGCTTTGGAGAAATGCTCTCCGTTTAGATATAAAACATCCTCATTGCGGATCGCATTTTCATGCGCAAGCGAAACGGCGTCGAAAGTGCTGTGTTCGATCTTGAAATATTCATCAATCAATACTGCAGCTTTAAAGAGGCTTATCCCAGACGCCCAATATGCGTTTTTCCCGTCCAATAATTGCTTGGCCAAATCAATCTCTGGCTTTTCAACAAAACGATCAACACGTGAGCCAAACAGCCCCTCGCCCAAGCTTTCACCTTCGACAATATAACCATATCCTGTCTCTGGATATTCAGGTTCAATGCCAAAGATAACGATATTACCGGCAGCCACTGCCGGCAGCATTTTCGCAATATCATGGTCAAAATCACCGCTGATGACGTGATCTGAAGGCAAAACCATCATAATCGCATCGGGATCTGTTTGAACAAGTTCCAAAGCTGCCGCCAGGACCGCAGGACCTGTATTCTGCGCAATTGGTTCAGCAATAATGGAGGATTTCACCTCAATTTTCTGCAATTCATTTGCAACGGTTGCCACATGGCGAGATGAAACGCTGACAATGGGATCATTATACAGATCACCGGTATGACGCAGCACAGTCGCTTGAAAAAATGTTAAGCTCGAATCCGCTGTAATCGGCTGAAATTGCTTAGGGTTTTCTGAGCGAGAAAGAGGCCAAAGCCGTGTACCAACACCACCACAAAGAACCACCGGATTAATTTTATATGCCATTTCAATTCTCTTCTATTTGATTAAACGGATCGTAATTAGAATTCCAAGCCACCAAGGCTTGCGCGAATACGTGAGATGACGTCATACGTCGTGGGTTCGTAGATTTTGAGGACACCTTTAGCGCCGACAAGTTCTGTTGAAACCGGTGTTTCAAAATTCAAGCCAACCAGAACTTCTTCAGTTGAACTGCCAATGCTCTGATATGAGGTTTGAGCTGAAAGAGGGCTAACGGATAAAACTTCCCCGTTGGCCAGGTGGAATTCCATGATCCCTCCATCAAGCATTTTCTTCACTTGTTCTGAGGGAACTGCAATTTGAACAAATGCTTGATCAGCATCGGAAGACAAGGTTGCAATTAATTCACCTGTCAAAATCGTGTCACCCACGG
The DNA here is from genome assembly GCA_020628035.1 of Rhizobiaceae bacterium. GTDB lineage: Bacteria > Pseudomonadota > Alphaproteobacteria > Rhizobiales > Rhizobiaceae > Lentilitoribacter. Next base: position 18,547 of record JAHDFS010000060.1, read on the forward strand.
CTGAACGGCCAAGGTCAACAGCACAATCGCATGGCATTGAGATAATATGAAACTCGCCTTGAGAACTCTGCACAACGGCAAGCGGTTCACCTAAAGAAGCATTTGGCGATAAACGAGAAATCTGACCCGAGACCACAGATCTGATCTGCTGCCCTTCAATTAGGACCGTACCTAAACTTGGCACTTCTGAAACGAAGAACTTATTATAAGCAATAACGCTGACCATAGCGGCCAAACCGGCAACAGCACCCAAGGCAAACGTACCGCGCACCACTCTATTCACAATGGTTAGAAATCTGTTTTCAGTTTCTGCGTCCTTTTGCTTTTTGGGCTTATCCTCGTCATCGGCAACAGCTAGGATATCTGCAGTTGTTACAATCTCACCAGCAATATGAGAATTTAGGATGTATCGAAGTTGGCTTAAATGACTAGCCGTGGGATTTGTAAAGCTCAAAACCAGCTCATTATAAGCGTTTTCGAGCCGTTTTATCTTTGCTTCAATTTGCAGA
>JAHDFS010000061.1:0-14484 GCA_020628035.1 Rhizobiaceae bacterium
TGCCAGCAACGTTCCAGGGTGGATGGAATGTATCAAATTATGGTGATACCAAGTGTTGACGGATCAACTTTTGCTGCTCCTAGATCCCAAAGTGTCCAAGCAAATGTGCTTTCCAGTTTTGAGAAGATTGCAGATGCTTCTGCACCAGACTTGCCTGATACATCGTAGTTGTTGGCTTTCGCCCACTCAGCAACAACATCAGATGCAACCGCTTTATCAAACGCCGCTGTGATCGCAGCTTTTGCTTCATCAGGTGCTGACGCATGTAGCGCAAAACCGATGGCTTGTTTCAATGGAAGGTATTTATCTAAGCCATCATAGCTAGAAAATGCTGATGGGATTGTTTGACCATTAAAATCAGCAGCTTCTGGTGTCAGCATTGCCAATGGCTTCAATTTACCACCAGCGATCAATGGTGCTTGTTCAGCCAATGATGTCACAACAAGTGCAACTTCGCCGGCAATAGCGGCTTCTTGACCAGGCGCAGACCCTTTGTAAGGCACGAATTTGAACTTTGCGCCTGAACCATTTTCAATTGCAAGCAAGTTCAGGTGGTGAATTGAACCAGAACCGGATGCTGCTGCAGGAATAGAATTTGGTGCAGCTTTTGCTGCATCAACTAATTCTTCCAAAGTGTTATATGGTGAATTTGCTGGTACAGAGATCAAATCAGGTGAACCACCTACGATGAACGGATGCCAGAATTCGAATTTTTTATCCCAACCGCCTTGGACAGCAGCTGTGACGTTAGATTCTGAAAGACCAACCATTGTGTAGCCATCATCTGGTTGGTTCATAACGTAAACCATGCCATTTGATCCTGCGACACCACCTGTTTGGTTGATGACGGAAATGCCGACGGGTAGATGTTTTTCCATTTCAGCCATGATCATGCGGTTGATGGAGTCCGTTCCTCCGCCTGCGCCCCATACAACAGCTGTTGTGATGTCGCGAAATGGATATTCTGCAGACATAGAAGCGCTGCCCATTCCAAATGTAATCGCAGCTGCTGCCGCTAGTTTCAATACTGTATTTTTCATGTGTTCCTCCTAAATTCAATATTGGCTGATAATTTACGTATACATTAATAAATAAATTGTCAAATTTATTAATGGATAAATTTAAGTTGGTTGATTTAGATAAGGAGAAAACTGCTATAAATCAGGCGATTAGCCTGACAATACAAACTGATGACATTGAAGAATCATTTGGGGTGTTTTTACCAAACGGATCAAATCTGTGCGGAGTTTTTGTAGCGAATTGGCCAGAAATCATTGCATTTCTTGGATAATGCTGCATTGTGCTGTTCGGTAATTTTATGCCATTTTGGGGTGACCGCTTTAAGCGGTGTTGGATAAAGTATTGGGAAGCAAAGTTTTAATGATGCAAGACGCGAATATCAAAGCAAATGGAAAGCTCACGAACCAGAAGCGAAAACCTAATACTTTTCTTGCTGTTGATACGCTCAAAGATATGATCCTCTCTAATGAGCTGCAAGCCGGCACTAATCATCTGGAGGCTGAACTGGCAAGCCTACTTGGTATGTCCAGAACGCCGGTTCGCGAGGCAACACTCATACTAGAAGCGCAAGGTCTTGTGTCTGTAATGCCGCGACATGGGGTTCGTATCTTATCAATTTCGTCCAAAGATATGACAGAGATTTATCAGATCCTGACAGAGCTTGAATGCTTATCAGCTGATTTGGCAGCCAGTAAAAATCATCCAGACGAAGAATTTGAAGGTGCAGAAAACGCTATTCGAGATATGGAAGCTGCGCTTTCAGATAAGGATCTCGAAGCCTGGGCCGTGGCAGATGATAAGTTTCACTCTGAGCTTGTGCGGCTTGGAGGAAACCAACGTGTGATCAATATTTTTGACATGTACACTGATCAGGTAAAGCGTGCACGTATGCTTACATTAAAGCTTCGCCCGATCCCGACGAAATCGAATAAAGATCACCGCAAGGTGTTGGATGCTATTAAGTCTGGGCAAGGCGATGTTGCTGTCAAAGTGCATAAAGAGCACCGCGTTCAAGCCGGACAGATGCTTGTTGATTTGCTCGAAAAATTTGGTTTAAGCAATCTATAATCTTCTTATCAATTTATTGCGACATTTTGAATATGCGCTTCGGGCTTGCCAGCGCGTTTTAAATCACTAATGTCACCACAATCTGATCTTATTGACCGAGGTTTCCACCAATGGAAAAAGAATTTGACGGGCTTGATGAAGCTTTCGACAATGATGCCAATGTAATTGAGAATTCGGAGCCATTTGAATTATTCAACAAATGGATGGAACTTGCTGAAAAGCATGAGATTAATGATCCAAATGCGATGGCTTTATCGACGGTGGACGCTGATGGCATGCCAAATGTTCGCATGGTGTTGCTCAAAGGCATGGATGGTGAAAGTTTCACCTTTTACACCAATTCTGAATCTCAAAAAGGCAATGAGCTTGCTCATAATATGAAGGCAGCTTGCGTGTTTCATTGGAAATCTCTGCAGCGCCAAATCCGTATTCGGGGCAATGTTGAGATGGTTTCTGCTGACGAGGCGGACAAATATTTTAACTCTCGTTCCCGCGGCAGCCGTATTGGTGCTTGGGCCAGTCAGCAATCTAGGCCAATCTCACATCGTAATGAGCTTAAGATGGCTGTGGTGAAAGAAGCTGCGCGGTTTAATATCGGTAAGATTGACCGTCCAGATTATTGGAATGGCTATAAGATAACGCCGACTTACATGGAATTTTGGATGGACAAGCCATTCAGATTGCATGATCGCGCGATCTTTAAGCGTCAATCGCCAAGTGAAGCCTGGTCGTATTCGAAATATTTCCCTTAAGAACAGAACGTCGAGGTTTTACGAAGCCTGACCATGTTCGAACAAATTGCAATCAAACCGGGGCAGGGATTGCCTGTTGGTTTTGATGTCATTCGGCTTAATATCTCGATATTCCACATTAAACGAATAGGCGACATTTTCAGCATCTAGTAGGCTGATTGTGTTGTCGTCAAATGTGTGAAATCCACCATAGGGGTGGCAGTAGGTTTTATGATCGATCAATCCAAGCGCACTAAGAAACTCAAACGAACCGTGGATTTCCTTATATTGATCGTCTTTGTCGAGTTTACTCATCACCGGATGCGTAACTGTGTGCGAACCAATGATCATGCCCGCGTTTTTCATTTGTTGGAGTTGAGATTCTTCAACATAAAATGACGATGCAGAGAACTCATAGTCAAAAACCTTGCTTAGCACATCGATAAAGCCGGTGCGGTGCTCATAATCGATGAAATAGTTCAGCAAACGTTTGAATTCGGATACGCCTTCGTAATTGGTCTGATTGGTATAGGTCTGTTCATGAAACTCTTTGCGTTTTGCATCAGGGATCATCTCAAGATCAACCAGTTTCATCGCTTCTGAGAAGAGCTCAGCACCATCGATTGCCCCGCACAAAAGATGGATGCGATGCACATCTAAAATCAAGTCGTTGGTATAGGGAGAAGTTGGGACATAAAAAATGCCCCATAACCCGCGTTTCACAAGCTCAGGAAATACAAAATCATAGTGACAGCTCATCGCATCGTCAAAAGTGAGAAAAACTTTCCCGTCTCGATCAGGCATTTGGCCATTTGCAACGTAATTCTGCCATTCATCTTGTGCGACAAAGCCGTAGTTTTTGTCGAAATAACCAAGTTGGCGACGAAAGTTTTCAATATCCAAAAAACGGAAATTTGGATGCACTGGATCATATTCCCGCACGTAATGATACATAATCGACTTCATGCGCCCGAAACACCCTTATTGTTGACGATATAGGGTAGATTTTCCGGATCGTAATTTCGAATATAGGCTTCAATCATCCCATCAGAGAACTTGTCGTAGAGCTTTCGGCAGGCATCTTTGTCATAATGCTTTTGCAGGTAAAGCTTACCTTCTGATTGCGGTTGCTTTTCTTGAGTTAGATTATCAAAGTTCAAAATGAGTTGGATATAGGTATCCGTCATTTTGGTAATGAGGCGGTTACCAATGGAGTGTGGGCTATCACCCAAATAAATATCCGCCCGAATCTGGTGAATGATGTTTCCCGTATCGATCCCTTCATCGATATACATAAACGTCGCGCCAACCATATCCGGTTCGCCATTAATCAGCGGCCAAATATTGGTTCCGGCACCGCGATAATAGGGTGATAATCCAAGATGGACATTGAGGAATTTGCCCTCAAATTTTTGCAACAATTCGGATTTAATGAGTGACGAGCCATAACAAATCAAGAGGTCTGGATTAAGTGCAATAATCTCTTGCACGATATCAGCATCATTGATTGCACCCTTAGCTATTTTTCTGGCATTGGATTGATCTCTCATCGAGTTAAGCGATTGGGCAAAGAAATCTGTTTCTGCCTGCGCACGCGCGGTGACATGTAGGCGTTCAAGTTCGCTAGCATCTGGATTGTTGCTGACCTGATTAGTAAGACTTTTTTCCACACCTTCACAATAGGATGCCAAAACCGTAATGCCATCAGCGATCGCGACTTTGGTGCGAAAATATTGGTGACGCATCTCATCGCCGGTGAGGATCACGATTTTCATATGCGCTCCATGTTGGGTGTTATCGCTGATTCACGAAAAGGACTATAACAAGTTTTGACCCATACGACATGTGTGACAGGCACAAACAATCAGTTCGATTGCGATCGCGTTGTCTGACCTTCTTCGATTATCACTGGATGTGAGATTGTTCTCTTTGTCTTGGCGCCCAAGATTTTAGCGATCAGCAATGAGGCACTATCTTGCCCCATTTTATATCGTGGGGTGATAGCTGTTGTAATTCGTTTGGCCAACACTTCGTTAATCGCGAGGCCATTATATCCAATGATGCCGATATCTTCGGGGCAGGAAATCCCATTTTGTTCGCAATACATGAGGCCGCCAAATGCCATATTATCATGTAAGTAACAGATGACATCTGGGTTGATTGTTTCATCTTCAAACAAACGCTCAGTCGCTTTAAACCCTGCTTCAAAAGTTGCTGAAATCGCATCACGATCCTGCGCACAAAATTGGCAATCCGCATCATCGAAACTTTGTTCCAGACCTTGAAAGCGGCGATCCGCGCGTGGGTCTTTACCGCTTTGAACGCCAACATAAGCAGGGTTTTTATATCCTAGCTCGGTAAGGTGAGTACCCATCTGCGCGCCCGCTTTGAGATGATCCACACCAACGCAAAGATCGATTGGATCTTCTGTGTAATCCCAGATTTCCAAAACAGGGATTTTTGCCCGCCTTAACGCATCTCGGGTGCGTTCACTGTGATCAACACCAGTGAGGACCAAGCCAGCGGGTTGCCAGGAAATCATTCGTTCTACCCAAGCTTCCTCATGGCTTATTGAGTAATCAGACACATCAATGATCGTAGCAAATCCGGACTTCTCCAATGTCGAACGCATGCCGTCATAGATCTCTGAAAACACAGTGCCAAAAAGTGTAGGGACAGATACGCCCACAAGGTTGGAACTGGAGGCGGCAAGCGAAACAGCTACGTTATTTGGGTAATATCCGATGCGTCGCGCGATCTTTAGAATCTGCTCTCTTTTCTTTTGGGAGATTCCTTCAACACCTCGCATAGCACGGGAAACACTCATGATGCTCACGCCTGCTGCTTGTGCGACATCTTCAATTTTGGGTTTTTGTTTCTGTGGCATTTTATTATTTTAATTCAATTTATTATCATGATTTATTAAAGTGAATTTCGTTACTTTTACGTTAGCGCTAACGTAGTTTATTCATAACCTCGGTTGCTTGAGAATGCAAATTCCTATCTCATTATGACAGATTTATTTGCAGCGCGGCTCTGGGAGGGAAAAGCACTTTGCCCGAAATTATGCTCCAACAGGTCGAGAAGAGTTATGGTTCAGTTCGTGTACTGCCTCCTCTCGATCTAAAACTCAATGATGGTGAATTTACCGTTTTGGTCGGACCTTCAGGTTGCGGCAAATCCACAACATTGCGGATCTTGGCTGGACTGGAAACTCTATCCGGTGGTGAGATCTTCTTCGATGGTAACCCCATCAGCAAATTGGAACCAAAGGATCGCGACATTGCGATGGTGTTCCAGGATTATGCGCTTTACCCTCATATGAATATCGCAAAGAACATGTCATTTGCCTTGCGTTTACAAAAACGCCCTCAGTCTGAAATTGACCAAAAGGTGAAGACAGTAGCTGACATGCTCAATATTGGTCATTTGCTTGACCGGAAACCTGCAGAACTGTCAGGTGGTCAGCGCCAGCGTGTGGCGATGGGCCGTGCTTTGGTGCGTGACGCATCGACATTCTTGTTTGATGAGCCTTTGTCGAACTTAGATGCAAAATTGCGCGCTAAAATGCGGACTGAGCTCGCTGAAATGCGTCAGAGCATCAACAAAAACATGATTTATGTGACCCATGATCAGGTGGAAGCGATGACGCTTGGTGATCGCATTGTTGTGATGTGTGACGGCATTATCCAACAGCAAGGATCACCGGAAGAGCTATTTAAAAGCCCAGTCAATAAATTCGTAGCCGGATTTATGGGTAGCCCAACCATGAACTTCCTGGATGGGGTTTTGTCTCAGAAAAATGAACGAGTTTGGGTCTCAGGTGATGGTTTTTCTATGCCGTTATCGGCTGAACTTTCATCCAAGCTTCAAGATGCCAAAGATAGCGAAGTTTATGTCGGCATTCGACCATCATCACTGAGTTTAGATAATGACCTTGAGGCTAGCATCACTTTGAAAGTGAGTGTTGCTGAATATTTGGGGACTACTTCGGTCCTATCAACGCGCTGCGGCAATGCAGAAGTGTTGGTTGAAATTAATAGTACGCGCCGCGTTCAGTCTGGCGAAACTGTTACCTTTGGCGTGAAGCCTGAGGACATCATGATCTTTGATCGCAAATCAGAAATCCGTTTCTAACATCCATTTTGAACAACAGTATATTGGGAGGATCTTATGCTGAAAACCATATCTAAAATTGCCGGAGCGACAGCTGGACTAGCAATGCTAGCCACAACTGCGCTTTCTAACCCTTATAAGGAATATGAAGGTACAACGCTTGTTGTAAACTTCCCTGCACACCCGCACTATAATGCTGTGATGCAGATATTGCCTGAATTTACCAAGGAAACAGGCATTGAAGTTGAAGTTGACCAATTGCCATATTTGAAAATGCGTGAGCGCCAAACTTTGGAACTTGCTCAAGATGAAGGTGATTACGATCTGATCGCATATGTGGTCTTCTCAAAAGCCGACTATGTGTATGCTGACCAGCTTGAAAATTTAGCACGTTACTTCATGAACCCTAAATTGGCGGACCCAAGCTATGATGCAAGCGATCTGATCGACGGTTACGTCTATAACATTGGTTTTGCTGGCGGTAACAAAGGTTATCTTGAAGGCAAAACAGGTTCATTGTTTGGTGTGCCTTACGGTTCAGAAACATCTGTTTTGGGCTATCGCACAGATATCTTTGAAAAGCATGGTCTGAAAGTTCCTGAAACTTATGACGAGTTGCTTGAAACAGCGTGTAAAATTCCTGAGCTAGAGCCGGGCATGGGTGGGCTTTCTTCACGTGCTGCGTCTGGTCACCATGCATCACATGCATTCTTGTTGCACTTAGCTCCACTGGGTGGCCGTGTGTTTGATGATAATTGGAACCCAATTGTCAATAATGATGCAGGTGTAAAAGCCGCCAACGCACTAAAGCAAATTGTTGATTGCGGTCCAGAAGGCGCATCTTCATTTGGTTTCGGTGAAGCGCTTGGTTCATTCCTAAATGGTGACACAGCCATGTTCCTCGACACAACTGTTGTTGCTGGCCAGATCAACGATCCATCAAAATCAAAAGTTGTTGGCAAAGTTGGTTGGGCAATGCACCCAATGGGCACACGTCGCGGTTCGCAAACAGGTGGTTTTGGTATCGGCATTCCAAAAAATGCTGAAAACAAAGAAGCAGCCTTCTTGCTTATGCAATGGCTCACATCCAAGCAAGGCGACAAGCTTGTAGCACTTGCTGGTGGTAACCCATCTCGCTTCTCAACACACGCAGATGCAGATGTAAACGCGAAGTTCCCACATATGGCGACATTTGGTGAAGCACTTAAATATGCCGATCCAGACTGGCGTCCAATCATCCCAGTTTGGGGTAAAATCAACGCTGATATCGGCACAACTTTGTCAAAAGTTTTGACAGAAGATCTCGATATCAAAGAAGCGCTTGATGGCGTTGCAGAACGCACCAAAGCTGTGATGGAAGAAGCCGGTTACTACACCTGGCAATAGTTTCCTCCAAGAACTCGCGAGGGTCCGTCTTTAGGGGGCGGGCCCACCTTTTAAAACACCTCTTATTTGTTTTTGGCAATTACGATGAATAATGCTTCTATAAATCGACTAGCGCCGTTTGTGTTTTTAGCACCTGCTGCAATTATTATGCTGATCGCGCTGTTATATCCGTTGCTTTACATGGTCTATGGATCCTTCCGTGAATGGGACCCTAGCCAGACCATTGGCGAAACGGAATTCGTCGGCTTTAAAAACTATATTACGCTGCTCAATGATCCGTCTTTTCATGAGAGCCTAGGTGTTACACTCAAATTTGCTTTCGCCGTTGTTTCTATTGAAATGTTGCTCGGAGTAGGGCTTGCACTGCTTCTTGATCGCAATATTCGCGGCATCTCTATCTTAAGAACCATGTTCATTTTGCCAATGATGATCGCCCCTGTGGTTGTCGGTCTTATGTGGCGCTATATGTATCACCCAACTGTGGGTACATTTAACCGCTTTTTGAAATCAATGGGTTTTGAAGGGGTGGATTGGCTCGGCCAACATGCTTTGATGTCGATTATCATCGCCGATATTTGGCAATGGACACCGTTTATTTTCATTCTCACGCTTGCTGCGCTTCAGTCTTTGCCAAAATCGACGCTCGAAGCTGCGCGGATTGATGGTGCCACCGGTTGGCAACAAATTATCTATATCAAAATACCTCTCATGATGCCAGTTCTCATCGTCACTTGTCTGCTCCGTTTGATTGATGCGTTCAAAGTGCTTGAGGTGATTTTGGTCATGACTGAAGGTGGTCCGGGTCTCTCTACAGAAATTCTAGCGCTTAGAATTTCGCGGACTGCGACCGAATTCCGAGAGCTTGGCGTGGCGGCTGCGATGTCAAACTACCTATTGATTTTACTACTTATTTTTACACTTTCGATGATTGCCTACAATAAATATGTCGAAAATCGAGCGGCGCGTCTGCGAGCTGCAAAAGAGGGGGATGCATAATGTCTAGTGCCACTAAAAATTACGACAAACAGCATCCAGGTTATTTCGCCCTTTTAGCTGCACTTGTGTTCATGGCCGTTGGCCCTGTCGCCTTAATGTTCGTCAATTCATTCAAGCTTGATGTTGATATTCTATCTGGCACATCAGGATTGTTGTTCTTACCAACGATCCAGAACTATGAAACAGCTTTGTGTGATGTATTGCCTTATGAGCTGGATCACTTGGATTTCTGCTCGCTTAAATTTGGCGGTTCGCTCATCAATTCGTTGGTAATTGCGCTCATTTCAACGATCTTAACGTTGGTGATCGGATGTATGGCAGCTTATGCGCTGGTTCGTTTTAAATTTATGGGACGCGATGTTGTCTCAGGCGGTACGCTCATGGTCCGCATGGTTCCACCTGCCGTTCTGTTGGTTCCAGTTTTTGGCTTGTGGAACAATGAATTCTGTATTGATAAAACATCATTTTTGGGTGCGCTGATCCGCGATACGTTTGGCGGGCGAGGGGATGTTTGTCTTGCCGGTACGCATTCAGGCATTATACTCATCTATGTTGCGATGAACCTTCCTTTTGTGATCTGGATTTTGCAGAGCTTTATCGTTCAGGTTCCACGTCAGCTTGAAGAAGCCGCACGCATTGATGGCGCCGGACCCTATCGTGTCTTTTTCTTGATCGTCTTGCCACTCATTAAGCCTGGTCTTGCTGCTGCTGCGATCTTTACATTCCGCATTGCTTGGAACGAATATCTTCTGGCCAGTGCATTGTCTGATCGTGATACAAAAACCGTGCCGATTTTGATCGTGAACAATATGTCCGAATTCAATATTGAATGGGGCGTGATCATGGCCACCGGTATGTTGCTTGCTATCCCGCCGATCATCTTTACTCTCTTTGCTTCACGCCAGATCATTACCGGCATGACAGCGGGTGCGGTTAAAGGCTGATATTACAATGGAATGGTTGCTATCACCCATTGATCCCAGTCGGCTTCACGAAATAAGCCAGGGCGTCTCCTGGCATGCCCGACTGATGGTCGCGACATGGTCTTTTTTAATCCCATTGGGCATTTTGTCGGCAAGATTTTTTAAGATCATGCCGAAACAAAAATGGCCTGAGGAGCTAGATAACCAAACTTGGTGGAAAAGCCATCTGATCTTTCAGTATTTCGGTGGTGTGCTCATTGTTGCTGCTATGTGGCTTGTTTGGGGTGAAACCGGTAGCTATGAGAATGCATTTTTTCACAAATGGGTAGGCTGGCTGACAATTGTTTTGTGCTCTGCGCAATATCTTGCGGGTTGGCTTCGCGGGTCTAAAGGTGGACCAACTGAGGTCGAACGCACGGGCACAATCCGCGGTGACCATTTTGATATGACGCCACGCCGAAACGCATTTGAATATTTCCACAAAAGTGTTGGCTATCTTTGCCTTTTTGTTGCCTGGCTGACGACATTGTTCGGATTGTGGCTTGTGAATGCAGCAATATGGATGTGGATTATCATTATCGGATGGTGGATTGCATTGTTTATCGTTTTTGTCAGCTTGCAAAAAGCAGGATGTGCATTTGATACCTATGAAGCGATATGGGGTGATGATCCAAAATTACCTGGTAATCGTGTTAAAACCATAGGCTGGGGCATTAAACGCAAGAGCATGAGCGATTAGCAAAACCGTCTCAAGGTATATCTTAAGAAACGCAAACAGCCGCTGAATTTTCATCCAGCGGCTGCTCTTTGTCTTGGGATCAATTAGCCTGAAATCAGGTTTGGTAATGTGAGTGATATTGCTGGAACATATGTGATCAACATAAGTGCAATGAAAATTGCGATATAGAACGGCCAAATGGTTTTGACAGCCTTCTCTATCGGTAATTTACCCACTGCGCATCCGGCAAATAAACAGGTGCCAACCGGTGGTGTACACAATCCCAAACCAAGATTGACGAGCATCATGATCCCAAATTGAATTGGATCCATCCCTAAGCTTGATGCCACCGGCAAGAAGATAGGTGTACAGATGAGGATAAGCGCGGCCATATCCATGATCATGCCCAAAAGCAAAAGCACGGCATTGATCATAAGAAGGATCAAAATTGGATTGTCCGTAATGCCAGTTAGCAATTCAACCGTCTTCGTAGGCACGCGATAGAATGTGAGCATATAAGCAAAGGCGCCGGCACAGGCGATCAAGATCATCACCATTGATGTAGTGCGCACAGATGAGACAACTGCGATCTTAAAGTTATCCCATGTGATATTGCGATAAACTAGAAGCGTGACAATGAATGCGTACATTGCACCAAATGCACCAGATTCTGTTACGGTGAACACACCAGACAGCGTACCGCCCACAATGATGATCGCAGTCATCAAACCAGGGATGGCACTGGCAAAGTTGAGCGCTAAGATCTTCCAGCCGGGGAATTTTTCCGCACTATAGCCGCGTTTTACCGCAACGAAATATGCCGTTGCTGCAAGACACAAACACATCAAAATGCCAGGGACAACGCCAGCTAAGAACAATTTTGAGATGGATACCGCACCGCCTGTTGCGAGTGCGAAAATAATCATATTGTGGCTTGGTGGAATGATGATACCAGCGATTGATGATGTCACAGTGACGTTGACGGCATAATCGGCATCATAACCTTTGTCTTTCATCACGGGGATCAAAATGGAACCCAGCGCAGAAATATCGGCAATGGCGGACCCTGAAATGCCGCCAAAGAGCATAGACGAGAATACATTCACAACGCCCAGTCCACCGCGAACCGCACCAACAGCTGATTGTGCAAAACGCACTAGGCGCATGGCAATGCCGCCATGGAACATGAGATCACCGGCGAAAATGAAAAATGGTATCGCCATGAGTGAGAAGACATTGATCCCTGAAATAATGCGTTGGAAACCAACGAGAAGGGGCAGACCTTCATACCAAAATGCGGCCAATGATGCGATGCCGAGCGCAAACGCAACGGGCATTCCGATGATAACGGAAACTGCGAAGGTTCCCAGTAGTAACGCCAATCCCATGCTATTATCCTTGTTCTATGCTGTCGTGGCGTTCATCTGTGCGGGTAAACACACGAATAAGATGACCGACTGAGATTAGAAAAATTAGTGCGCCGCAAATTGTAAGGGGTAGCGAGCGTAACCCTTCATTCCATTCAAGAAGCGGAATGAGTGCGCGCCATTTAAATACGGTTAAATCAATACCGTACCAAAACATGAGCCCGCCAAATACCATCATTAAAAAGTCTGAAACCACAACAAAAACGAGGCGGATTTTTTCAGGTACTATGCTTCGGAATACGACGACCGATAAATGTGTATGTTGATGAACGCCCGCAGTGGCACCAAAAAATGCGATCACCATCACCAAAAGAAGGGAAAGTTGTTCAACCCATGTTGGCGTGTCGTTTAATACATAACGGCCAAATACCAGCCAAGCGAATAGAACTGTCATTAATACGAGCGCAGTTCCGGCAAGGATGAAACATATCTTTGTTATGAAATCGAACGCCGAATTCATTTTGCGTATAAACGCATTTTGCGTTGTGGATTGCGTCATTAAAATCCCTCCAAGACGAAGACGCCTGACACGCATTGCGAGGCCAGACGCCTTGTTTTTTTAACTGAAGACGAGTTTACTCAGTTGATTGAGCAAGTTCTACAAGTGTCTTCATGTCTGGGTTTGCAGCCAAATATTCGTCATAAACGGCAGCCATTGCTTCTTGGAATGGTGTTTTGTCTGCAATTTCGTTGACTTGAATGCCAGCAGCTTCAACGTCCTTACGCGCTTTGTCTGTATCAACAGCCCATAGTTCGCGCTGGTAAAGTGCAGCTTCTTGTGCCGCTGCTTTAACAGCTGCTTGCATGTCAGCTGACAATGCTTCGAATTTTGCAGTGTTTACACAAATGCACTCAGGAATGATCAAGTGCTCACTCAATGAGTAGTTCTTTGTCACTTCAAAGTGACCAACACTTTTATATGAAGGGAAGTTGTTTTCCGCAGCATCAACAACGCCTGTTTTTAGCGCTTGCTGAACTTCAGAGAATGCCATTGGTGATGGGTTGCCACCCAATGCTGAAATCATAGATGTGTAGAGGTTGTTGTTCATTACGCGAACTTTCAGACCTTCAACATCAGCTGGTGTGTTGATGGCTTTTTGTGCGTAGAATGAACGTGCACCTGCATCAAACCATGCAAGTGGCAATAGATTTTCAGCAGCCATAGCTTTTGAAATGATTTCGCCAGCTTCACCTTCCATCACACGGAACATGTGAGGCACGCTTTTGAAGATAAATGGCAGTGAAACGAGGTTTGCCTCGTTGACCATTGGGCCGATTGGACCCATTGAGAAGTTGCCGACATCGATCGCACCAATGCGAACTTGCTCAAGAGCGTCTGGCTGTGTGCCAAGAACACCACCGTGGAAGACTTCGATTTTTACTTCGCCGTTTGTTTTTTCTGCAGCTAGCTCAGCAAAACGATCCATAGCGCCTGTATTTGGGTGACCATCATTATGAATGTTCCAAGCACGCCATTCAGCAGCGGCGGCTGCACCACATAATAGTGACAAAGCTGTTGCGGCTCCTAGGAGCTGAGTTGATAGTTTTTTGTACATGATTTCCTCCCTGTACTGTTTTGATAACTATTTGAATTCCTTAGAATTCTCATTACGAAAAGAGCATGCCTCCATTGATGTCGACATTCGTTCCGGTAATAAATGCAGCGCTATCGGACGCTAAAAATGCCGCTAAATTCGCAACATCTTCTGGTGATCCTTCGCGCTTTAATGGGGTGATATTTGCAACATGCTTGCGCACGTCAGAATTTGTGAAAATGTTATGAAAATCAGTGTCAATCATGCCAGGGCAGATCGAATTCACTCTGATTTTTGGTCCCAATTCTTTGGCTAGTGCACGCGTGAACGTCATAACAGCACCTTTTGATGCTGCATAAGCTGACGCGCCCGGTCCACCGCCATCGCGACCAGCTTGACTTGCCAATCCGACAATGGAACCACCATCATTCATATAAGGCAGCACTTCTTTTGCAGCGCGCATGAAGGATGTAGCGTTGAGTGCCATAACATAGTCCCAATGCTCGAGATCCATTTCAGCAAGTGGCTTACGTGCAACGAGACCGCCTGTTACGTGAACAAGAA
>JAHDFS010000061.1:14584-18928 GCA_020628035.1 Rhizobiaceae bacterium
CCAGTCAAATCCATTGGTTTTGAGATGTCTAAAACCATAATCTCCCCCGCATATTCTTCGCAACCTCGATCAATTTCTGATCGCAATATTCATAAATTCTGAGCATATTAGAAGACTAGTATGCTAGTATTGTCAAGTGGGATTTTCTCAGTTATGATAATTTGAAACGTTGAAATGCAGTTTTTGCTTTCGGCTGTTTGATGCGGGAAGAGGGGGATATTCCGGTCTTGGCTACTTGCAAGGCCTTGAAATTCGGGATATCCAAAATGCTGTTAATACCGGGGAGCGGAAGAATAAATTCATGCAGGACATAGCGGAAAAATTTGAAAGGCGTACAGCCACAGATATTGTCTTTGACAAATTGTATGAAGATATCACCACCTTAAATATGCTGCCCGGTACCAAATTGTCCGAATCAGACATTGCAAAACGCTTTGGTATTTCCCGCCAGCCTGTTCGAGATGCTTTTAACCGACTTGAAAATCTAGACCTGCTTCTTATTCGTCCTCAGCGCGCGACAGAAGTGCGCGGGTTTTCTATGGAGCTTATTGGTCATGCTCGTTTTGTCCGCTTAGCTGTCGAGCTTGAAGTTATTCGCCATGCCTGCACGATATGGGATGACAGCAAAGCCGCTATACTTGAAGAAAACCTGGAAAAACAACGCCAATGTCTGCGCAATGGACAAGCGGATCGTTTTCATTCGATAGATTATGATTTTCATAAGTTGATTTGCGAACTGGGTGGTTGCTCTCTTGCATTTACGACCATTGAAGAAAGCAAACAAAAAGTCGATCGTTTATGTGTGTTAAGTCTGGATCGTAAAGATGAGTTTGCCATTCTACTCGATGATCATATTCGTATAGCCGAGGCATTGAAAAATCGGTCGCCGGAACTGGCTACAGATGTTGCGCGGACGCATTTGGCGCGACTTGATAAGACGATTGAGCAAATACATACCAATCACACGGAATATTTTGAATGACACATCATAAGCCATTGGTTGGCGAAAAAATCGAACCATTTGAGATTAATGTCTTAGGTGCTGACGAAGCCATTACAATTGGTGGGGGCAATGATCGTTGGACAATGCTGGTGGTTTACAGAGGCAAACATTGCCCGCGGTGCAAACGATATTTGAATAAGCTCGATGACATGTTAGCCGATTGGACAGCAATCATGGATGTCGTGGTTGTATCAGCAGATACCAAAGAGAAAGCGCTGGCCGATCAGCAAGAATTTGGTTGGAAGTTCGAACTCGGTTACGGGCTTGAAGTTGACCGCATGCGCAAGCTCGGCCTTTATGTATCAGAACCACTTTCTGAGGCCGAAACAACAGATTTGTTTGCCGAACCTGGCACATTTGCAATCAAACCAGATGGTTCGCTCATGCTGGTGGACATTTCCAATGGTCCAGCTGCGCGACCGGATTTGGTTGAGCTGCTGGATGGCATGAAATTTAATATTACCAATGATCGACCGGTTAGAGGAACAGCTTAGAAAAAAGAAACTCTTTTCCTTTTAATCATGTGTATAAATGCTCGTTGGCGATCTTTCTAAAAGCGCAAGCGGGCATTTTTATTTTCAGGATGAGAATTACGTTAGATCTGCTTGTATACGGATGATTGCTTGACGTAATTATCTTTTAAGAATACACACTCGATTAGGTTATAGACACCTGCCTCCCGCTGACTTTCGTCTAGGTTAAGCTCTATCAAGACATTTTCATATGTTCCTTTTCCGCATTTCGCGCGGATGGCAATGCGGGTCCCATCTTTTCAGCGCGTTATTGTTAGAAAGATGATTGAAATGTCTCAACCACCGTCCAATTCATTTACCAATGGTTCCTTGGGGGGAATTTATTTTAAAACCGCTTTGCCCATCATTTTTGTCATGGGTATGAACGGTTTGTTATCCGTCGCCGATGCGCTGTTTTTGGGGATCTATGTAGGGCCTGATGCCCTTGCAGCAGTTACCCTTATGTTCCCAATTTATATGCTCATTGTCGCATTATCGACTTTGGTTTCAAATGGCATGTCGAGTATTTTGGCGCGATTTTTGGGCGCTGAGAACATTGATGGCGCAAGAGGTGTTTTCGCAGGCGCTCATGGAATGGCACTGTTCCTCGGAGTTTTGCTGATCGTTCTTTTTGTTTTTCTAGGACATGACATGACATTGCTGGTTGCGGGAGGCGAGGAAAACCTTGCGCAAATGGGGCTAACCTATTTGGCAATTACCGTTTACTTCTCACCACTTTTGTTTGTCCTATCCATTCATTCAGATGCGCTGCGAAATGAAGGGCGGATAGGCTTTATGACAGCAATGAGCCTCTTAGTTTCAGTGACAAATATTGGATTTAACTATCTGCTTATTGTTGTTTTTGAGTTGGGTGTAGCAGGTTCAGCCTATGGTACAGCTGCTGCACAGGCTCTGGCCTTTGTGATTATTTTAGCGTTCCGTTTCATTGGACAAACGCATTTGCGACCTTCAAACATATTGTCTCATTCATTAAGAGGCCACTGGGGTTCTATTGTGGCATTGGGTGCACCGCAAAGTTTAAGCTTTTTGGGACTAGCGCTTGGCTCGGTTGCTATTATTGCTGCACTTCAATGGATCGGCAGCGAAAATTATACGCATACCATTTCAGCATACGGGATCATCACCCGCGTTATCACATTTGCGTTCTTGCCATTATTGGGTCTGTCTTTTGCTATGCAAACCATTGCGGGAAATAATTATGGAGCTGAACTCTTTCAAAGATCAGATAAGAGCCTTCAACTCGCCTTGTGGATATCTTTAATCTATTGCAGCTTGATCCAAATCATTGTGATGAACACGCCTGATTTGATTGCAAGCTACTTTGTTGACGATCTCAATGTGATTGCCGAAGTTGCAAGAATATTACCAATTATGACATCGGTGTTTTTCATTATGGGGCCTTTGATGATGATTGCTTCTTATTTTCAAGCCATTGGATCGGCAAAATATGCTGCCATTTTAGGCCTCACCAAACCCTATTTATTTGCTATGCCGCTTACATTTTTAATGCCAATTTGGTTTGGTGAAGTTGGAATTTGGTATGCGGGTCCGTTTGCGGAGTTATTGTTACTTGGTTTAACGGCGTTCATTTTGTGGAGACTGGCGATCAAGAAGCATTTGCGATGGGGGATCTTTCACAAATAGTCTTGGCCAAACTAATAGATGCAAAGAAACGGCTCCAAGTTACGCAGGAGCCGTTTCAAGTATATTACTTTACTAAATTATGGAAATGAGTTCCAAGATATCCACTGTTGTGTCGTCTTCATCTTCAGTGAGGGAAGCAATAAAGTCTTCTTCTTCATCGTCTTCAAACAATGCTTCAATTGTTGCAGCTTCAGTTGATTGAACTTCACCGCCGCCACCTTGTTTAACACCACCTGGAGGTGGAGGCGGACGATTACTGCTTGGTTCTTGTCCCATCATCATGGAACTGATTGAACCTTCTGCATTGATCGAGGTGGTGCTTGGACCGCCACTCATTTCTCCTTCACCACCCATTCTTGGTGGAGGTGGTGGTCGTCTGCCTTGCTCTTCAGTGCTTTCAACAGCATTTTCCAATCCCATCATTTGTGTGGGATAATACGTGTTTGTAGATATCGCTGATATCATAGGGTTTCCTTTCGTTATTGAACGTATCAATAAACTTGAAGCGCGTTGCTTCTGCCCCACAACACATAAAGTTGTATTTTTATATGGTTTATGATGTGTTAATTTTTATCACTGGTATTCAGAGTTGATTTCCTGATTGACTTTAAGAAGACAAATATAAACTAAGATACACTGTCATATATGCCTTGAAATATAATCATTACAAGCGCTCATTATATGACTAAAAGTGCGTTATTAGTCTGAAATTAGCATGATCATCAATGCAAGGGTGAGTATAACTGTCGTTATTGGGCCCCAAATATAGCGCTCTGGTTGTGATCGTGTGATCCAGTTTAATATACACATGATGCCGTTAATTCCCACAGTTACCCAACCTGTCCATCTTGGCCAAAATGGCCATCCTCCGGAAATGGAATTCATCGCAAATATCATGCCCAGCAATAAGATTATGGATACTCCTGCAATGAGGCGACCCTTTGAAGGTAAAGCTCCGTCATTTGCGCCGCCTTGGGTTATCCGGCCCCAAGGTGCTCCCAAAATTAACGCAATTTGAAAACCTATAACAGCGAGGATAATTATGGAATAAGCAATAATAAGACTATCAACCATGGCTTATTTGTTCTCGTTATGAAACTTATTTGATTAAAACGGAGTAGGTCGAATATATCATTCTAACAAGTTACTGACAGCCTTAAATAT
>JAHDFS010000062.1:0-15453 GCA_020628035.1 Rhizobiaceae bacterium
GGCGAGCATTCGAATTTGGATTTGTCCGTTTTCGCGGCGGATCGTTTTAAGTAAATGTCAATGGGCTCATCTTCAGGGGACGAATAATACAAACTCTCATCGTAGTCAGCGCATGACTATTCGATGAGTTTCTACTGCTTCTTTTCACCATCTTGCCAAATGGAAGAGATCTCAAGATGATCGGTTATGTGAATAAAGTTTGCAACTGCGCCATTTCGAAGGTGCCCATATTCTTGTGAGATGTTGAGATATTGTGCAGGGTAACTTGAGGCCATGCGCAGTGCTTCAAATTTATCACAATTGGTTTGTTCCGTCATAAATTTTACAGCTGATATCATATCCAAATCAGCGCCTGCCAATGTGCCATCAGACAGGGTCAGGCGACCGCCCTCGCGCTTGACCAATCGGCCATTTAGTTCAAACTCATCTTGGTCGGTACCGATGGTTGACATGGCATCAGTTACCAACATGAGTTTACCGCGTCCGGTCTTCATTCTGAGCGCAATGTTTATTGCATCTGCGTTGACGTGAAATCCATCTGCAATCAACCCGCAATAAATATCATCTGCATTTAAAGCTGCACCGACAATTCCCGGCTCACGATGGGTGAGGGGGCTCATAGCGTTATATAAATGTGTGACGGAAGATACGCCGGCGGTAAATGCCTCTTTTGCCTGTTGAGACGTTGCTGCTGAATGGCCCAAACTGAGATGAATGCCACAAGATGCCAATTGTGAAATTTGATCGCAATTGACTGATTCAGGCGCAATGGTAATTAACAACTTACTTAAATATTTTTTTGCTTCACACAGGATTTCAATATCCTGATCCGTCACTTGACGAATTAAATCCGGGCTGTGGGCACCCTTTTTTTGCATTGAAAGATGTGGTCCCTCAAGGTGCAAACCAAGGAAGCCGGGCACATTCGTGCTTTCCGCTTCGATTGCAGCATCTATCGCCTGCTTTGTAACATCAGGCGCATCGGTAATTAATGTTGGCAGCAACGAGGTCGTGCCAAATTGCAGATGTGCTTTACATATTGTTTGAATGCCTTTGATAGAAGGATCTTGATTTAATAAAACACCGCCGCCGCCATTGACTTGCAAATCAATGAAGCCTGGTGTGAGCAAGCCGCCACTCAATTCAACACGTGCATAATCGTCGTGGAGTGCTTCAACGGATACAATTCCGCCAATCCTGCCACCATTGATGAGCAGTGCGCAATTGGTATGCATTTGTTGCCCATTAAAAATATTGGCGCCAATATATGCGGTTTTGTCGCTCATACTGTTTCGGTCACTTTGTTGAGGTGAGGTGGTTGATCAGGATTAAGCCCCAATTTTCGAGATAGCTGCTCTATGAAATTATAAAAGCTGACTACTTGCACCAAAGGTCCAGTAATTGGGTGTTGGGTTTGAACCGAGCCAATTGAATTTAAGGTGGGCTGATTGGTTGCTGTGATAAACACATCCACACCCTGTTTGGCGATCTGCATTGAGGCATCGATTACGCTTTGGTTTGAAGCGTCTTTGGCAGCGAGCGCAAGGACCGTAAACCCTTCTTGCGCGATGGAAACTGGACCATGCAAAACCTCTGCGGAGCTGAAAGCTTCAGCGTGTAATTGGCAGGTTTCTTTGAACTTCAATGCGCATTCCTGTGCGATTGCAGAAGATGGTCCACGGCCTAATACATATAAAGATTGTTGTTGTGTGTTTTTAAAAGCTATGTGATCTGCCAATGATGACCAGTCGCAATCAAGTGCCTTTTCAAAATTTGAAGGTAAATCTTCAATCGCAGTAAGTAATTCTTGGTCTTGTTTCCAATGTGCGATTACCGTCAATCCGGCAACGATCGATAACACAAAGGTTTTTGTCGCGGCCACGCTGAGTTCTGGACCGGCGCCAATATTGAT
Organism: Rhizobiaceae bacterium; assembly: GCA_020628035.1. GTDB lineage: Bacteria > Pseudomonadota > Alphaproteobacteria > Rhizobiales > Rhizobiaceae > Lentilitoribacter. The sequence continues at coordinate 1,913 of JAHDFS010000062.1, forward strand.
ATTTTGATCGCTTAAAGTCGCGAGCGGGGAGGTGGAATTATTGGTCAAAGATATGACAAGTGATCCACCTTGTTTTGCAGTGTCACTCATGGCGATAATATCTGGGCTTTCACCGGACTGACTAATTGCAAATGTTGCCGCGTTTTGAAGATGCATTGAACCGCCATAGACCGAACTAATGGATGGGCCTGTGGAGGAGACAGGAATGCCCATCAGCAGTTCAATTGCATATTTGATGTAAGAGGCTGCATGATCGGATGACCCGCGCGCGATTGTCGTTACAACATGTGGATTTTGTTGGCGAAGCAATGCGCCGAGATGTTCGGTTATTCCACGATCGCTTGTAAGAAAATGGCGGGTTAAATCCGGTATCGATGCAATTTCTGCCGCCATATGTGTGTGAGTTAGGTGTGTCATTAGCTACCTTGATCTCCGATTTGTAGTTCGGCAACGAAGTCATAAGAATCGCCGCGATAAATGGACTTTGTAAACTCAACAACTTGGCCTGTGGGCAGGTAGGAAATTCGCTCAATATTCAACCCGGCGCTACCTTCTTCTATCTCTAGTAATTCTGCGTCTTCACCGGTCAAGATCATGGCGGAGATGCGTTGGATTGCGCGAGACGGCTTGTGTCCGGATCTCGCAAGATGTTCGTAAAGAGATGGCTCAACATTTTCCGGATCAGGCAAATATTTTGGGGAAAGCGAAGCACGCTCTAAAGCCAAAGGTTTGCCATTTCCCTTGCGCAGGCGCGATAGCCGAGCAACCATGCTGTCAGATGTTAACCCAAGTGCCATGATTTCTTCAGGCGATGGGGAAAACAATCCTTTTTCCAAAAATGTTGAGGTCACAACCATGCCACGTCTGGCCATATCTTCGGTGAAAGATGTGAGCTGTGTCAGTGACTGTTGTACGCGTTGAGTTTGCGGGGCAATGGTTGTGCCCGAACCTTGTTTTTGAACAACGAGACCCTGTTTGACGAGTTCCTGAACTGCTTTGCGAACCGTGATCCGAGATACATCTGCGATCTCAGCAATCTCGCGTTCTGAAGGTAAAGGTTCGCCCGCCTGCATGCCGCCCGATCTGATGATCTGATTGAGGTGATCTCTGAGTTGCTGATAAAGCGGGCCGCTATATTGATTGGCCCAGTTTTCCGGCATTAATGCAATTTCAAACGCGCTTGCCATTATATCACCTCCATCTTCGCAAAATGCTGTACCGCCAGCGATGCAGCGCCCGTAAGCGCGTCGCCCAAAGGTGGCTGTATTCGCTTTTTCAGATTGCTGTTGATGAGGTCCGCGTAAAGCTTACCCAGCCCACCCAGCATGCAGAATTTTTGGTTTTTATCGATCAAAATTGCATCGAGCGTTTCTTCCACATCATTGACCGCTTTTCGCAATATGGTCTGCGCAATTGGGTCGCGCAGTTTTGCGTATTCAAAGATGAGAGGTGCAAATGTTCCAAACTCGCCGGGCTGAGCTTTATGCGCATATTCGACAATATCATTGGGATCGTTATCAAATTGCGCCAAGACTTTAGCCGTTAGATCTGAGCCATCGTGAATGCCATCATATGTGAGCAAGGTTTCTTGCAATAAGGCGCGACCTAATCGTGATCCACTGCCAAGGTCGCCAACCATATATCCCCAGCCGCCCACGGTTTTTACTTCACCATTAACGCGATAGATAAACACAGATCCCGTGCCAATGATCGCGACGGCACCATCGGCATTTCCAATGGCCCCTTGCAGCCAAGTCACGGCATCGTTTTCTACAATACAATTTCGAAAGGGAAGATTTTGTGCAGTTCGTTCTGAGTAGTCGCCGGCATTTGCGCCAGCCAATCCCAAATAAGCGTCGGCGTTTGAAAGTTCGTTGACTGGAATCTGCGCATTATTAAAGGCATCCGCGCAAGCTGAGATAATATTGTCTTGCGCGTTATCAAAGTCGGTCATGATATTGGCGGGCCCTGATTTGCCAATACCGAGTTGCTTGCCAGTTCTGTCACAAACAACAGCCCTGCACCCAGTGCCACCACCATCTACGCCGATAAGATAATTCATTAAAAACTCCTCGAACATATAATACCAATTAAATACCATTAACCAAGGGTTTTTTTGAGAAAAAATATTTTTTATCACAAAATATTGATTTAATTGGATAATTTTGATGTTAGTCACAGGATCGCCTTAAAAAGGTTAACGTCAGGCTGGACAAATGGTTCTAAATTGGTATCTTTATGGCAGGAGAAACGAAATATGCGTCGCACAACTACCGAACAAAGACATGAAAACGCCGGAGATATCGACAATCTCGATGTCGGTGCAGCTGCTTTGATTTTGTTTGAGGGTCAGATTGCAGCGGCTAAGGCTGTGAAGGCGGCTGTGCCGGCGATTGCGCATGCATCTACATTGCTAGCGCAAAGCGTGAAATCTGGTGGTAAACTTGTCTATTGTGCAGCAGGAAGCTCTGGATTAATGGCGCTGGCGGATGGCCTTGAACTTCCAGGAACCTTCGGCATTCCTCATGATCGCATCAAAATCCTGTTGGCCGGTGGTGATGAGATTTTAAAAGAATTGCGCGGTGGCCCAGAAGATGATGAAGACCTTGCCGCTAAAGATATTGCGGAAGCAAATGTTTCAGATAAAGACGCAATTATTGTGCTTTCTGCAAGTGGCACCACACCTTACGCATTAAAAGCATTGAAGCTTGCTAAGTCGTTGGGCACGCATACAGTGGCAATAGCTAATAATCCAGATACGCCTTTGTTGAATGCAGCAGAGGCATCTATTTGTCTCCAAACGCCGCCAGAAGTGATCGCTGGTTCAACCCGTATGGGCGCTGGAACAGCTCAAAAAATAGCATTGAATATGATGTCGACTTTAATGGCGATCGAACTTGGCCATGTTCATGATGGGCATATGGTCAACTTAATAGCGGACAATGAAAAACTAAGGCAGCGCGCGCGAAACATGGTGATGGATATATCCGGATGTGACACGGCGACTGCTGATACAGCGCTAAGTTATGGCGCGGGATCCGTCAAGCTTGCGACATTGCTGGCAAGCGGTGCGAAGGACAAGCATACAGCAGAGATTTTACTTGAAAGTAACGGTCAGAAACTTCGACCATCACTTTCGATGTTGAAAGAGGGCGAAGGCTCTGAATTGAAAAAAGTGTGATTTTCGCGACTAAGGGAGTAGTGACATGAGAAACACAATTATCAAGACCCTATTACTGTGTTCAACAGTTATAGGCACGACAACAATTGCAAATGCTGAAGATGTTACATTGACAATTGAAAGCTGGCGGAACGATGATTTGTCCATCTGGCAAGACAAAATCATTCCAGCTTTTGAAGCTGAAAATCCAGGTATCAAGGTTAAGTTCACGCCATCTGCGCCGGCGGAATATAATGCTGTGTTGAACTCCAAATTGGAAGCAGGTTCCGCTGGCGATTTGATTACCTGTCGTCCATTTGATGCATCATTGAGCCTTTATGACAAAGGGCAACTTGCATCTTTGGCAGATCTGGAAGGGATGAAAAACTTCTCTGATGTCGCCAAGTCAGCTTGGATCACCGATGACGGCAAAAACCCGTTTTGTGTGCCAATGGCCTCTGTGATTCACGGTTTCATTTATAACGCAGATGCATTTGCAGAGCTGGGTATTGAAGTGCCTACGACAGAAGCTGAGTTCTTTGCTGCTTTGGATAAAATCAAAGAAGATGGCAGCTATTTGCCAATGGCAATGGGTACCAATGACCAGTGGGAAGCTGCAACAATGGGCTATAACAATATTGGTCCAAACTATTGGAAAGGCGAGGAAGGCCGCATAGCGCTTATTCGCGGTGAGCAAAAACTAACTGATGAAGCTTGGGTCGCGCCTTATCGCCAATTGGCAAAATGGAAAGACTATCTTGGTGATGGTTTTGAGGCTCAAACTTATCCTGACAGCCAGAACTTATTTACCTTGGGCCGCGCTGCAATTTATCCAGCAGGGTCATGGGAAATTTCTGGGTTCAATGCGCAAGCAGACTTTAAAATGGGTGCTTTCTTCCCACCTGTGCAAAATGCAGGCGACGATTGCTATATCTCCGATCATACCGATATCGGTCTTGGCATGAATGCTGCAACCAAAAATCCAGAAGCAGCGAAGACTTTCCTAAATTGGGTTGGTACAAGTGAGTTTGCGTCACTTTACGCAAATGCGCTTCCTGGTTTCTTCCCACTATCTGATGCCCCGGTGACACTTGAAGATCCGCTTGCACAGGAATTTATCTCCTGGCGTGGTAAGTGTAGCTCAAGTATCCGTTCGACTTATCAGATTCTGTCACGCGGTACGCCAAACCTTGAAAACGAAACTTGGAATGCGTCTGTTGCTGCGATTAAAGGTACAGAAACACCTGAAGAAGCTGGTGCACGTCTCCAAGAAGGACTTGCATCTTGGTATAAGCCACAAATGAAATAAGATAGTTGGCGGGCCTAATTGTTTAGGCCTGCCAGTTTTAAGAATAATGGCTGGGAGCAATTAATCATGGCAAACGGAATTCCTAAAAAGAAAACCCGATGGCACATCCTGGTGTTTTTGCTGCCAGCCGTCCTTGTTTACACAACCATTATGATTTTGCCGTTGTTTGGCACCTTGCAATTATCGCTCTTCAGTAATGTTGATAATGAACGCATATTTGTTGGGCTTGAAAATTTTCGCACGCTCTTTGGTGACCCCAGATGGTCTGAGAGTTTTTGGAATGCGCTTAAAAATAATACTTGGTTTTTCATCGTTCATATGGCCGTGCAAAATCCCATTGGAATTATGTTGGCAGCACTCCTAAGCAGTCCCAAATTACGGATGAGTGCGTTCTATCGCACATCCATATTTATCCCGACCATTTTGTCCTTTGTGATCATCGGATTTGGTTGGAAACTTATTTTATCCCCGATCTGGGGAATCGCGCCAAGCCTGCTTGATGCTGTTGGTCTGAAAAGCCTGTTTGCGCCTTGGCTTGGCAAAGAAGAATATGCCCTCACAACATTGAGTTTGATCTCAGTATGGCAGTATGTCGGCATACCAATGATGCTTATTTATGCTGCGCTTTTAAACATTCCTGATGAAGTTTTAGAAGCTGCAGAATGCGATGGGATCACCGGAATGAGCCAGTTCTGGAAGATCAAACTACCGCTGATTTTGCCATCTATTGGCATCATCTCAATTCTTACATTTGTGGCGAACTTTAATGCGTTTGATTTGATTTACGCAGCGCAAGGTGCGCTTGCTGGACCGAATTTCTCAACAGATATTTTGGGGACATTCCTCTATCGCACTTTCTTTGGTTTCCAATTGCAGTTGGGTGACCCGCATATGGGCTCGACAATTGCATCGGCCATGTTTGCCATCATCTTAATCGGCGTTTGTATTTATCTCTTCTTGATACAGACCCGCATGCGTCGATACCAGTTTTAGGAGTGATTACAATGAATTCTGCACACCGCTCCTTGTTTCGATCCGTCGCCGCGCATGGCATTTTGATCACCTATACGATCATTGCTTTGTTCCCCGTATTTGTGATCTTGATCAATTCTTTCAAATCAAGAAAAGCCATATTTCGCGAGCCACTGGCTTTGCCTAATCAGGATAGTTTCAGCTTAATCGGTTATGAAACCGTCTTTAAGCAGGGTGATTTTCTGCTGTATTTTCAAAACAGTCTGATCGTCACACTGGTATCGTTGTTTTGCGTTTTATTGTTTGGCGCCATGGCTGCGTTCGCACTGTCTGAATACAGATTTCGTGGCAATTCGTTAATGGCGCTTTATCTCGCGCTTGGCATTATGATCCCAATCCGTCTGGGCACTGTTGCGATCCTCCAACTGATGGTCTCCACAGGATTGGTCAATACGCGCACCGCCTTAATTTTGGTTTATATTGCTCAAGGCTTGCCACTTTGTATCTTCATCTTGTCCGAGTTTATGCGGCAGGTGTCTGATGATTTAAAAAATGCCGGGCGGATAGATGGTTTGAGCGAATATCGCATCTTCTTCCGTCTGGTCCTCCCGCTTGTTCGCCCGGCCATGGCGACCGTTGCTGTCTTCACGTTGATTCCGATTTGGAACGATTTGTGGTTCCCACTTATTCTGGCGCCGGCTGAAGAGGTGAAAACACTCACCTTGGGCAGTCAGGTCTTTATTGGCCAGTTTGTGACCAATTGGAATGCTGTACTTGCCTCACTATCCCTCGCAATCCTCCCAGCGCTTGTGCTTTATCTGATCTTTTCAAGACAGCTCATTCGCGGCATCACAGCAGGAGCAGTAAAATGAGTACAACACCAAAAATTCGCGTTCTTGTCGTTGGCCTGGGCAATATGGGATTAAGTCATGCATTGGCTTATCATCATAATGAAGGATTTGAGATTATTGGTCTTGTTAATCGCTCCAAGCCTGATCTGCCGGAGGCCTTGCAAGGATATGATTTTAGTAGCGGCTTTGCGCAAGCGCTTGATCAGCTCAAGCCTGATCTTGTTTCCATCAACACCTATGCAGATACCCATGCTGAATATGCCATTCGATCCATGGAGGCAGGGGCGCATGTGTTCTTGGAAAAACCGATTGCTACCAATGTTGAAGATGCAGAGCGCGTGATCGCTTGCGCACGCAAACATGGTCGCAAGCTGGTTATTGGTTACATTCTTCGCCATCATCCTTCTTGGATGCGTTTGATCGATGAAGCCCGTGATTTGGGTGGGCCATATGTTTTCCGAATGAACCTTAATCAACAATCATCGGGCGCTACATGGAATACCCATAAGCAATTGATGAAGACCATGTCGCCCATTGTCGATTGCGGGGTGCATTATGTGGATGTGATGTGCCAGGTCACTGATGCAAAACCGGTTAAAGTGCGCGGCATGGGGTTGCGGTTGAGTGAGGAAATCGCAACTGAAATGTATAATTACGGTCATTTTCAGGTGCTCTTTGATGATGGTTCTGTGGGGTGGTATGAGGCTGGCTGGGGGCCGATGATTTCTGAGACTGCGTTTTTCGTCAAAGATATTATGTCGCCCAATGGCAGTGTCTCCATTGTCATGGAAGATGGTGTTAAATCCGACGACATAGACGCCCATACGAAAACCTCGACCATCCGCGTTCATAATGGGGCGTTGGATGAGAAGGGTGAGTTAAAGTTCTCAGATCAAAACCATTCTATGAGCGATGAACCTAATCATCAGGAGCTCTGTGATCGTGAGCAGGCTTTTGTTTATGAGGCGATAACCAACAATATCGATTTGGAAAATCATATGCGAAACGGGGTAGATTCCTTGCGCATTTGCCTGGCTGCGGATCAAAGCATTCGCAGCGGTAAAGAGATTGACCTTTAATTTGAGGAGCTGACTTGTGGGATCACTACAACTCAAAAATATTCATAAATCCTTCGGCAACGTCAATGTTCTAAAAGGGATTGATCTTGATGTAAAAGATGGCGAATTTGTCATTTTTGTCGGACCATCGGGCTGCGGTAAATCAACATTGTTGCGCATTGTTGCAGGTCTTGAAGATGCAACTGATGGCACTGTTGAAATTGATGGCGAAATCGTCAATGCAAAATCTCCCAATGAACGTGGGATTGCCATGGTGTTTCAAACGTATGCGCTTTATCCGCATCTTACCGTGCGCGATAATATGAGCCTTGGTTTAAAACAGGCAAAACGACCCGCGGCTGAGATCAAAGAACGCGTGGATATCGCAAGTAAGATGCTCTCACTAGAGACATATCTTGATCGCCGCCCGGCGGAACTTTCCGGTGGACAGCGTCAGCGCGTTGCGATCGGCCGCGCGATTGTGCGCAAGCCGAAACTGTTTTTGTTCGATGAGCCATTGTCCAATTTGGATGCTGCATTGCGGGTAAACACGCGACTTGAAATTGCAAAACTGCATCGCACACTAGATGCGACCATGGTCTATGTAACACATGACCAAACGGAAGCGATGACGCTTGCGGATCGGATTGTTGTTTTACATGATGGCTATATTGAGCAAGTTGGCACGCCAATGGAACTCTATAATAATCCAGCCAATAAGTTTGTTGCTGGTTTTATCGGTTCGCCACAGATGAATTTCATTGATGCGGAACATTTAGGCGTTAAGGATGCGAAGACAGTAGGCATTCGTCCAGAACATATTGCTCTTGATAACAAAGCTGGAGATATATCAGGCAAGGTCACCCATGTTGAACAGCTCGGTGGCGATACAAATGTCTATCTTGATTGCGGGGAGGCCGGACAAGTGTCCATTCGTTTGTTTGGTCAACATGATGTGGATGTTGATAGCGTTCAATTTGCCAAATTTGAAAATGATAAAACCTTCTATTTTGATGACGCGGGCAAGAGGATAGCAGCGCTCTAATAGCGTGCTGCACGTCTCTTTATTCGGATCTGATATGACGCGATTTAAGAATCTGTGGTTGCGCAGATTCGCTTTAAAGCAGTTTTTAGTTTTTCTGGTGTGATTGGTTTTTGTACCAATATATTGGTTCCCACATCGACTTTGTCTAAGGAAGATTTGCCAGATATCAGCATACGTTGAGCGCTCGGTATCTTTTGCGCAGCCTTTTGTAAAATTTGATAACCGTTGACATCTGACCCGAGATCGAAATCGCTCACAACCAGTTCATATTCGTTCTGGTCGAGATTTTTGAAAGCATCCTTTGGATTACTGCAGAGGGTTGCCTCGTAATCTAAGTCTTTTAAAATCTTAGCAACGATTTTACGCACTTTGCCATCATCATCGACAACCAAAGCGGCTTTCGTGGGGCCGGTTATTTTTCCTGCGGAAGTGGGTTGCGCCATTGGTAATGTGACCGTGACTTGCGTGCCTTTACCCACCTCACTCTCTATTTCAAGATTGCCGCCGGACTGTTTGATAAAACCATAAACAATCGATAGACCAAGACCGGTCCCGCCATCTGCCGTACGGGTTGAAAAAAATGGTTCAATCGATCTCGTTTTGACCTCGTTGGACATGCCAAACCCATCGTCACGAACAATGATAGATGCTTCGCCCAAAGGGTCGGAACCCAATGACACTTCAATGAGCCCTTTACCCTCAATCGCATTATTTGCATTTAGAACCAGGTTCAACAATGTCGATTCAAGTTGGCCCGGATCTGCAAGGACATGCAATGGCTTGTCCGACTTGTTCACCTTTAAGCTGACACCGTCTTTGAGGCCAATTTCAATAAGGTCTGCCATCCCTTCAACAAGATTATTCAATTCGACTTTTTCTGGCGCGAGATTTTGCTTACGAGCAAACGCCAATAAACGTTCTGTCAGTGAGGACCCATATTCAACCGCATTTTCAATGGCTGAGACATTGTTGGATCTCACCTCATTCGCTTCGCCTTTAAGAAGATGTGCATGTGTTCGAATTGTTGAGAGGATATTGGCAAAGTCATGTGCTGTATCGCCCGCGACTTTTCCAAGCGTTTCTATCCTGTCAATTTGGGCAAGCCTTGCCGACATATTATGGCTCTCTGTGACATCAGCGAGCAACCAAACACGCCCATCATCGGGAAGTCGACTGGCTCTGAGCTCTAGAATTTGTCCATCGTCGGCGATGAGTTCGATCTGCCCGCGCAAATCGATATTTAAATTCGATTCAGTCGCAGATGAGCGGAATTTGCTGTCCATGAACCAATCCACAAGTGAATTGCCTAAAGATGTCTCTGTGTCCTGCAATAAAATGCGCGCCATGGCAGGGTTTGAAGCTGTCACCTTGCCGGTCGGGTCGGTGATAGCGATCCCATACGCTATGTTTGCAAAGACTTTTTCAAACAGGGCATTTCTCTGATTAAGTTGTTTGTGCGATCGATCTAGGCGCAATGCATTGGCTCGAAAATTACGGAACGATCTGAAAAGATCGCCGATCTCATCGTCGTTATTGAGTTTGCGCGGCAGAACAGAGGTTCTATCACCTTGGGCCAATCGCACCATGGCGTCGGAAACCTGGCCAATACTGCGGGCCACGTATTTAGAGACAAACAATGCCGCTGACATTGCCAAGATCAAGCTCACCAAACTTACAGCTGCAAGTGTTATTTTGATAAATTGGATAGTGGATGAGGAATCTAGGCGTTGCTGTGATAAAAAGTTCTCGGCCTGGCGTGCATATTCAACCGCGAGTTCATTGACCAAGTTCGCATCGCGACGAATACGAAACAACGCGTTTTGCGCTTCAAGATTGATGGAGAGTTCAAGCCGTCTTAACTCAAAGATCCCGGTATCGCCGCGCACGAGTGATTGCAATTGATCGGCTAACATTTGTTGTTGCAAATTTAGATCTTCTGACAAGAGTTGCCGTTTTTGTCTCTGATACTGGCGTTGTTCTTCACCCACGCCAATGAGATTATTTGCATATGCTGCGTTTAATGCATCTGCGTTCATGCTTTGTAATGTCCACCATAAAAGCCGCTGATCATTGTCAACATTTGGGTCCTCTATCGCATTGACTATTTGTTCGCGTAAATCACCCAATACGGCGATCACGCGGCGCACATCTGATTGAATGACATCAAGGCGTTTGGACGCACCTACAAGATCTTTGATACCACTTTCCATTTGTATCGTAATTGGTGCGATGCTCAATTGATTGGGATCTGTGTCATGATCTGAGGATGTGTTTTCTCTCGCTGGCCATTCTTGGCGCACAGTTTCCAAAACGCTGATCAGTTTTCGACCTTCCTGATCAATTAAGAAATTGGATCGCTGGTTAAGCAAATAAGGTGCTGATGTTGCCAGATCAGAAGATCTTTTAGAGAGATCAATCGCTTGTGCAACACGACTGAGCGATTGTTGATGAAGCGCCTCCATACGCTGATCTACTCTTTGCAGGCCAATCCAAGTCATCAAGCTTACGCTCACCACAGCCAATGAAAGAAGCGCTATGGCCGTCCATAGCCGAGCACGAATAGATCTTGGCAGCAGAGATGTCATAGCCTGACACCGTCTGGGTGAGGCACGAATATGTATCCCTTGCCGCGTCTAGTTTGTAGATGAATGGGTTTGGAGGGGTTTTCCTCAATCTTGCGCCGAAGACGCAAGATCAATACATCAACGGTTCGATCAACATATTTGGTGAGATCACTGCCAAGTTCGCTTAAAAGATCTAAACGCGAGATCACTTTGTTTGGTCGCGCCAGAAAATATTCGAGTAATCGAAACTCTGCGTTTGTTAAAATTATTTCTTCGTTATCAGGACCATAAAGTGCGCGTTCTGTTTGGTCCACCGTCATGTGTCCAAATGCAACCCGTCGGCCATCTGGATTATTTATCATGTTCAACTGTGCAGAAGGATTGTATCGGCGTAATACTGCTTTGATGCGCGCAACAAGTTCTTTGGGATTAAATGGTTTTAACAAATAATCATCTGCCCCAATTTCCAAGCCGATGATCTTGTCGCTTTCATCGCCTTGCCCGGTTAACATAACAATGGGCAGATCTTCGGTTTTGCGGATGGCCTTGGCCAATTCCAAGCCGCTCTCATTACGCAATTGCAGATCAATAAGTACGAGATCAAGCTTTACGGATTTCTTTACGACATTGAAGTCAGATATGCATTCCATGGGAACAGGATCAAACTGATGCTCAGCGAGCAATGCAGATAATGCATCGCGCATGCCCATCTCATCATCGACTATCCCAATCCGTGGCCTCATCATACAGACCTCCTCCTCCGGTCATAGCATAGTGCGAGAATCCGAATTCGTCTTGGGATAATTTATTACAATTATTACAAATGGTGCAATCTGTGTAATATTGTTAACGCAAAGGCTCGCCGATTGTAACACTGTAAACAGGTCTTGTGTTTCGAACCGATCCAAGAGTTTCTAACCTTAAGCTGTGCTGTTGATGTGACCAATTTAGCAGCATCTAACTCTAGGGAGGAAAATATGAAAAAGTTCGGAATAGTTCCGTTACTCGCTCTTGTCGCATCGACATCGAGCTTTACAATTGCCGCCAGCACAACCGCAAACGCAGATGAACTCAACCTTGTATGTAGTGCTGAGCAAGATTGGTGTGATTTGATGGTTGCTGCTTTTGGCGCCGAGCATGATGATATTGATGTTTTAATGGTGCGCAAATCAACCGGCGAAACATTGGCTCAAATCCGCGCTGAGGCCGGAAATCCAAAAATTGACGTCTGGTGGGGTGGCACTGGCGATCCGCATCTCATTGCCGCGGAAGAAGGTTTGTCGCAACCCTCAGGCGTTGACACAAGCGAGCTGCTTGGCTGGGCACAGAATATGTCGCAAATTTCTGAAGGCAAAACTGTTGGGATCTATGCCGGCGCACTTGGTATTGCCTATAACGCCGATATATTGAAAAAATTGAATGTCGAACCGCCTCAATGTTGGGCCGATTTGGAAGATCCGCGCTTTTTCGGTGAAATCCAAGTGGCAAACCCTAATAGCTCAGGCACGGCATATACCGAACTTGCAACTTTCGTTCAGCTCTTTGGTGAAGACCAGGCAATGGTTAAGCTTGCCGCGATTGGCAAGAACGTCAATTCCTACACGAAATCAGGTTCTGCGCCGTCAAAAGCCGCAGCGCGTGGTGAGACAGGTGTATCGATTGGTTTTATGCATGACATGGTCAATTTGGCTGCGCAGGGTTTTCCTTTAAAGATCGTCGCACCTTGTGAAGGAACAGGCTATGAGGTCGGGGCTGTATCCATCATCAACGGCGCGAAAAATGAAGATGCTGCGAAGAAATGGGTAGAATTTTCGCTTCGCGCTGACATTCAGTCTCGGGGTCCAGAAGTTGGCTCCTTCCAGGTTCCATCCAACTCAAATGCCAAGGTTGCACCTGAATCTCCTGACTTGGCGTCAATCAAATTAATTGATTACGATTTTGCCACTTATGGCTCTAGTGAAACTCGTAAGAGATTGCTTGCCCGTTGGGACAAAGAAGTTGGCGATCCCAATCCTCAATAAACCTCCCAGACGATCCTGCGCTTAACAAGGCGTGATCATCATTGGTGCTTCGCAGATTGCGGGGCACTGATGGTGGAGAAAGTAGAATTTCAATGAAAAAATTGTCCCTAAGCTGGCTCATGATTGGGCTGGTAAGCTTTATATTTTTGCCTTGGCATATGACCGAAGATGGATTTTTGGACGCGACCTGGATTGGAGATGGTATACCGTCAACGGGGTTGTTTCAAATGCTTGCTGGTCAATGGTGGCACTTGCCAGCGCTTTTGACATTTATTATCGGTATTGTCCTTCAGCTGACGATAGCCAATCCTGTTGTTAGGGCCAAAGCAACGCTTCTTTCATCGTCAATTGGGCTCTTGCTCGTTGCGGCACAAGGTCTGATCATCGTTCGTGCAGGGCCGCGCTTGTTTGAAACGCTGTTGGCAAGTGAAACAACTCTCGCTGGCCAGCCGGGCATGGGTTTAGGCGCTGGCTTGGTGGCCCTTTCGCTGCTTTTTGTTATCACAACCTCCATTGCCCAATCCGGCAAAGGTCAAGGCGATGCTTTCGTTATCGGAGCAA
>JAHDFS010000062.1:15553-18851 GCA_020628035.1 Rhizobiaceae bacterium
ACCTCCATTGCCCAATCCGGCAAAGGTCAAGGCGATGCTTTCGTTATCGGAGCAATCGGGTTAATCGTCTCTCTTGTTGGCATTTTCGTTTTCTATCCTGTCATGCACATTCTCATTCAGGCATTTCAAGTTGAAGGTGGTTATGCGTTAGGTGAATTTTTCCCGAAATTTTTCAGTGCTGATATCTGGGGCTTATCTTGCCTAGTTGGCAATCGCAGTTGTGGTGTTGCGATTAATTCTTTGTTCCTGGCCGTTATGACCGGCGCAGGTACGACATTTTTGGGTTTGTCCTTTGCCTTGATATTCACGCGCACAAATTTCCGAGCCAAGAAATTGCTACGTATTCTAACAGTGCTACCCATTATCACACCGCCCTTTGTGATTGGTTTGGCACTTATTCTTTTATTTGGACGGGCTGGCACTGTGACAGAATTTGTCGCTCAGCTGTTAAATATCGAACCAGGACGCTGGGTTTACGGCTTCTGGGGTGTTTACTTTGCGCAGCTTTTGTCATTCACACCCATCGCATTTTTGGTGCTGATTGGCGTTGTTCAGGGCGTCAGCCCATCAATGGAAGAAGCATCTCAAACTCTTGACGCCGATCGTTGGCAGACATTTCGATATGTCTCGCTGCCATTGATGCGTCCGGGGCTTGCTAATGCATTTCTGCTTGGTTTTATCGAAAGCTTGGCTGACTTTGGCAACCCGTTGGTACTGGGAAGTGGATATTCCGTACTATCCACCGAGATATTCTTTGCAATTGTTGGCTCTGTCGCAGATCCGGCTAAAGCTGCGATCTTAGCGATTGCCTTGTTGACCTTAACGCTTTCTGCCTTCATGGCTCAGCGTCTTTGGCTTGGCAAAAAATCATATGCGACAATTACGGGCAAAGCTGATAGCGGACAGAATGCATCGCTCAACCCGGTTCTTCGAACCATCTGCTATGCCACCGCTTTGCCTTGGGCGGCGCTGACGCTGGTTGTTTATTCAATGATCATCTTTGGAAGCTTTGTGAAGTTGTGGGGCTATAATCATAGCTTTACCTGGGATCATTATATCCGCGCATTCGGCATTGATTTTGCCAGTGGTCGGTTCTCCGGTGTGGCATGGGACAGCTATTTTACAACGCTCACTATCTCGAGCATTGCCGCACCGCTGACAGCGCTCGTTGGTCTGGCCACGGCATATTTGCTCGTAAGGCAAAAATTTGTCGGCAAAGATGCGTTTGAATTTTCAACCATGCTGAGCTTTGCCATTCCAGGAACGGTCATTGGTGTGAGCTACATTATGGCGTTTAACTTCCCACCGATTGAGCTTACTGGCACATCTATCATTTTGATCATTGTGTTTGTCTTTAGAAACATGCCTGTGGGCGTGCGTGGAGGCATTGCGGCAATGTCTCAGCTTGATAAAAGCTTAGATGAGGCATCAATCACGCTGGGCGCGAATAGTTTTACAACCGTCAAACGCGTCATACTGCCTTTGATGGGGCCAGCTATTTTGGCGGCTCTCACGTATAGTTTTGTGCGTGCCATCACTTCGGTGAGCGCGGTTATCTTCTTGGTGAGCGCGAAACATAATATGGCGACATCCTTCATTGTCGGTCGGGTCGAAAATGGTGAGTTCGGATTGGCGATTGCTTATTCGGCGGTACTCATCGTCACAATGCTCGCCGCTATCTTAATTTTACAATTATTGGTCGGCGCGCGAAAACTGCGTCGGACCGATCGTGTTCAACAAACCGTCAGCGCTTAGGGGCTTGCGAGGAGAAGAGAATGACAAATACAACAATCGGTTCCGTCCGCTTTGACAATGTGGTGAAAAAATATGGTGCGGTTACAGCACTTAAGAAACTTGATCTTAGTGTTGAGCCCGGCAAGCTTGTGACGTTATTGGGGCCCAGTGGCTGCGGGAAGACAACGACTTTGCGCTTAATCGCCGGTCTTGAAATGGCAACTGAAGGATCCATCCATATTGGTGGTGAAGATGTTACGCATTTAACGGCAACCTATCGAAAAGTGTCTATGGTGTTTCAATCCTATGCGCTCTTTCCGCATATGACCGTTCGTGAAAATGTGGCCTATGGTTTGACGGTCAAATCAGTGCCTAAGGCAGAAGCTGCGGAGAAGGCAGAAAATGGCTTGGAGCTTGTTGGTCTAAAGGGTTTTGGCGATCGATTGCCAAGTGAATTATCCGGCGGGCAACAACAGCGTGTTGCGGTTGCTCGCGCCATTGTGCTCGAACCCGAAGTGCTTTTACTGGATGAACCATTATCGAATTTGGATGCGAAATTACGCCGTCATGTGCGTGAAGAAATCCGGCAAATTCAACAACGTCTGGGCCTAACGGCTGTTTATGTCACCCATGACCAAGAAGAAGCCATGGCGGTGTCTGACAACATCATTGTTATGCGCAATGCCGAGATTGCACAGCAAGGCAGTC
Organism: Rhizobiaceae bacterium; assembly: GCA_020628035.1. Classification (GTDB taxonomy): domain Bacteria; phylum Pseudomonadota; class Alphaproteobacteria; order Rhizobiales; family Rhizobiaceae; genus Lentilitoribacter. The sequence goes on from JAHDFS010000062.1 coordinate 17,996, forward strand.
CCCATGATTTATATGAAAAACCAAATTCGGAATTCATTGCTGACTTTATCGGAGACGCAAATCTTGCACCTTGCGAAATCTCAAATTATGCCAAGGATGAAGCGACAATTGTTCTCAACGATAAGAAGTTGAAAGTTCCCTATGCGGGTACTCATAAAGGCGCGGCCAAACTTGTGCTTCGCCCGCATCATCTTAAACTCGCTGAACCCTCAGAACCTGGTTTTGAAGGTGAGATTACTTATGCTGCTTATCTCGGCAAAGAAATCCAATATACCGTTGATACCGAAATGGGGGAGCTGTTTGTGGTGAGCAGCGTTGTTAGCAACCCATTTGCAATCGGGAACCGCGTCAGCGTTCAATGGGATAATGCTCATACGCGCTTGGTCACGAGCTAATTGAGACAACCATTTGCATGGGATAGGCGATGTCTATCCCATGCATTTGTTCGTTTTAATATAAGGTATAATAGGGATCTTTAACGCTTTTCATATGTAAGTCTAGGAAACGAAACGTAATTGTTTCAAGCTTTCCTCAAACATCGCCATAAATTCAAGGGTTAGTTTTGATGGATGGCGATGGATGGGTCTTACAAGCGAAAGATTGTGTGGAATGCTCGGTTCAAATGGGCGAAAATCTACATCTCGATCAGTGTAACTGAGTGCATCTAATTCACTGACTATAGAAAGGCCTGCGCCATGGCGGACCAATTCACAGGCTGCTGTAAATTGTCTGATTTCAATATGCGGTCTCAGTGGAACGCCGGCGGCTTTAAATGCTTCGTCAATGGAGCCAAAAAAGGTACTGTCCCGTCGTGTGTGGATGATGGGATAATCTTTCAAATCTGCGGGCGTGATCA
>JAHDFS010000063.1 GCA_020628035.1 Rhizobiaceae bacterium
CGCGTTATTCGTGATCGCCTGTTTAAAGAAGCCGAAGGCAATGTCGCGCTGAAAATTGAAGAAGCCGATGACAAAGATTCTTTCTATGTTTCAGGTCGTGGCGAACTTCAGCTTGCTGTTCTGATTGAAACAATGCGCCGTGAAGGCTTTGAGATCGCCGTATCTCGTCCACGCGTTGTGATGAAAGAAGAAGACGGCCAAAAACTTGAGCCGATCGAAGAAGTTGTCATCGATGTGGATGAAGAATATTCAGGCGTTATCGTTCAGAAAATGTCTGAACGCAAAGGTGATATGATTGAACTCCGCTCATCAGGTGGCACACGTCAGCGCCTTGTCTTCCACGCACCAACGCGTGGTCTGATCGGTTATCAATCTGAACTTATGACTGATACACGCGGCACAGCCATCATGAACCGTTTGTTCCATGCCTATGAGCCTTACAAAGGTCCAATTGGTGGACGTAATAACGGCGTTCTGATTTCACAAGAACAAGGCGAATCTGTTGCATATGCAATGTTCAACCTTGAAGACCGTGGTCCATTTATCATTGGTTCAGGTGAGAAAGTTTACGCAGGCATGATCGTTGGCATTCACAATCGTCCTAACGATCTTGAGGTCAATATTCTTAAAGGTAAGAAGCTTACCAATATGCGTGCATCTGGTAAGGATGAAGCAGTGAAGCTTACAACACCGATCAAGATGACGCTTGAGCGTGCATTGTCTTGGATCCAGGACGACGAATTGATGGAAGTCACACCGAAAAATATTCGTCTTCGCAAGCTCTATTTGGATACACATGAGCGCAAGCGTTTTGAGAAAGCACGTGCTTCTTAGGCACTGGATTTCGTCCCTATTGACAACCGCCCACAACCATCAACCTGTGGGCGGTTTTTTTTATTTTAAAAAATTCCTTTATAAATGGTTAAAAATGTCTTTTACTAGTGTCCATGGACGCTTTGACGATAGACATACGACCCGCAGAGCCAGAGGATACCTGGCAGGTTGCACAGACCCATCGCCTTTCATGGGAAGGCGCATATAACGGCATGCTGCCTTATAAATCACTGCGTGAAATGTTTGAGCGCCGTAACGCCAATTGGTGGGAGCGCGCCATCAAAGGTTCAGCAAATGTCCTCGTGCTTGATGTTGGAAATGTTATCGCTGGCTACACCACGCTTGGCGTCAACCGCGTTAAAGAACTGAGCCAACAAGGTGAAATTTACGAACTTTATCTTCGTCCCGAATTTCAAGGCGTCGGACTGGGTCAAAAACTGTTCACAGAATCCCGCAGATTCTTAAATGGCCTTGGCCACCAAGGCTGTGTGGTTTGGAGCCTTGATGATAATTTGGGTGCAAAACAGTTCTACAAAGCCATGGGCGGGCAGAAAATCGCTTCTGGCCACGAAACGTTTGACGGCAAGCGCTTCGCTAAAATTGCCTATGCTTGGTCGTAACTAGACCGCAAATATAGCTTCAATTCCCAATTAATTACGGCTATTTGAACAAAATTGCCTGTTGGGCTGCTTTCAACCTTTACAAATTTATTTTGCAGCGCAATAAACCGTTCAAACTTATTTAAACAACATCTCGTATGTGATGGTCACTGACTTGCTTTTTCTGGCAATGAAACGATCTACAAATACAAGAAATAAATTGGAGCTGCCATATGCGCATCGACGCGATTAAAATCGGGAACAATCCACCAGAAGACATCAACGTGATTATCGAAGTACCTGTTGGCGGTCATCCAATCAAATACGAGTTGGATAAAGATTCAGGTACGCTTGTTGTCGATCGCTTCTTGTATACGCCTATGACTTATCCAGGCAATTACGGTTTTGTCCCGCACACACTTTCAGACGATGGTGACCCAATTGACGTTTTGGTTTGCAACACACGTCCATTGATTCCAGGCTGTGTCATCAATGTCCGTCCTGTTGGCGTTCTTGTTATGGAAGACAATTCAGGCGAAGACGAAAAAATCATCGCGGTGCCTTCAACAGAACTCACAAAACGCTATGATAAAATCAGTGATATTTCAGACATGCCAGAAATCACACTGCAGCAGATCGAGCATTTCTTCGAGCATTATAAAGATCTTGAGCCCGGCAAATGGGTAAAAATCGGCGACTGGCAAAATGCTGATCGCGCTCGGGAACTTATCGTATCAGCGATTGAGCGCGCAAAAGCTTAATCTCAAAGCGAATTAAGAACAAAATTAAAGCGGCTCAAAAGGCCGCTTTTTTTATTGATTATACGAACATGGGGCGAATGGATGTCGCCAAAAATATCCGCAGGAAATAGATCCCGAACAAAAGCACGATTGGGGAAAGATCAAGACCACCAAGATTTGGCAATATATTGCGAATTGGGCGCAGCACCGGTTCGGTTAGTTTGAAGAGGAATTCGCCGATCATACCGACAAATTGGTTGCCAGAATTCACCACATTAAAAGCATACAACCATGAAAAAATAACACTACCAATGACGATCCAAGTATAGAAACCTAAAATCGCATCCAGTGTGGCAAAAACAGCAATCATCTATATCTCCGTTTCACGTTCGATATTGCCGCAGCCCTCAGCGGCAAACAAACACAATAAGTCCTGTTATCTATGCCAGGTATGTAGTGATTTGCAATACTGACAGCAAGTGCTATTGAAAAATATGGTTTACAGCCGCATTTAAGCGCGTTTCACACCCACTGTTTTTTCGTTTTGATGATTGAGCCAACTCGAAACCTTGGAATTTAGCATCTCGGGTGAGATCGGCTTGGTCATGTAATCATCCATTCCAGCATCACGGCAATTTTGCTCGTCGGTTTTCATAGCATGTGCCGTAACAGCAATAATGGGTGTATGTGGCAAACCTTCTTCTTGTTCGATCCGGCGAATTTCACGCGTCGCCTCATGGCCATTCATATTCGGCATAGAAACATCCATGACAATCACTTTTGGTGATTTCTTTCGCCATAGCGCAACCGCTTCACGGCCATCATTGGCAATGGCAAAATCTAAATCAATTTGGTGCAGTGCTTCTGAAAATACGATCTGGTTTACCGGATTATCTTCAGCGACCAATACAGTTAGGCCACTTTCCTGAATTGTTTCCCTTGCCTCTACAATCTCTTCAGATGCAGTCGTCGCGATAGGGGGTTCAGATGCATGTTCAACAACCTCATCCACTGGTTGGGAAATCACGACTTTCTGACTTTCAGATATAGGTGACTTTGCCGTTGATTTCGATTGCCTCAGAATTGAATCAATCGTTGTTCTAAGTAACTTGCTGCGCGCAGGCTTTGAGACATGGCCTTGAACATTTGCTTCTGATAATTGCTCTAATTCATGGGCCTGATCAACTGATGAAAGGATCAAGATCGCTGTATCAGAAATACCAGGCGTGGAACGAATGGTTTTGACGACATCGGCACCATTCATATCCGGCATATGAAAATCAAGAATAACCAAATCGACCGGCGCTTGATGTTGCTGATCCGAATATTCTAAGAACTTGATGCCGATAGGGCCTGATTCAACCGCTACGCATTCATGCCCCCAGCCAGTCAATTGCTCTGTTAAGATAGTCCGATTGATGGCGTTGTCATCAACTACAAGAATTCGCGCATTTGAAACATTATCCAGACCATCATTTTGGCGTGTCTCAACTTTCTTTTCAACTGGCAGGTCAATTGTGAAATTAAAGTTCGAACCATAGTTTAAACGGCTGGACACACGAATTTTCCCACCCATTAAACTGACAAGCCGAGCTGATATTGCAAGGCCCAAACCAGTGCCTTCATGTTTGCGCGTTGTTGAACCATCTACCTGGCTAAATTTGTCAAACACATTTGTAATTCGATCTTCAGGAATTCCAATGCCAGTGTCTTCAATTTCAATTTTGATACGCGCAATTTCGCTGCCGTCTTGTTTTTCTTCGATCTTGCAAGTTGTACGAACCAAAACATGGCCAACTTCTGTGAACTTTACAGCATTTCCTATCAGGTTCGTGAGCACCTGGCGCAGACGACCGCAATCACCCATCACCATTTCAGGTGTATTGGGGTCAATGCCGAGAATAAGTTCGATATTTTTTTCTGCTGCTCGCGAGCTCATCAAAGCCCCGACATCTTCAATGGATTCAATTAAATTAAAGGGGGCATCAATCAGTTTAAGTTGCGCCGCCTCAATTTTTGAAAAATCGAGAATGTCGTTGATAATTGTCAAAAGCGCATTACCAGATTTAATGATCACATCGGCAAATGTTTTCTGTCGCGTATCCAGATCAGTCTTTGATAACAGTTCAGCCATTCCCAAAACGCCGTTCATCGGCGTTCTAATCTCATGGCTCATTGTGGCCAAAAATTCAGATTTGGCTTTGTCAGCCGCTTGCGCTTTGACAAGTGCTTTATTTGCCTCTTGGGTTTTCGCATTTAACTTCGAAAACAAGCGTCTTAAAATAATATCAACAGGTAGGAACACAAAAAGAGCCAAACCGATCAAGGTCAAAATGCTCATAATCAAAACTTCTTTTTGTGTCTGAGATTGCTGTTCAACAAATCCAGCCAAATATTCTTTCAAAAAGCTCTGCGTTTCATTGATCCGCGGTTTTAAAAAATCATCAAACCGATCAACAAACATCTCCGCTGCAAAATGCATATTAGCTTCTGATTTCGCTGAGCGCAGATACTGACTATCTGTTGATTGTTTTACAACTTCGAACGGGTTTTCCTGGTCCTTAAATATTTTTTCACCTGCGAATTCTGCCCGAAATTCTGCAGGTGCCTTTTTCCAAAGCCGTTCTAAAACTTTAACTTGCTCAAATAATATTCCCAGATCGGCTAACTGGATCCGACGCGCAACTTGAATTTTCTTTTCTGGTTCTGCTGTTTTATAAAATGCATCTTGATCGTCCCATGTCATGCCAATAATGCGGGTATCGATCGCTTCAGGAGAAAACACGCGGGTTAAAATGCGTGCTCGCTTTGCAGCATCGTTAAAACCCGTACTAATTTTGCTGAACTGATTGGACAGAGCAATCATGCTTTGAATTCGGGTTTCGTTTTCTTTTTGCTCAACGTAAACTTGATAACTCATAAACCCCATAATGATGAGCGCAGCAATATAGCTCACACGCAACCACATCATGGATTTGCGCGCGCTCTTTAAAGCATCATCTTCGGTCGGTTTGGCCATCAAAAACAACTAACCCTCATAAATAATACAAAAGATTAGGCGTTTTTTGTTAATGATATGTTATTTATAATTCCCAGAAAATGCGTATTTTCCGTACAAAACTGGCATTTTTTCGCTTATTTTGCCGCGCACGCATAGGTTTATCAAAAATGTTATTGCGACTCTGGCACAGGTGTAACTTTTGCAAATAGTCGGACACCTTTGCGTTTCATCAGCACAATTAAGATCGCACCCGCTATGATGCCGCCAACATGTCCACCCCAAGCAACTTGTCCATCAGTGTCATATATGAGCATGAAAAACTGGAACAATATCCATAATGTCAGCGCCATATAACTTGGCAGCGGAAGTGGAATACGCCCAAAGGCCAGCACCCATATTCGTACCCGGGGATGCAAAAGCAAATAGGCAGATACCATTCCCGATGCCGCTCCTGAGGCACCAATTAACGGACTGTCTGAACTTGGGTCTAACAATCCGTGTGCAAAGGCACCAGCGGCGGCACATAACAGATAAAAAATTAGAAATCTGAAATGTCCAAGCGCGTCTTCAACATTGTCGCTAAATATCCATAAGAAGGCCATATTGCCAGCAAGATGGATAAATCCGCCATGGACAAAGGAATATGTGATGGAAGTAAGCCAAGGTGGAAAAATCGCTAAGTCTGGCGATAATTCTTTAATGTCAAAGGCGACAGAGGGAATATAACCATAGCCCAAGACGATCTGTTCGCTGAAATCGCTGCGCTCTCCCGAAAGCCACATCACAATCCACATGCCGACATTTAAGATGATAAGGATGAGTGTGACCCATTGGAAACGAATATGTTCCAAATCATTCTGATCATATAGTGGTATGAACATTCACCGGCTTCCCTGCATCCTGAGATAGATACAGTAAACCATCGGTTCTGAATATTGAAGTTATTTATGGTTGCGTTATGGGTTTTAGCGGTTTTTACAATACCTTACCGATTTTTACCCGGGACCCATAAAACATCATCGGCACCTTTATTGTTGCACCACCTGGCTGCAACAAACAGAAAATCAGATAATCTGTTGACGTATTTTAGCGCATTTTGATTGATCGTCTCATCAGGATTTTCAGATAAATGAGAGATGATCCTTTCCGCCCGACGTGCAATCGTACGCGCCAAATGAAGATGAGTAGCGCTCGCGGAACCACCTGGTAGGATAAATGATTTAAGCGGCGACAGATCGGCGTTGAGTTTATCTATATCACTTTCAAGGCGCATCACCTGAGCTTCTGTAATGCGCAATGGCTCATAATCCAGCTCGCTGTCTGCTTGCGCGGTTGCTAAATCGGCCCCTAAATCAAAACAGTCATTTTGAACAAGCCCCAACATAACTTCAACATCACTCTCCGTTTCAAGGTGAAGTCGTGCAGCACCAATAAAAGAGTTTAATTCATCCACAGTGCCATAGGCCTCAATCCGCAGATCATGCTTGACGCGACGTTCGCCGCCCACAAGCGCAGTTGTGCCATCATCACCTGTTTTGGTATAAATCTTGTTGAGAGTTACCATGATTAGCGACCTCCACCAGTGAGCCATAGCGTGATGACGATCAATGCAACGGCGATAAATTGCAGAAACAGCCGCATACGCATGAGTTTGTTGGACAGATTTCCATCACCACCCTTCATCATGACCAAAAGTCCACGAACAAGAACAAAAGCGACCGCGATCATGAAGATGATCGACAAAACATATGTGAATGATGCCATTAGATACCCTTAACTTTATTCTTTATACGTGAGCGGTAATATGTTGGTTTGGTTTCGTACAATTGAATAGTGGAAATTGAAAGTCAAAATTTCTTTGCTCCAACTTAGATATACGGTTTCATACCATTAAAATTTTATCTTTGTTTTTAGCGCTTGTTTCACCGACAAATCAAAACCCGCATGCAGATTTTACCAAGGCATGTTATTTTGCATCTATGGGGGTCGCTGAAAGGACGGCCAAATGTTGTCACAATTAACGAGCGGTTTGGACTTAACCGGTGTATCGCTGATGTTGATCCTAAGCTTTTTCTTAAGCTATTCGATCGATCTGATCATGCACAGACACGGTTTTGGCATCTTCGGCAACATGATTATTATGAATGCGCAATTCGTTGTTGCATTCTATTACTCAAAAAAATTCTTGAGCGGCACCTTTACCCTGAACCAACATCTCTTATTAGCGCTTGGTGTTTCCTTCGCGACAATTCTCATACTGGCATTTTTCAAAACGCGCGTTACAAAAGCGTGACGATTAACGCTTGAGCGTTGGTGCTGGAATTGGCACATTTTTTAAGTTTGACAACTTCGTTGCAGGCTTGGGATTGCTGTATGGCGCAGATGCAATTTTCGGCGCACGCTTTAGTGTCTTAATATAAGGCGAAGCTTCTCGAATTTTAACTTCCAAATCTCGACCATCAAGACGTGCAGCGCGCGCTTCTTTTGTACAAATCTGATTGCGAATATTGGCCAGTTGGTTTCTGTTTTGACCGTAAGGGCGCATATTCGCAAGCTTGCCGCCGGAGCGTTTTCCTGAAAATCCAGCTTGCAATAAATTGGCTGCAAGCCCTGCACGCTCTTCCTGGCTTTTAGCACCCAAAACCACAGCAACAATGGACTTGCCACCGCGTGTTGCTGAACTCACCAAGTTAAATCCAGAAGCGCAAATATAACCAGTTTTCATGCCATCTGCGCCGGAAAAACGACCAAGAAGAAGATTGTAGTTGGGATAAGTACGCTTGCCTGTGGAGACACCACCAAGACTGAAATAGCCTTTGTATTTTGGAAATTCTTTCTTAAGCGCAACCCCTAAAACTGCCATGTCATATGCATTGGTATATTGGCCGCTGCCGGGCAAGCCATTTGGATTTACAAAACGGGTATTGTTCATCCCCAATCGCTTGGCCTCGCGGTTCATCATTGCAACAAAATTGGCTTCTGACCCTGCAACGCGTTCTCCAATGGCAACAGCGACATCATTGGCTGATTTTACCAATAGATATTTCAAGCCAGAATCGATTGAAAATTCTGTTCCAGGTTTAAAATACATCTTACTGGCCGGCTTAGATGCTGCATATTGGCTCATGGTGACCATGGAATCAAAACTTAATCTTCTGGCTTTGATCTCACGAAAAACCACATAAGCGGTCATCAGTTTTGTCAGCGAAGCAGGATACCATTTTTGGAAGGCCTGACTGTGCTGAACCACGCGACCCGACTTCACATCAACGGCAATATAAGGCCCAGCTGCAAAAGCTTGATTTGAAAAACTTAAGAAAACTAAACTCAACAGAACAAGAAGTTTCGAACTCAATCGCTTATTCAAAATATCACTCATTTTGTCCCCGTAGCCCTTGATAAGGTTTGACTATGTAAACAAATAGGCAAAAAGAGCATTGCGCTCAACTCAAATTTAAGTCAATTCTCAATTAATCGACAATCTCCATTAAGGAATCCCCATGCCAATCTTGAATAGTCTGAATGAAATGCATCCTGAAATTACGGAATGGCGCCGTGAATTGCATCAAAATCCTGAGCTTCAATATGATGTATTTGAGACGGCTGAATTTGTAAAAAAGAAGCTGGAAGAATTTGGTGTTGATGTGATTATCCCCGGCTTGGGTAAAACAGGGATTGTTGGCATTATCAAGGGTGATCTTGGAGATGGGAAAACCGTCGGCCTGCGTGCTGACATGGATGCATTGCCGATTGAAGAAATTTCCGGCAAGCCATGGGCGTCTAAAACAAAAGGAAAAATGCATGCCTGTGGACATGATGGCCACACGTCCATGCTTTTGGGCGCTGCCAAACATTTCGTACAAAACCGAAACTTTAAAGGCAATATTGCATTAATCTTCCAGCCTGCAGAAGAAGGCGGCGCGGGCGCAAAAGCTATGCTTGATGACGGCATGCTTGAAAAAGCTTCCATCGATGAAGTTTACGCCATGCATAATATGCCAGGTATTCCCGTTGGTGAATTTGCCATTTGTGATGGTGCCATTTGGGCATCTACTGATGAGTTCGAAATTACGCTAACCGGCAGAGGCGGACATGCCGCATATCCTCATACAGCAACCGATACGATTGTGGCGGGTGCAAATGTTGTCACGGCACTTCAAACCGTTGCCGCACGCAATACAAATCCGCTTGAGAGCCTTGTCATCTCGGTTACCAAATTTCACGCCGGCACCGCTATGAATGTCTTGCCCGAACAAGCGGTAATTTCCGGCACAATCCGCACACTTAAAAACGAATTACGGGATCTAGCAGAAACGCGTTTGAAAGGCATTGCCGATAATATTGCTGCCACTTACGACATGAAAGCAGATGTGCATTACAAACGAAATTATCCTGTAACCGTTAATCATACTGATCAAACAGCACTGGCTGCCAGTGTCGCAGCGGATATTTCAGGCGCTGATAAAGTCGACACCAAGGCAAGTCCAAACATGGGGGCTGAGGATTTTTCCTATATGCTCGAACAACGCCCAGGCACCTATATTATGGTGGGCAATGGTGACACCCCTGCCCTTCATAATGCAGCTTATGACTTTAACGATGAAGCCATTCCATATGGCGTATCATACTGGGTAAAATTAGCTGAGCGCGTATTGGCATAGCCGATAATGGGTGATCTGCAATTAACTCAGTTTTTTCGCAACAGTTAAGATTTCAAGAGATTTATCTTTGATAAATTCCGATCCATTGAGCGTTGATTGTTGGACCACTTCAAAACCTGATTGCTGTAGAAGATCACTTAATTCATCAGCTGTGTAGATTTGCAACGTAAAGGTATTTTGCCGCTGCTCTCGTCGTCCATCATGCCAATGAATGTCATAATGGTCAGTTGAAATCATCAGGCCTTTTTCATGATCGATTTTTGAACTTTGATGTTGATGAAAACGCGCACCACCGGCTTCTTTTTCCTGGATCACTTCGAGCGATTTTATGGCCTCACCACTCATGGCTTCTAAGTTAAAAATATCAAAGACATAAAGCCCACCGGGATTAAGATTATTGTACACGTTCCCCAATGTCTTTGAAAAATCATGTTTGGACACATGCCCAATCGCGTTGAACATAGTTATCACCGCATCAAATTGTCCAACTTGAATATTGCGCATATCACCATCGACAAATGGGATATCTCGTCCCAATGCTTTTGATTTTTCGCGCGCGATATCGAGCAGTTTTGGACTAAAATCAGACCCGATCACATCAAAACCATATTTGTTTAAATGAAAGACCTGACTGCCCGTTCCGCATGTCATATCAAGCACTGTCTTTACGCCATTGGCGGACAATATTTCCCGTAAACTTGCATTTTTATCATCGGCGTCGGCTTTGATGTTATGCGCATCAAACCAATCAGGCATAAGCTGATATTCAAGCGGCAAGCCGAAATCTAATTCTGAAGTCATCTTGATTTCATCGTCAATTGTGTTTTGTGCGATTGTATTGTCTTGAAAATATTATTATGGGGTAACATAATATCTGATTGAGTGCGAATGCAATCATCTGGTCCCGTAGCTCAGGGGATAGAGCACAGGATTCCTAATCCTGGTGTCGCAGGTTCAAATCCTGCCGGGATCACCATTTATATTGGCTATTCTTTACTTAAGCTGAGAACGTTGGTTGGAATTTGCTATTGTCCCAAAGATACATCAACAAAACTTTTGATCAGCCGTAGATTATATTTATCTTCTGGAACAACGATAAACGTTTCATAAATTTTACTCATTTCCCTAATCGGAATAGAGACCAATGTGTGCTCTTGTGTTGTGCTGTTATCAAGAAAAATCCCAACGCCGACACCATGAAGAATGGCTTCTTTCATCACCGGAAATGTAGTCGTTTTTATCGTGCGCCTTATTGAAACATTATGCTTATTCAGCGCTTGCGAAACTTCTCTCTCCGTCAGTGAACCTTTTTCTGGTAACAACAGCGCTTCATTCCATAAATCAGCGAGTGAAACATTTATTCGTTTTTCGAGATGATGTCCTTTTGGAACATAAAGAACATATTTAACAGTCGCGACTTTATGGTAGAGCCAATCATCTGAACGCGGCGGCTCCGTTATAAAAGCAATATCTGCTTTTCGTTGCCGCAATAAAGATGTCGCGGTCGTCCAGTCATACAAAGTGAAATCGATATTCACATCTGGATAAAACTGATTAAACAAAGCTATGTGGCGCAATGCGGGTAATGGGGCATTTGCAATAACTGAAATATGCCCTCGTTCCATTTGCGAATAGCGAGATATTTTTTCATCGATTAATCGATCAAGCGTTACAAACCTATCCGCTAGATCGTAAAACTCGGACCCGGTTGTTGTGAGCGAGAACCCATCGCGATCTCGGATGAGCAATTTCGCCCCCAATGTCTGTTCTAACTTTGATAAATGCTGGCTAATTGCCGATTGGGATACATTGAGCTTTTCTGCGGCAGCGGAAAAACTTCCCTCGCGCGCGACATGAGCAAATGCAGTAATTTGATATGGGTTCGTTCGCATGAAAGCCTCTTAATACTCTGAGACTCTAACCGCTATTAGTGACACTAATATTACGTCACATATTTGTTGATTGAACTAAGTAGGTTCTCCCCATCAGCCGATGGGAGCCAGCATGTCAAACATTCGACTTAACACGATAACCAAGAAATTTGGCACAACCGACGTTTTAAAGGGTGTTGATCTGGATATCGACGACAAGGAATTCGTCACGCTTGTCGGCCCGTCTGGTTGCGGAAAATCCACCTTGCTGCGCATTTTAGCAGGCCTTGAACAACCAGATGAAGGTCAGGTGATCATTGACGGAAAGAATGTTACATCAATGCGCCCCGCAGACCGCAATTTATCCATGGTGTTTCAATCCTATGCGCTCTATCCGCATTTAACCATCCGCCAAAACATGATGACACCGCTTAAATTGCGCGATTTAAGCACGTCCCAACGCCTGCCGCTTATCGGTCCATTTTTAGCGCGTAAAGAATATAAAGAACTTTTCAGCCAAGTTGATCGTACGGCCAAAATTCTGAAAATAACAGAGTTGCTGGATCGAAAGCCCGGTCAATTGTCTGGGGGCCAGCGACAGCGCGCAGCCTTGGGGCGCGCCATGGTGAGAAACCCGCTGGCGTTTTTAATGGACGAACCATTGTCAAATCTTGATGCTGCCTTGCGTGTTCACATGCGCGCAGAACTTACCCAACTTCACCAACGCTTGGGTGCAACCTTTGTCTATGTCACCCATGATCAAGCCGAAGCATTGACTATGTCTGATCGTATGGCTGTGATGATGCATGGCAAGATTTTGCAATATGGCTCGCCTGAAGATATTTACCAAAACCCAGCCAATGTTGAGGTTGCCAAATTCATTGGTTCCCCTGCCATCAATATTTTATCCGCATCGGTCAACGACTACGCGCAAATTTGCATCCAGAATCTGATCTTAGATTTATTTGCACCAACCCAAGAGCCAAATATCACAATCGGTGCTCGCCCTGAGCATTTAACATTTTGTGATGACAATCCAACAGCGTTGACAGGTTTCGTCCAGCACATAGAAAATTTAGGTGCAGATCTTTATTACCACGTCAAAATTAAAGACGAGCAGCGACCTTTAATTGTCAGATCTGCGGCTGGAAACGGCAAACGGCACCAAATTGATGATCTTGTTCATGTCAAGTTCGATTTGAATTCCACGCTCGCCTTTGCTGCAGACGGCACGCGTTTACAAACGCATCGCAAATTAATGGACGAGCTGGCGTCATGAGTAAATCACGCGCGCATATTTGGTTTGTCAGCCCGGCATTATTTTTAATGTTTGTTATTTTGCTGCTGCCAATCCTGGTCGCTTTCGGTATCAGTTTCACCAGTTTTTCGCTCGGAAATTCCGGTGCAGAATTTGTCGGTTGGAAAAACTATGAGCAAATATTCACACGTTCCACTTATGAAAAAATGTTCGGTGCGACATTCAGATATGTCCTAACCGTTGTCCCCCTAACAGTTGCGCTAGGACTTGGTGCTGCGCTGCTTATTAACTCGCTAACGCGATTTGGGGATTTGTATAAAACGATCTACTTTCTTCCTGTTATGTCCGCACTTATTGCGATGGCTATCGTGTGGGAATTTGCGTTTCATCCAACGATTGGCATCATAAATTCCACCCTTGAACGGGGTTGCGGCACATTTTTAGAAAACTGGGGCTGGTACGCTCAAGGTTGCGAAAAGACATTTCCTCTTTGGCTGACCAACAGAGATTACGCGATTTGGACCGTGTCATTTATTGGAGTCTGGCAGGGTTTCGGCTTTAACATGGTGCTCTATCTCGCAGGTTTAACCGGCATTCCAAAAGAGCTTTATGCAGCTGCTGAAATGGATGGGGCAAAATCGGGTTGGGAACGCTTCAGGTTGATTACATGGCCGATGCTTGGACCGACTACCGTGTTTGTTGTCACCATTAGCTTCATCCGCAGTTTCCAGGTGTTCGACATGGTTGAAGCTTTTTACCCTCAAGGTGGCGGCCCTTCAAAATCCGTCTATGTGATGATGTTCGCCATTTATGAGAAAGGCATTCAGCAAAATCTCATGGGCGTGGGTGCTGCAATCACTGTCGTCTTTCTTTTATTCGTCATGTTCTTAACTGTGATGCAGCGCTGGCTCGTGGAGCGGAGGACACATTATGTCTGATCAGCAACCAACCTTTCGATTTTCCACATCTGCAACGATCAAACACGCGGTGCTGATTTTGGGCGCGCTTATTGTGCTGCTGCCGTTTTATGTGATGGTGTCATATTCGCTGAAATCACCAGCCGAAATCATGCAAAACACAGGTGGATTTTTTGGCGCACAAATTCCGTTCCGCGATGATTATTGCGTTAAACTTGGCAATGCCATTGCCGATTGTATGGTCACACCATGGATTTATAACTATACCACCGCTTTTGAGAAAGCCCCACTTGTTCGATATTTGCTCAATGGTGTCATCGTCACCGTTTCTATCTTTTTCATCCAAGTGATCATCGCATTGCCTTGTGCCTATGCGCTTGCAAAATTAAAATTTTGGGGCCGCGAGACAGTTTTTGCACTGGTACTTTTTTGTTTGCTTATCCCGGTACATGCGATTGCACTTCCGCTTTACATCATGCTAGCAAAACTTGGGCTAACCAACACCTATGCAGCACTGATTGTCCCATGGACGATCTCAGTCTTTGGCATTTTCCTCATGCGGCAGTTTTTTATGACTGTGCCTGATGATCTCATTGATGCAGCTCGTATGGATGGCATGGGCGAATATTCCATCATTTGGAATGTCATGTTGCCAACTGCAATTCCCGCACTCATGGCTTTTGCCATCTTCAGCGTTGTCGCCCATTGGAACGATTATTTTTGGCCGCGCATTGTCATCACTGGCAACAGAGAACTTTTCACGCCTCCACTGGGACTGCGCGAATTTAAAGGCGATGCGGATGGCGATAATTTTGGCCCCATGATGGCCACAGCCGTCATCATCGTCACACCACTGCTTGCAGCATTCGCACTAGCTCAACGCAGATTTATCGAAGGGATCACCCTTTCAGGAATGAAATAGGGCGCGCATGAATGCACGCCCTGTCACCAAATCCCAATTGGGATCAACAAGGTTCGGATGATCGCTAAACCTCACGAACCTCTCGGCAATAGGAGATAATCTAATGAAAAAAACACTTTCTGCAATAGCAGTTTCACTTTTTGCAGGTTCAGCTTTATTTGCGAATTCTGCAATGGCTGACGAAAAAGTCACTATCGAATTCGCATATCCATATTCACACCTTTTTGATGTGACATATGAAAAAATCATGCCTGCATTTAAAAAGGCTCATCCAAATATCGAAGTAAAATTCCGCGCAACATATGAAAGCTACGAAGATGCATTGAACGTTGTCCTTCGCGAAGCTGTTGCAGATGAATTGCCTGATGTGACAATGCAGGGCCTTAACCGACAAGCCATCCTTGTCGACAAAGGTATCGCAAAATCACTCGAGCCATATATCGCCAAAGAAGCAGATTTTGCTAAAGACGGCTATCACAAAGCGATGCTGGATCTTGGCACATTTAACGAAGAAGTTTACGGTCTGCCATTCTCAATCTCATTGCCAGTTGGCTATTACAACATGGAAGTGATGGCGAAAGCTGGCATTACCGATGTTAATCAATTGCCAAAAACTTGGGATGAAGTGATCTCAACATGTGAAGCGCTGACAAAAGCTGGCGTTAAAAACCCAATGTTCTGGGGTTGGAACATCACAGGGAACTGGTTCTTGCAGGCACTTATGTGGAGCCAAGACAAGCCAACTGTTATAGGTACAGATTTCCAGCTTGATGAGCCGGAAGGTTTAACTGCGCTTAACACAATGAAATCTATTTTCCGCGGTTGTGAAATGCAAAACATTGAATGGAAAGCAGCTCTTGCTTCTTTCAGTGCCGGCGAGATCGGCATGATGTATTGGTCAACTTCAGCAGTTGGTGCTGTTGAGCGTTCAATGGGTGATTTCACTTTGGTAACCAACGAATATCCTGGCATTGCAGCAGGTGGTCCACTTGGCCTTCCAGCTGGTGGTAATTCAGCCATGCTAACATCCACATCAGATGATCCAAAAGTTCTCGATGCAGCTTGGAAATGGCTCAAATTCATCACATCAGGTGAAGGTGCTGCGGAAGTTGCGCGTACAACTGGCTACATGCCGCCAAATCAGGCCGCAAACGAAATCATCTTGAAGGATTTCTACGATCAAAATCCTGCAAAAGCGACAGCCGTTCGTCAATTGCCATTGCTTCGCGACTGGCAGGCTTACCCTGGTGATAACGGTCTTGCAGCAACGCAAGTCATCTATGACGCAATCGAAGGGATTGTCACTGGTGAATATGATGACATGGAAGAGCTTCAAGTTGAGCTAAGTGAAGAAGTTCAAGACCTGCTTCCTGCCGGTTCTTAAAGCTTATTTCCCTGACGAGGGCATCCCAAAATGGGGTGCCCTTTTTGCAATCTTTTTCCAACGGATCGATCATGAAACTTCTACAATTTACCGATATTCATCTCACAACACCTGGCCATACGATTGGTGGACGAGACCCAAACCAAAACTTTATAAAAGCGCTGCAACACGCCATGGAGCTGCACTCAGATGCAGAGGCCGTGTTCATCACAGGCGATTTATCAGATTGGGGGGAAAGCGATGATTACAAGCGTTTGCGCGAAGAAATCGATAAATTGCCAATGCCGGTACATCTGTGCATTGGAAATCATGATGACCGCCAGACATTCTTAAAAGAGTTTCCAGACCTCGCGGGCGAAAGTGGCTTCGTACAATCCGTTGTGCCTTTGTCTCTCGGACAGGCAATTTTGCTCGACACTTGGGGACCAGAAAGCCATGCCGGACATTTCTGCAAAGAACGTGCAAGCTGGCTTCAAGCGCAATTGGAAGAACTCGACGGACCTGTTTGGCTCTTCATGCATCACAATCCTGTGCCGACACATGTGAAACCAATGGACGAGATCATGCTTTTGAATTCGGACCTATTTGGTGAGACCATCAAGCCGTTCAAAGACAAGATTTCCCATATATTCCACGGTCATTGTCATTTACCGCTCTCAGGTACTTTTCATGGTATACCTTTTTTCGCACCCCGCGGTACCAACCATGCTGGATGGCCTGATTTTGCAGCAACACGCCTGTTATCTGCAGCCGATTTAACAGAAGCCTATGCCGTTATCTTCGCTGATGAAAACAACACCATGATCCAGATGGTTGAATATGGCTATGAAGGTGAAATCCGAAATGAAGGCAGCCCAGAATATTCAGATTGGAATAAATTGACTATGACTAGGTAGGATTATGATTATGTCTGCTTTTGGCACGAGGTTGAAATAACCTGCTCAATATTTGAGTTCTGGTTTTAAGTTACAAGCAGTCACGACAACCTTTCCAAAACAAGACGGCCTTTGGGCCCAAGCAGACATTGGAACGAGCTTAATGTGAAATCATCCAAGGTCTAGCGGAGGGAAATGCTTTACTTCCATCAGGGCGGTGAACCGTTCGCGATGGTTTCGGTGAACCACCACAGCATCCGCAACCTGGACCATGGCCCGCCTTTGACGTTTTCGGTTGATCAGCGGCTTTCTCATTTGTTGCATGCGCAATGCGGATGGAAGCATCCATACAAGCAAAATTTGGCACTGTTAGAAACACTCTTTCTGACATGGAACCACAGTCAGGACACTGGCAAGCTTCCCCAGATTTCGACATTGGTCTAAGCGCGGTGAAAACACCGCACTCATCACATTCATAATCATATACAGGCATTATCAGCTCCTATACATCAGGCGCCAATGGCATGGACACAGAGCCATCCAAGAATTTTTTCGGCCCTTCTGAACCTGGCATGATATCAAATTCGAATATATCGGTTGGCAACCAAAGCGTCGCGCAAGCATTTGGTATATCAACGACACCCGATATATGACCTTGCACGGGAGCCGTGCCCAAAATTGAATAGGCCTGCGCGCCAGAATAGCCAAATTTTTTGAGATATTCGATCGCATTTAGGCAAGCCTGACGATAAGCAATGTGAACATCTAAATAATGTTGTTTGTCCTGCTCATCGACAGAAATACCTTCAAAAATCAGGTAATCATCATATTTAGGCGTGATGGGAGATGGGCGGAAAATTGGATTTTTGACACCATATTTACTCATCCCATCTTTTAACAAACTCACTTTCAAATGCAGCCAGCCGGCCATTTCAATAGCACCACAGAATGTGAGTTCTCCGTCGCCTTGGCTAAAATGTAGATCCCCCATGGAAAGTCCAGCACCATCAACATAAACAGGGAAGTAGATTTTGGAACCACGGCTTAAGTCTTTGATGTCGCAGTTTCCGCCATGTTCACGCGGCGGCACGGTGCGCGCGCCTTCAGCCGCTGCTTTATCCCGGGCTTCGCCCTTTAGTGCGCCCATATGTGCAGAACTATCACCATTAGGCAAAGCTGCTAAAGGAGGCACTCGTTGAGGGTCTGTGTTAAATAATGCTGTTTCACGGGAATTCCATTGGTCCAGCATTTTTCGATCCGGCAAGCATCCGATAAGACCTGGATGGATAAGACCCGCATAGCGAACACCAGGCACGTGGCGTGATTTTGTGAACATGCCCTCAAAATCCCAGATAGATTTTTGCGCTTCGGGGAAATGTTCGGTTAAAAATCCTCCGCCATTTTGCTTGGAGAAAAAACCATTAAATCCCCATAATGAATTTTCAAAGGCACCGATATCCAGAATATCGACAACGAGAAGGTCACCCGGTTCCGCGCCTTTCACCCCGATCGGTCCAGATAAAAAGTGAACCTGATTGAGATCTACATCGCGGACATCTGCGGCATCGTCATCATTCTTAATCTGACCGCCCGTCCAATCATGAGTTTCAACCAAAAAATCATCACCCGGCTCTACCCAGCATGCCATGGGAATATCCGGATGCCATCTGTTATGGATTTTTTCATTGTTATAGGGAGAATCATCTAAATCAACTTTGATCAGAGTATCCGGCATGTTGTTGCTCCTTTTGGTTTAATCATACGGAT
>JAHDFS010000064.1 GCA_020628035.1 Rhizobiaceae bacterium
CCAAAATCGGGATGCCTGCTTCTTCAAGTGCATTGGCAAGTTTTAGCGGTGTTTGTCCACCGAACTGAACAATCACGCCTTCAAGTGTGCCTTTTGATTGCTCGATATGTAAGATCTCGATCACATCTTCCGCAGTTAGCGGTTCAAAATACAATCTGTCGGATGTATCATAATCAGTTGATACCGTTTCTGGGTTACAGTTGATCATGATGCTTTCATAGCCCGCATCGTTCAATGCAAAGCAGGCGTGACAGCAGCAATAATCAAATTCGATGCCCTGACCGATACGGTTTGGACCACCGCCGAGGATCACCACTTTTTTGCGGTCAGATACATCGGCCTCTGAGTTCAACTCACCCACAAATGGGGTTTCGTAAGTTGAGTACATGTAAGCAGTAGGTGACGCAAATTCTGCCGCACAAGTATCAATGCGCTTATATGCGGGAACAACGCCAAGTTCGCGACGCTCTTTGGTCACGTCCAATTCGTCCTGGCCGATCAGTGATGCGAGACGCGCATCAGAGAAGCCCATAGATTTGAGCATGCGCAAGTTTTCAGCGTCTTTTGGCAAGCCATGTTGGCGTACACGCATTTCCATGTCCACAATGGCGCGCATTTGCTCTAAGAACCACGGATCGATCCAACAAGTTTTGTTGATATCTTCATTGCTCATGCCCAAACGCATGGCTTGCGCGACCATGCGCAAACGATCTGGTGTTGGTGTGCTGATGGCAGCTTTGATCGCGTCTTCATCATCACCTTCACCAAGACCTGGAATTTCAATCTCATCAAGACCCGTCAAACCAGTTTCAAGACCGCGTAGCGCTTTTTGCAGCGATTCGTTAAAGGTCCGGCCGATTGCCATCACCTCACCAACAGATTTCATCGCTGTTGTCAGTGTTGGTTCAGAACCTGGGAATTTTTCAAATGCAAAACGTGGGATTTTTGTAACCACATAGTCAATTGACGGCTCAAAGGATGCAGGTGTGGCACCGCCTGTGATATCATTTTCCAATTCATCAAGCGTGTAGCCAACCGCAAGTTTCGCCGCGACCTTCGCGATCGGGAAACCAGTCGCTTTTGAAGCCAAGGCTGATGAACGTGATACACGTGGGTTCATTTCAATGACGATCAGACGACCGTTTTTCGGATTAACCGCAAATTGAACGTTTGAACCACCGGTTTCCACACCGATCTCACGCAAAACCGCAATCGATGCATTCCGCATGATTTGGTATTCTTTATCAGTCAGCGTGAGGGCAGGGGCAACGGTGATGGAATCGCCTGTATGCACACCCATTGGGTCCAAGTTTTCGATTGAACAGATGATGATGCAATTGTCCGCTTTATCGCGCACAACTTCCATTTCATATTCTTTCCAGCCGAGAATTGATTCTTCAATGAGCACTTCCGTCGTAGGTGATGCATCCAAACCAGAACGAACGATTTCAAAGAATTCGTCATTGTTATAAGCGATACCGCCGCCAGTACCACCTAATGTGAAGGATGGTCTGATAATCGCTGGCAAGCCCACTTTATCAATCGCTGTGGCGGCAATGCCCATAGCATGGGCGATATAACGTTGCTTACGGTCGCTCTCGCCAAGATTCCATTGGTTTTCAAGTGCGTCTAATTCTTTGTCGAGTTCCTCGCCTGAAAATTTTTCGCGGAGTTCAGCGCGAGCAGCTTCGTGTTTTACGCGATCAACGTCTTTGATGTCTGTTGCATTGGCCAAAACAGAGATCGGTGTATCAAGGCCAATCTTATCCATGGCTTCGCGGAACAAAGAACGGTCTTCGGCTTTATCAATCGCATCCGGCTGCGCGCCAATCATCTCAACATTGTAACGATCAAGAATGCCCATGCGGCGCAGAGACAATGCTGTGTTTAGCGCGGTTTGTCCGCCCATTGTAGGCAATAGCGCATCGGGACGTTCTTTTGCGATGATCTTGGCAACAACTTCAGGCGTGATTGGTTCGATATATGTCGCGTCGGCAAGCCCCGGATCAGTCATGATCGTCGCCGGGTTGGAGTTTACCAGAATGACCCGGTAACCTTCTTCTTTTAGCGCCTTACATGCCTGGGTGCCGGAATAGTCAAATTCGCAAGCCTGGCCGATAATAATTGGCCCCGCACCAATAATCAGAATGGATTTAATATCAGTACGTTTCGTCATGGCGTATTTCCGTATCACGCTACACAAAAACTCCGGCTGGAGATGTCCATCGGAGGTGTAATCAGTTTTAAGTGGCTAAGCGTGCCTTATAGGGCAAGTTTTAAGATTTGTAACCCCTTAAACGCGGAAAATTGTGGGCAAAGTCGTGACTTTAAAAGGCATTGGTATTTCGCCGGGCATAGGCCACAAAAAAGGGCGGTGAATTTTATAATATCACCGCCCAAATCATAAGATAAATGCAAGCCGTTATTCGGTTGGCTGTTTTAACAGACCGTCGACAGCTTTCATTGTGTCTTCAACTGCGTTTACCGTTTCATCGACTTTTTCCATGGCTTCGCCTGCAACTTTTTCTGCTTCGGCTTTCACAGCGTCAACGGCTTCAGTTGCAGCTTTTGCTGCAGCATCAGCTTCCATTTTTACTTTATCAGCGGCAGCCTTGGCCGCTTCTTCTGCAGCTTTGGCAGCAGCGGCAGCTTCTTCTTTTGCCTTCTCCGCAGCAGCTGCAGCTTCAGCTTTGGCTTTTTCTTCTGCCGCGGCAGCTTCAGCCTTTGCTTTTTCCATAGCTTCATCAGCCGCTTTTTTAGCCGCTTCTTCTGCTTCTTTTGCGGCTTTCGCAGCTTCTGCAGCTTTTTGTTCGGCTTCTGCTTTGGCTTTTGCCTCTGCTTCTTTCTGATCGTCACCACAACCAGATAGAGTTAGCGCTGCCATTGCTGTTACAGCGAGTGCGATTGATAATTTTTTCATGTGTTTGTCCTTATTGGCCCCCGCGCCAATTTCGTTTGTTTAATTTTGAGGAAATTGTCGCCCTCAAATCATCTCAAAATAAGATCTCGGTGCTTTACCGCTCGATTATGACAAAAAGAAGGTTTATTTTTGCATTGCACACAAAAATCTTATGTCGATCATGTCGTGAAATTTGAAATTAGACTTTGTTTAAATAGTCAGACACGTCTTTGATTTTTGAGCGGCTGATGGGCACAATATCACTATTGGATAGTTCAATAATTTTCTTGCCATTGTCTGTTTTGATTTGTGCAGCGTGCTTTTTGGCGACCCACCATGACCGATGAGGTTGAATGCCATCTAAGCCATCCAATTCAGTGATCGCATCAGATAGGCGCATTAAAATCAATTCCGACCCCATAGATGTGGTAACTTTGACATAATGATCTTGCGAGTTCAGGCTAATGAGGTCGCGGCCAAGATGTTTTGGAATGCGTTCGAAAAACTTATTTTCGCTCATTTGGGTTTGCAACTTATCTTCAGATGTTTTTTCTGAAACTTTAAACAACATTGTCACCCCAATGGTGATGGGAATTGTATAGGTCATGGCCGTGAGTAAGCCGCTGATTGATTGGCCAAACGACTGATCCAAAAACACACCAAATAACCAAACAAATATGCCAACAATAATGCCAGCTGTGCTCCCTCCACATATATAGGCAAGCCAACTATTGAGGTTTTTCCGTGTGAGTGAAACGGTAACAATGGTCGCGACGCCGCTTGCTAAAAGATACGTCGTCGGTGTCAAAATGGCCCAATAGGCAAAACGTTCCAAGAAATTGTAGTGCTCAAGGGTACCAAACGGACCAGACATAGTCAGGATTATAATCGCAACAGTCATATAGGCATAGAATTTCGACTCTTTGAATTGCCGCTGCATTTGACGAAGCGTCAATTGCAAAACCGTATCATTGGCGAATTCTGACATGCATTCCACGTAATCTAGCTTTTTATCTGAGATCTTAGGGATAGAACCATTCTCGTTTTCATTCAATGAGGAAGGTTTTGTGATGCTTGATTTTTCACCGCTTTTTCAATCCGGTATGGTTGTCCAGATCCATGTTTATTTCGCAATTATCAGTCTGTTACTGGGTATTTGGATGCTGATTGGCACAAAGGGCAACAATTATCACAGAACGCTTGGTAAGATTTGGGTTTTGTGTTTGTTGGGCACTGCGATATCAAGTTTTTGGCTTAATGGTATTCGTATGATCGGCCCCTTTAGCCCTATTCATCTGTTATCGATACTTGCAATATTCTCTGTTATTCGAGCCGTCCAACATGCGCGAGCTGGACGCATTGGCGCCCATCAAAAAGCCATGAAGGGATTGTTTTATTACGCTCTGATTGGTGCAGGATTATTTACGTTCTTACCTGGGCGTTTAATGCATGAACTTGCATTTGGGTGATGTTGAATTCCAAATAGCTGCGATTGATCATTTGATTATCCTTGCAAATGGCATTACCAATCAGAGTCAATAAAGATTGATAATAGGGGTGTGTCATGCGTTGGAAAGGTCGTCGCCAATCAAGTAATATCGAAGATGTTCGCGGTCGTTCAAGTTCACGAACAAGATCTAGCGGCCGCAATCCATTTGGACGAGGGGGCATTCGCTTGCCTTCACGGCGCGGCGGTGTTGGTCGCGGTGGTATGAGCTTTAAATCAATCTTACTAATTGGTGTTGTTTTCCTTGGTCTTTGGGCGTTTGGATTGGTCAGCCCGTCCGATGTGCTTACGCAAATGGGTGGGGCACCTACGTCGAATTTTGAACAGACCACGACACAGACCCGCCAACCAAGTCAGAGTGCTGACGAGATGACGCAATTTATTGCAACTGTTCTGGCCGAAACAGAAGATGTTTGGAACGGTGTCATGCGCGCTGAAGGAGTGAACTATCCTGAACCAGTCTTGAAGTTGTTTTCCAATCAGGTTCAATCTGCATGTGGATTTGCAAGTTCGGCATCAGGGCCTTTTTATTGCCCAGCTGACAGCAAAATCTACATCGATCTGACTTTTTATGATGAATTGGCAACGCGATTTGGTGCTGCTGGTGATTTTGCGCAAGCTTATGTTCTTGCCCATGAAGTGGGTCATCACGTTCAAAATGTTATCGGAGTTCTACCGAAATTTAATCAAATGCGCCGCTCCATGAGTAAAGCAGAAGAAAACCGGATGTCTGTTCGCGTTGAACTGCAAGCGGATTGTTTTGCAGGCATTTGGGGCTATTACACTGCGCAAAAAGGTTTGCTCGAGCGCGGTGATCTTGAAGAAGCATTGAATGCTGCCAACCAAATCGGCGATGATACCATCCAAAAACGTACCCAAGGTTTCATTGTGCCAGAGAGTTTTAACCACGGCACATCGGCACAACGTAAAGAATGGTTCTCGCGCGGATTTGAAACAGGTCGTTTGTCAGCTTGTGATACATTCAACGCGCAGATTTAGTTTTCTGAGCTGATCTTTGGTTTTTCCGCGGTATTTTTTCTGCATAAAAAATAGGCGGTGTATTCTCGCTTGATATACAGCTATTGTCTCTTCTTTGGGCAATAATTTTGAGTCGTTCGATGAATTACCTCCACCATATTAAACGGACCTGGCTGCTAAGCCTCCCTCTCATCGGGAGCCAATTGGCACAGATTGCCATTAATACCACTGATACTGTCATGCTTGGCTGGCATGGTACATTTAGTTTGGCATCAGGCGTGCTTGGCACGCAGGCAGTGTTTTTCTTCTTTATCTTTGGTGCAGGTTTTGGACACGCGGTGGTGCCTTTGGCATCAAATGCATTTGCCAAGGATGATACGCGGTCTTTGCGCCGTTCTATTCGCATGGGATTGTGGATCACGGGGATTATCGTCCTCATCTCCATGCCGATCATGTGGAATGTTGAACATATTTTTATCGCACTCGGGCAAGATAGTGATGTTTCATCATTGGCAGCGGAATATGTGCGCGTTGCGCAATGGAGTTTATTCCCCGCTTTATGGGCGCTGGTCTTTCGGAATTTCTTTGCCACGCTTGAAAAAGCTCAAATCGTGTTTTGGGCGATCATTCCGGGTATTTTGCTTAATGTGTTACTCAATTATATGCTGATCTTTGGTAATTGGGGTGCGCCTGAAATGGGTGTTGTTGGCGCTGCTTGGGCATCGCTTGGAACCAATTTGATTATTATGGCCGTGTTGGTTGGTTGGCTTTATATTCATAAGCATTATCGCCAATATGAATTGCTAACGCGTGTTTGGCGATCTGACTGGTCTGTGTTTTGGCGTGTTGCGAAACTTGGATTTCCGATATCCATTTCCATTCTGGCCGAGATATCAATGTTTTCTGGAGCTTCATTATTAATGGGGTGGATTGGACCGGTTGAACTTGCAGCGCACGGGATTGCGCTTCAATTGGCGGCAATAGCATTTATGATTCCCTTGGGCATTTCAGGCGCCGCAACAATTCGCGTCAGCAATGCACATGGGCGCGAAAATATGTCAGATATCACACTGGCATCAAAAGCGGCTCTTGTGGTCGCGATGGTATTTGCGGTCGCAACAGCGGTCATTATCGCGCTTTTCGCTTCACCACTGGTCAATTTATTTTTAGACAGTGCCAATGCAGATGCTGCGAAAGTTGCGCTTATCGCGGTGCCGCTGGTCTTGGTCGCTGCTGCGTTTCAGCTTGTTGATTCAGGACAAGTGATTGCTGCAGGGGTGCTACGTGGTTTCCAAGATGCGACAATGCCCATGATCATCAATCTGGTGTGCTATGGCCTTGGATTGGGATTGGCATATGTATTGTGTTTCCAAATGGGCTTTGGCCCGGTTGGAATTTGGTATGGCTTAACCGCAGGTCTTGCCTTTTCATTCACGTGTTTGGGAATTCGCTATTTTTACAAAGCCAATCAGATCAAACAGGAATTTGCCTAAGTCACCCTGTTTGATCGATATATCAAGTTAAGCGTTTTCTTTTTTCGTCTCAGCAATCAGATCGATAAAGCGTCTGAAGAGATAGTGGCTATCTTGCGGGCCAGGAGATGCTTCAGGGTGATGCTGCACAGAAAAGACAGGTTTACCCGCAACGCGTAGGCCACAATTTGTGCCATCAAAGAGTGACACATGCGTTTCCTCAACGCCATCTGGCAGGCTTTTGCTGTCGACCGCAAAACCGTGGTTCATCGATACGATCTCAACCTTGTTGGTTGTGTGATCTTTCACTGGGTGGTTAGCACCATGGTGTCCTTGGTGCATTTTCACTGTTGTTGCGCCAAGTGCGAGGGCCAACATTTGGTGACCCAAACAAATACCGAAAATCGGAACGCCACTTTTAAGAAGTGCCTGAATTGTTGGGACAGCATATTCACCAGTTGCAGCTGGATCGCCAGGACCATTTGATAGGAAAATTCCATCTGGATTATGAGCTAGCACTTCTTCAGCGCTAGATTTAGCTGGCAGCACTGTCACTTTGCAGTTCAGACCAACAAATAAACGCAGGATATTTCTCTTCACGCCATAATCGAGCGCAACAATGTGATATTCATCATTATTGAGCTCTTCAAAACCTTCACCCAATTTCCAAGGCGCTTGCGTCCATTGGCTTGATTGACCAGATGTTGCTTCAATCGCAAGATCAAGATTTTCTAAACCTGGCCATTTGGCAGCTTTTGCTTTCAGCGCTTCTAGATCAAAGTTTCCATCTGGCGAATGCGCGATCACGGCATTTTGTGCGCCTTTTTCGCGGATCAAAACCGTAAGCGCGCGTGTGTCGATGCCACTTAGTGCGATAATGCCGCGTGAACTTAGCCAATTATCAAGATGCTCAACTGCGCGATAGTTTGAAGGGTTTGTCACATCTGCTTTGAAAATTGCGCCGACTGCACCGCGTCTTGCTGCAGGCGTAAGATCTTCAATGTCTTCACCATTTGCACCAACATTTCCAATATGAGGGAATGTGAAGGTGACGATCTGACCCAAATATGAAGGGTCTGTCAAAATTTCTTGATATCCGGTCAAAGCGGTGTTGAAGCAAACTTCAGCTTCGACTTCGCCAGTCGCGCCCAGACCTTGTCCTTCGATAACAGTTCCGTCTGCGAGGACTAAAATGGCAGTTGATTTTTTGATTGGCCAAGGTTGGTCATTGTTTTGCGCATTTGACATTTGCAGATCCATTCAGCTTTAGCGAAATAATTGGGCATTATTGTTCGATTGAATGGCGTTTGATGCGTGTCAGATACAGATCGCGCAAAGAATTGCCATCTGAAACATGCTGATAACTTAGCCAGACATTGTGGTCAACATCTGAGTGTTAAAATACACGCTAATACCGGCTACTCGTGAAAATACGGGTTTAGGAGTGCAGTGACGTGCAAATTCAACTGTGTTCGCGCCTTGGTTTAAGATCCATAGCCCATTGTTATTTGTTAACTTTTCGTCAGTTTCGGACAAGCCCAAATATCTAGGTTACAACTTAACGCAATCGGTAGGATAAAAATTATGGGGCAAGTCGCAGAGATTAGGCAGGAGGCCATGTCGTCATCCTTTGTTGATGAGATAGCGACGGTTTTTGATATCAAGCAAATTTTGCGAGCTACATGTGAGAAATATGGCTTTAAGTATTTTATGCTTGCGCATATCCCTCACTCTGAAAATGAAAAGCTCAGTATCAATTCAATTGCGATCACCAATAATTGGCCAACAGAAGTTTTGGGCCACTACGATATGATGGGGCGCTCAGAAAGCGAT
Organism: Rhizobiaceae bacterium; assembly: GCA_020628035.1. Lineage (GTDB taxonomy): Bacteria > Pseudomonadota > Alphaproteobacteria > Rhizobiales > Rhizobiaceae > Lentilitoribacter. The sequence continues at coordinate 8,690 of JAHDFS010000064.1, forward strand.
TACCTTGTCAAAGAATCTCGTCAACGTCTCGCACCGGTTATCAAAGATATCGACACCAGCAAACTCAATGAAATGCATATTGATCTGCTTGGGCGCTATAAATATGAGCGAAATGGGTATTTTCCCGTTAATAATGGTGATGGCCTGCATTTGCTTGTACTTACTGGTGGCCGCGACGTTTTATTAAGCGAAGAGCATTTGGCTGATATTCAATTATTTGCCACAAGGCTGGTTGAAAAGTCACTCAAGATTTTGCCGGGCAGTCAAACATCTGATGCGAATATTTCACAGCGTGAAAACGAAGTTTTGCAATGGATTGCTGAAGGCAAAACCAGTGCTGAGATCGCAACAATCATGTCATTGTCTGAGCATACAGTGAACCATTATGCGATGTTGGCTGTGCAGAAACTCGAATGTGTAAATCGGACACAGGCGGTTGTTCGCTCCATGCGCTTAGGTCTCATTCGCTAATTATCCAATATTCTATTTTATGAAATGGCTTGACGTAATTTGAGATTCTAGCCAAAACGCCTCCAGATATTTATGTTATATAGGTATCGACGCTTGGAGGCATTTTTGCGATTTTCGAACAATTTTCTTGATGAGTTGCGTGACCGAATCCCAATTTCGGAAGTTATCGGCCGTCATGTCACATGGGATCGCAAGAAAACCAATGCACCACGCGGTGACTTTTGGGCTTGTTGTCCGTTTCATGGTGAAAAATCGCCAAGTTTCCACTGTGAAGATAAAAAGGGTCGCTATTACTGCTTCGGCTGCGGTGAAAAAGGTGATCATTTTAAATTTCTTACGTCTTATGAGGGGCTTAGCTTCGTTGAAGCGGTCACGCGACTTGCGGATCAAGCCGGTGTTACACTGCCAGCTCCTGACCCAGAATCAGCCCGTCGAGAACAAAAGCGGGCGACCCTTGAAGATGTTATGGAAATGGCAACGTGTTATTTCGAACAACAACTTCAGCAAGCTCCCGGCGCTAAAGCGCGCGCATATTTAAGAGACCGAGGTCTATCAGGAAAGACGATATCAACCTTTAGACTTGGTTTTGCGCATGACAGCAGAAATGCGCTTAAAGAGTATTTATCCCAGCAAGGTGTCGACAAAGGACTTATCGAGGCTTGTGGTCTTGTGGTTCATGGGCCTGATATTGCGGTTTCTTATGATCGTTTTCGTGACCGGATCATGTTTCCAATCCCATCGTCGCGTGAGAAAACAATTGCTTTCGGGGGACGAGCGATGGATCCGTCTGCGCCCGCGAAATATCTCAATTCCAACGAGACCGAATTGTTTCATAAAAGCAATGTCTTGTTTAACTATGCGCGTGCGCGTCGCTCGATCAAAAATGATGATATTCCCTTGATTGCAGTTGAAGGCTATATGGATGTAATCGCGCTTCACCAAGCAGGCATTGAAAATGCTGTTGCACCGCTGGGGACTGCGCTGACTGAAAATCAATTGCGCTTATTGTGGCGCGTTTCCAATCAACCTGTTTTATGTTTTGACGGAGATGGCGCAGGTCAGCGCGCAGCTGATCGTGCCATTGATTTAGCTTTACCGATGCTTGCACCGGGTAAATCTGTGCGATTTGCAGTTCTACCAGAGGGCAAAGACCCTGATGATCTCGTCAAAGAAGAGGGACGATCAGGTTTTGACGAAGTGATAAAGAACGCTCGTGGTCTGGTTGAGATGGTTTGGAGCCGTGAAGCAGATCGGGGCGTTTATGATACGCCTGAAGCCAAAGCAGACCTTGAGAAACGGTTCCGCCAAATTATTTCTGTCATTCAGGATGAGAGCATTAAGCATCATTATCAACAGGATATCCGTGATCGGCTGCGCGGTTTTTTCTCGTCCAAAAATGTCAATAGAGGTGGCGGGCAAGGCGGCGGAAATCGAAGCTTTAACAATGGCAATTCGCAGAAGAGATACCAAAATGGTCGTAATGGCGGCGCAGGATCCATGCAGGCGTCAGATCGATTGCGGCGCTCTGGTTTAGTTAGTGGACGGTCTGATTTGCCTTTGTCGCGTGAAAGTGCGCTTGTTTTTACGATCATCAGTCACCCACATATGCTGATTGATGATTTTGATATCCTGATGGAACTCGAACTGGAAAACAAAGAGCTCCAACGTTTGTGGCAAATTATGCAGGAAGCCTGCGCGAGCGGTAATCGCTTAACACGCGATGAGATGGTGCTATATCTCACACAAAGAGATATGGAGCCAGTTATAGAGCGTTTGGAGAAACAAATGCGTCAATTGCGGCTCTGGCAAGTAATGGCTGATGCGGCACCTGAAGACGCGCGCGATGGGTTTATGCAAGCCTTCTCGCTAAACCAGCGTACGCGCTCACTTAAATGGCAGAAGAATGAGTTGGAGCGAGATATCGCTATTGCCACAGAAGAGGGTGATGAAAATTCAGTTCCTGGGCTCATTGCGGCGCTACATCAAGTTCAAGAAGAAGTCATTCGTCTTGAAAGTCAGGAAGCGATTATTGACGGCTTTGGTGTTTTGTCTGGAAGAGGAAAAAAACAGAGCTAATATTTCTCAATTGGGAAAGATTATCTTACGTGAATTGCCAAAATTTCGATATTTATCGAATTAAAGCTGATTCTCTCGATATGAAGGCTTGAATTTGTTTTACACGACACCAAATGGAGTCTCATAAAATAAAGTGATTTTGCGTTGTGGAGCTATAAATATTGCGTTTGAAGCATGGAAATAGGCCGTTTTGGCGAAAAGTACTTGACGTGGCGCATTTTTACAGGAATCACCTACTGAATGGGTATCCTAAGTTAATCAGGAATTAAGCATCGACTGATCATATTGCCGTAGGTGATTCGCGGCAACGAATAAACTTGGTTTATTTGATTTGTAACGATCTCAGTTTTTGCGAGGAAATGGCTGGCTGATGGCAACTAAAGCACAAGAAAAAAATGATGAGAAAGAAAACGAACGTGAAGGTGGTCCTGATAGTCCATTAATCGATCTTTCTGATGGCGCGGTAAAGAAGCTTATTAAGACGGTAAAAAAACGTGGTTATGTAACCATGGACGAAATCAATTCGGTTTTGCCTTCTGAAGAAGTGAGCTCTGAGCAGATTGAAGACATCTTGTCTTTGTTCTCAGAAATGGGCGTCAATGTTGTTGATGAAGAAGATGTGGCTGAAGAAGAAGCTTCCACCTCAACATCCACAGGCACTGAAGTTGCAACAGCAACAGGCACGGCGCTTGCCAAAGCTAAGAAAAAAGAGCCAACCGATCGGACAGATGATCCAGTTCGCATGTATTTACGCGAAATGGGTTCTGTGGAATTGCTGTCTCGTGAAGGTGAGATTGCGATTGCAAAACGTATCGAAGCTGGTCGTGAAACAATGATCGCTGGTTTGTGTGAAAGCCCACTGACTTTCCAAGCGCTGATCATTTGGCGTGAAGAACTGAACGAAGAGATCACACTACTTCGTGAAATCATTGATCTCGAGACCACATATTCCGGTCCTGAAGCAAAAGCAGCGCCGCAATTCCAAAGCCCTGAAAAGATCGAAGCTGACCGTAAAGCAGCTGAAGAAAAAGAAAAGCGCATGGCTGAACGCAAGCGCGCCGATGATGTGACCGATGTCGGTGGCGAAGGCAGCGCGATTGAAGAAGATGACGATGATGAGGATGAAGCAAATCTCTCGCTTGCTGCGATGGAAGGTGAACTTCGCCCACAAGTTATGGAAACGCTCGATCTCATCGCGGATACATATTTCAGCCTGCGTAAATTGCAGGATCAGCAAGTTGAATCCAGCATGGCAGATCATGACAATGATGAATTGTCACCTGCTCAAGAGAAGAAATATAAAGAGCTTAAAGATTCTTTGATCAGCGCTGTGAAGTCACTTGCGCTGAACCAAAACAGAATTGATGCACTTGTTGAGCAGCTCTACGACATTAATAAGCGTCTTGTTCAAAATGAAGGCCGCTTGCTGCGTTTGGCGGAAAGCTATGGCGTTCTTCGCGAAGACTTCTTGAAGCATTATCAAGGTTCAGAACTTGATCCAAATTGGATGGAAATGATTGCCGCTTTGAAAACCAAGGGCTGGCAAGAGCTTGCGGATGCCGAGGAAGTAAAGATCACTGACCTTCGCGGCGAGATCCAAAATCTGGCTACAGAAACAGGCATCTCAATCTCTGAATTCCGCCGCATCGTACATATGGTGCAAAAAGGTGAGCGTGAAGCGCGTATTGCGAAGAAGGAAATGGTGGAAGCCAACCTTCGTTTGGTGATTTCGATCGCCAAGAAATACACCAATCGCGGTTTGCAATTCCTTGACCTCATTCAGGAAGGCAATATTGGCTTGATGAAGGCGGTTGATAAGTTTGAATATCGTCGTGGTTATAAGTTCTCAACTTATGCGACTTGGTGGATCAGACAGGCGATCACACGTTCTATTGCTGACCAAGCAAGAACGATCCGTATTCCTGTGCATATGATTGAGACCATCAACAAGATCGTGCGGACATCACGTCAGATGTTGCATGAGATTGGTCGCGAGCCGACACCTGAAGAATTGTCTGAAAAACTTGCAATGCCGCTTGAGAAAGTGCGCAAGGTTCTCAAGATCGCGAAAGAGCCTATTTCTCTTGAAACACCTGTGGGTGATGAAGAAGATAGCCATTTGGGCGATTTCATTGAAGATAAGAATGCAATTCTTCCAATTGATGCAGCTATTCAAGCGAACTTGCGTGAGACAACAACACGCGTTCTTGCATCGCTTACTCCGCGTGAAGAGCGTGTCCTGCGGATGCGCTTTGGTATCGGTATGAACACCGACCACACTTTGGAAGAAGTTGGCCAGCAGTTTAGCGTGACGCGTGAACGTATTCGTCAGATCGAAGCGAAAGCCTTGCGTAAGTTGAAGCATCCTAGCCGTTCAAGAAAACTACGCAGTTTCCTCGATAGCTAAAGAGCGATCTCGTCAAAAATTTAAAAGCCTGATGCAATTTGTGTCAGGCTTTTTTGTTATGCGCTGATTAATTGCGCGATTTCTGATCCTGTTCCCTGCGCTTGATAAAGCGATCGCGCGGGTCTTTGGGATATATCAACATCTCTTTGGATCCATCGACACGCTTCGAGTTGCTTAAGTGATTGTGATAGCGCGCGATCCGTGATGGGAAGAAGCTGATTTTTAAGTCCGCCAAAATGGATGGGCTGGGTGCTGATCGCCAAAATTGGCAATGTCCAAGCACGTCGTAACAATGTTTTGTCAGAACTATCAGTTTCAATATGGCTGATATTGTTGGCGCGTTCGGCTATATATTTACCCAACTCCGTTAAACGATATTCTGGACGCAATGGATGCCCGTGCCCTGGATTACGTTCCACAAGTTTCAACTCAATTAAATGATGAAGACTTTGAGCAAATGCAGTGCGACCTGCACCTGTTTTTGCAAGCAGTGTCGCCTGCCGTCCGGCAGTGCCTTCATGCATAAGCGCTAGTATATTCATTGACCAGGCGCGTTGCGTGATCTTGACAAGTAGATTAATGTCCATAAAATATAGTATATATATTTATTGTAAAAAGGAAAGTACCATGGCACTTGTTTCGCTAAATAACACCATCACATTCGCAATCTCTGTCAGTGACAGACATGCAAGCGCAAAGTGGTATGAAGAAAAGCTCGGGTTTGAGCCATTATATCACGCCGACGAGGTGGGTTGGAGCGAGATGAAGACCATGACCGAAGGGGTCACATTGGGTTTAGGAGAGCAGGGCGAGCCAAATCCAGGTAATTCTGTGCCGGTCTTTGGCGTGGACGATATGGACACAGCACGAAGTGCGTTGGAAGGCGCAGGCGTTAAATTCGATGGTGACACCATGGTGGTTGAAGGCATGGTGAAAACCGCGACATTTTTTGATCCGGATAATAATGCATTGATGTTGGCGGAAGATTTAACGTCTTAGTTTGGAAAAAATTAGAGTTTAAATTCCCTACTGACAAAAGGTGTCAGTAGGGGTAATATATATCCATCATTATTCCAATAACGGATGAAACATTCAGGAGATAATGATGAGTAAAATTTTTGAAGTTGTCAGCTACGAGTTGAATTCAGATGTAACTGTCGAGCAGGCAGTTGAGGCAAATAAGCAATCCTTGGCCTTTGCTGAAGATCAGTCTGGTTTTATTAAACGCACTGTGGTTGCCAATGATAATGGCAAATGGATGGATATCGTTGAATGGGACGATATGGCGTCAGCTGAAGCTGCATCTGCCAACTTCATGGCCGATGAACGTAACCATGCGCTTTTGGCAGTGATCGATCAAAAGTCACTTAAAATGCAGCATTTGGATGTGAAAGCGTCCTGCTAGGAGAGCCTATTGCGCAAGGTCGATCGCCTTTTTGAAATTATACAGTTGTTGCGCGGTCAGAGACTGCGCACGGCTGAATTTATTGCGGGCGAGTTGGGCGTGTCTCAACGAACGATCTATCGCGACATTGCTGGTTTGATGGCCTCGGGTGTTCCCATTGAAGGCGAACGCGGTGTTGGTTATCTAATTAGTCAGCCGATTGAGATCCCCCCTTTGCACTTTCTTCCTTTGGAATTGAAAGCTTTGCAAATGGGGGCTGATCTTGTGAAAGCGGTGGCTGATCATGAATTGGCGCAAGCGGCTGAAGAGGCGGCGATCAAAATCGCCGACGCGCTGCCCGGTGAACGAACTTATGTGCGGGTCAATTCTGCAGCCAATATTCGCGTCTGGAACGAAGAGGATACCAAGCAATGGCTTGGGATTGTTCGCAATGCGATTGATAAACGTGAAAAACTGACGCTGGACTATCGTGATAAGTCGGACAATGTGTCATCACGCATTATCTGGCCCTTGGGTTTGGAATATTGGGGGCGGGTATGGACGGTATCGGCTTGGTGCGAAAAGCGGGTTGCGTTTCGATCATTTCGCATTGATCAGATTGTGTCCTGCGATCTGGTTTATGAGAACTTTCCGCATGAAGCGGGAAAGACCTATCAGGATTTTGTAAAATATGCGCAGGAGCGAGACAAAAAGAGCGGTTATGTCAGATCTTAATTATGAATTTGAAGGCGAGTTGTGGCGCGTAACAGGCGACAGTTGGCATTTTGTCACTGTGCCAAAGGATTATTCCGAGCACATCAAAGCTTTTGTGCAATCTAAAACGCCTGGCTTTGGCTCGATCCGTGTGAAGGTGACTTTGGGTGAAGAGGTCTGGAAAACATCCTTGTTCCCCGACAGTAAATCAGGCTGTTACTTTCTGCCGATCAAAGCTGATATTCGCAAGAAAGCGAAAATAGGGCATGGCGATATGCTCGCCATACAGCTTGATATTGATATCTAGATTAAGCCTGTTCGTCCGCTAAACTTTAAAAGTTTGTACCGGTTTGCTCGCGCTCTTTTTCGGCAAGCAATTTCTTTTGGTAGCGGCTTTGAACAACTTCCACAGCAACCAGTGCAAAGAGCACGAAGTAGAATGTTGCTTTTGACATTGGCTCAATTGGGAAGCCGAAGAAGTTAAGATGGGCAATATGGCCACCTTCGGCAATCAGAACGATACCAACGATCAGGAGCACAAACAGACCCAGCACTTCGTACATGCGGTTTTTCTCAAGGAATTTCGCCACAGTTTCGGCCATAACCACCATCAAGATACCGGAAATAACAATCGCAGAGGTCATAACAATAAAGTTGTCAGTTAGTGCAACCGCAGACAGAACAGTGTCGAAAGAGAATACAGCATTCATGACAACGATCCAGAAGAGGGCTGAGGCAAAAGATTTGCGAACCGCGCGTGTGCCTTCATTTTCAAGATTTGGCACGCCGATCATATGGTAAATTTCTTTCATCGCTGTGTACATGAGGAACAAGCCACCAGCGAGCACGATCAACGCGTGGCCACTTACCGATGCAGAGAAGAACGGCAGCGCGATATCGAAAATTGGATCCTGGAAGGCGCTGATGAGCTGTAACACAACAAAGAGCAGCACGATCCGCAAGACAATTGCGAGAATAATGCCCCAGCGACGCAAAACGCGCTCTCGAGCCGGGTCAACCTTCTTTGCTTCCAGTGTGATGTAGAGCAGGTTGTCAAAACCCAAAACGGTTTCAAGCGCCGTTAGAATGAGAAAAGTTGTAAGATTATCGAGTGTAAACAGGCCTTCCAGCATTTACAGCGCTCCGCAGGTTTTGATGCAATCTATATGCGTGGTAGCAAAATCAATGTCACTTTGCCAAGAGTTGATTTCAAAACTTAAAGATTATTGACCAGCTTATCGGCCCAATCCACAAAATCACTCATCGCGACATCGCGGTTTAACTCATTCAGCGTTTCATGGCGGCAGTCTGGATATTTGATCACTTGCACATTTGTCATGCCGCAATCGTCAAGCAATTGCCCATACCAATCAACGCCTTTGGCAAATTCTGTTGCAGGATCTTGTTCGCCACCAACGAGTTGAATAGGGAACGCCTTATCCAAGGCTTTAATCGCGTTGGGATTGGCACCTTTTAAGATGAAATCCAATATCGCGCGCCACATTTCAATGCTCGGTGGCCAGCCACCCAATTCATCATTGGCGATTTTGTCGATCATCTCATCATCATGGGTGAGCCAATCATAACCAGATTTGGAATTTTTGATCGATTTCGACCAGGCTTCAAATGTCATTTTCGACATGAGTAAGCTTGGCACGTCAGAGCCTTTGAAAAAGGCTTCAAGAAACAAAGCCATTTTGGCAAAGCTTGCATATTGGCTGATTTTGAAATTGGTGTTCCAGACCGCAAGACCTTGTGCGGAATTCGGATTTTGCAAGACATAGTTTGCGGCGATCTGCCCGCCCATAGAATGGCCAAAACAAATAATGGGAAGATCTGGGTGCTCTGTTCGGATCATTTGGTGAATAAAGCGAACATCTTTGATGACTTTTCGCCCGCCATCTCGTTTTGAAAATTGCCCAGATGGCAGATTTTCTGCCTTCGTTAAACCATGTCCTCGGTGATCATGCGCAAAAGAATGATAGCCATGTTTGGCCAAAAACTTCATAAAGTGCTCATAGCGGCCGGAATGTTCAGTCAATCCGTGATTGATCTGAATGACCGCTTTGGGCGTCTTTTTGGTGGTGCAAGCGCGAATGTGAAGCTGAGCGCCCGTGGTTGAGGTCAGGTTTTGTTCGCGTATTTTAGCCATTAACGATCTCGCTTATCCTAAGTTTCGATCTATCTGGCGAGTTTTAGTGGAATATTCAAGTCAAAGCTCGCTGAATAAAAATCATTCATTGCTCGAAGCGCACAAATCTCTTACATGTGCGGAAAAGATTTCATTCAAACAGGGCAGTTTATATGGCGCGTCAGTTTATTTATCACATGTCAGGGCTCAATAAGTCCTATGGTTCTAAAAAGGTGTTGGAGAATATCCACCTTTCATTCTACCCAGATGCGAAGATCGGTATCTTGGGTCCAAACGGTGCAGGTAAGTCAACAGTCTTACGTGTCATGGCTGGTTTGGATAATGAGTTTACCGGTGAAGCATGGTTGGCTGAAGGTGCGACACGCGGATATCTGCCACAAGAACCAAAGCTTGATGAAAGCAAAACCGTTTTTGAAAATGTGATGGAAGGTGTGGCTGATAAGAAAGCTATCCTTGATCGCTATAACGAATTGATGATGAACTATTCCGATGAAACTGCAGATGAAGGCGCAAAGCTACAGGACATCATCGATAGCCAAAATCTTTGGGATCTCGATAGCCAAGTTGAAATGGCGATGGAAGCCCTGCGTTGCCCGCCTGGTGACAGTTCGGTTGAAAACTTGTCCGGTGGTGAAATTCGCCGTGTTGCGCTGTGTCAGCTTTTGCTCAGCCAACCTGATCTGCTTCTTCTCGATGAGCCAACCAACCACTTGGACGCTGAGACCATTGCGTGGCTTGAAAAGCACTTGCGCGAATATCCTGGCTCTGTGTTGATGATCACCCACGATCGTTACTTCCTTGATAATGTGACAGGTTGGATCTTGGAACTCGACC
>JAHDFS010000210.1 GCA_020628035.1 Rhizobiaceae bacterium
TCGATTGGATGAAAATCCGCAAAACGTCGACGGTTCGAAATCCATTTACTGGCGCGAAGATCCCGCTGCGGGATATCTTTTCCATCTATGCTGTTTTCATGCTTGCCGTGGTCGGGCGTTATGCCTGGCAGTTCTTCGATGTGATTAAAAATGGTCCCCCGAAAACAGAATTGGAATTAACCGTGGATGCAGCCAAAGCGGCTGAAAGCGAGAAGGGAGATGCATCATGAGCATTGAGTTACTATCCTGCCTTTTAACGCTATTCCTTCTGGCCGGTATTGGAACGCCAATCGGATATTCCATTCTTCTTTCGTCGGTGGTTTATCTTGGTGTTGCAGGTTTGGACGTCGCGCTCGCAGGCGAGAAAATCCTGCAGGGTTTTTATAAAAGCACCATTCTTCTTGCTGTCCCTTTATTCATTGTTGCCGCCAATATTATGAATGCAGGTTCGATTACGGATAGATTGCTAAATTTTTGTGTTGCGGCGGTTGGACGTTTTAAAGGTGGTCTAGGGCATGTGAATGTCGTGGCTTCGCTTATCTTTTCTGGCATGTCTGGTTCTGCGGTTGCTGATGCTGCGGGTATTGGCAAAATCATCATTGAGATGATGACGAAAGACGGGCGTTATAGTCGCGGATATGCCGCCGCGATCACAGCGGCTTCTGCAACAATTGGCCCGATCATACCCCCATCTATTCCAATGGTTTTATATGCGCTTGTTTCAAAAGCATCCATTGGCTCATTGTTCCTTGCAGGTATCTTGCCGGGCTTACTGATGGGCGTGGTGCTTATGGCAATGAACTATTATCTGGCGAGCAAACGCGGTTTTGCAATTGAAGCGCCAATCCCTTTGCGCGAACTGCCTCGTAAAACAGCAAATGCGTTTCCAGCTTTGCTCATGCCCGCCATCTTGCTTTATGGAATTTATGGTGGTGTGACGACACCAACAGAGGCGGCAGCTGTCGCGGCGTTTTATGCTCTGCTACTTGCGGCATTATTCTATCGTGCCATATCTGTTCAGGGGCTCTACCGCGTCTTTGTCGAAAGTGCGCGATCATCAGCATCTGTCGGCGTGGTAATCGGCGGTGCCTTTATTCTGAACTTCATCGTAATTTCTGAGCAAATTCCACAGTCAATTTCTGCGCTTCTTGCGGGTTCAGAAATGTCACCGATTGTGTTTCTTCTGCTTGTTAATTTGCTGATCTTATTACTGGGCTGCATTTTAGATGCGACGACAATTATCCTAGTCATCGTGCCGCTCTTTATTCCCACTTGCCAGGCGCTCGGCATTGATCTTGTCCACTTTGGTGTGCTTGTCGTGGTCAATTCAATGATTGGTCTGATCACGCCACCCTATGGCATTCTGCTCTTTGTCATTAATGCGGTTTCAGATATTCCATTGCGCGAGATCATCAAAGAAATTTGGGCGTTTCTTGCCGTCTTATTGATTGCGCTGCTCACCATGTTAATGGTGCCTGATCTTGTTCTCTGGTTGCCAAGAGTGTTTGGGTATCAAGGATGAGTATAGTGATCTCGACAGCGATGGTGTCGGGCAGTTTACCCAATAAGTTCGATAAAATTGCACAAGCTGGCTTCCAACACGTCGATCTTTTTGAGAAGGACTTCACAGGATTTAGCGGAACGGCTCAGGATGTCGTTGATTTGGCCAAGAACCGAGGTTTGGTTTTGCGCGCTCTTGATTCTGTGGAAGCTTTTGAAGGAAAGCAAGGCGAGGAACGAGATCGTGCATTTTCCCAGCTGAATCAAAAATTAGACCTGCTTAATCAATTAGGCATTGCGCAGTTGCAAGTGCGGGCAAGTTCAAATCCAAACGCTTTAGATGATGAAGATGTTTTGCTTGAAGATCTAAAAGAACTTGCAGATGTTGCCTCACAGAAAAACATAAGGATTGCCTATCAAGCGCTGCCTTGGGCCTCCACTATTAAATGCGTACTCAAAGCACAGCAATTCATCAGGCAGATCGACGATCCTCATCTAGGTTTATGTCTTGATTCGATGTTGTTGATGGGAGACGGGTCCAGACCTGCAAAATATAGAGATATTGATGGCAAATATGTGTTTCAGGTGAGCTTGTTCGATCTTCACCGCAACAAGTATCACACCCCATTTTCACCAATGATGAAAGGCATGCTTCCTGGTCAAGGCCATTTGAATATCGCTGGTTTGATCAGACTGCTGGTGAACCGAGGTTATCAAGGTGTTTGGTCAATTGGTGGCACTGGACAGCACTCGGATTTGTCGATGAGTTCCCTTGCGGCTACTGACGCTTATCGCGCTTTGGTCAATGTATTAGATGAGGTTCGCCAATCCACACCAAATGCAAATTTTGATCTGCCTCTATTAACCGACCGTGTATATGCCTCAGGCATTGAGTTTATTGAGTTCGCAGTTGATGATGATAGCCAGATCGAGATCACCAATTTACTGACCTCTCTTCGATTTCGCAAAGAGCGTGTGCATAAAACAAAAGCTGTTGAGCTTTGGCGACAGGGTGCGATCAATATAGTCGTCAATTCAGACCCTGTTGGGTTTGCAGGAAAAGCATTTCAAAAATACGGTCCAATTGTCTGCGATATGGGCCTGCGTGTGAAAGACGCTGAAGGCACGGTGAAACGGGCGACATCGCTGGGTGCGCCCAAGTTTTCACAAATTCTGGGTGATAATGAGCTTGATATTCCAGCGATCAATGGAATTGGCGGGAATGTTGTTCATTTCATTGATGAAAAATCAAATTTACATCATGTTTGGGATATCGAATTTGAACGCGCCGAGGGTGTGTCAAAGGCACAGCCTGCAGGCTTACGCCGTGTGGACCACATTGCACAAACGATGCAACATCATGAGATGCAAAGTTGGTTGCTTTATTATCTTTCAACATTTGAGATGGAAAAGACGCCCATTGTTGATGTTGCGGATCCTGCAGGTGTGAT
>JAHDFS010000065.1 GCA_020628035.1 Rhizobiaceae bacterium
CAGCTGATGCAAACGGCAACGGCAAATTGTCACCAACTGAATTCCGCACACTTGGATAATCAGTAAAGCTTCATCTTAAAGGTGGCATGATCCTCCCAAATGCCACCTTCAAAGATGCATATGATTGAACCTAAGAGCCCGCAGCTCGGATATCGCGATTATCCCCCAACCGTTAATCCCTTAAACGGTCACCCCATACACCGCAACGCGATATTCCTGCCGGGCTCTTTGTTCGAATAATCCCCAATGATCCAAGATCAAAGACCAAAACTGATTAAAACCTCTTAAAGACAACAAACTTCAAGCCAAATACCAACTGAATAGAAAATCAGTTACACCCTGTTGGTTATTTTTTAAGTTTGTTTCTAACCAACACGAAAAAGCCCCGCGTGAAATCCGCGTGGGCTTTTTTGCAATAGAGAGCGTAAAGTTTAAATCGCGGCAATAGCCGCTTCATATTCCTCAGATCGCTCGGTCCATTCCTCTTCAAGAATTTCAATTTGAGCTAAGAGTTCACCGCGAGCTTTGGTGATATCGGTCACTTTATCGGGCTCTTTTTCATAGATCTCAGGATCGGCCAATTGTTCGTCAATGGCTGCGATTTTCACCTCGACTTTTTCGATCTTGTTCTCGATCTCAGTCACCTTGCGTTTCAGAGGCTTAAACTTTTCCCTAGCCTGCGCTGCCTGCTTTCGTTGATCAGCTTTAGACAGTTTTTTGGGTGCTTCGTCATCTAGCTTTTTGGCCTTAGTCTTGCCGCCGACAACCAGATCACGATATTCATCCATATCCCCGTCATAGGATTTCACGGTGCCGTCATTGACAATCCATAAACGGTCAACGGTGGCTTCGATCAAATATCTGTCGTGACTAATAAGAATAACTGCACCTTGAAATTCAGTTAGCGCGCGGATCAGACTTGCGCGGCTATCAATATCAAGGTGGTTGGTCGGCTCATCCAATATCAAAAGGTGAGGGCCATCAAATGTAGCTAACCCCATCAAAAGACGTGCTTTTTCGCCACCAGACAGTTGTTCGACCTTGGTATCCATTTTCTCAGATGACAGACCCATCTGTGCAACCCGCGCCCGAACTTTTGCTTCAGGTGCATCTGGCATAATGGCCCGCACATGCTCAAAAGGGGTTTCGCCGGCATGCAGATCATCCAATTGGTGCTGGGCAAAAAAACCAATATTAAGCTTGGCGACGCGGACAAGTTCGCCAGTTTGATTTTGCAATCGGTCCGAAATGAGTTTGGCAAATGTTGATTTGCCATTGCCGTTCATACCCAGAAGCGCAATGCGGTCATCATGATCAATCCGTAGATCAATATTTTTCAAGATCGGCTTACCAGTTTCATATCCACAAGACGCGTTTTCCAGTTTGATGATCGGCGAACTCACCGCTTTTTCAGGATCTGGAAAATGAAATTCGGACACATTTTCATGAACCACAGCTGAAACAGTACCCATTTTCTCAAGCGCTTTAACGCGAGATTGTGCCTGTTTGGCTTTACTGGCTTTGGCTTTGAAGCGATCGACAAAACTCTGCAAATGTTTGCGCGCTGCTTCATTTTTTACACGTGCTTTTTCCTGCAAGACATCTTGCTCAGCTTTCTGGCGGGCAAATTGATCATAATTGCCCTTATAAAGCGTCAGTTTTTTCTGATCCAAATGGATGATGGAATTGCAGGCATTATTTAAAAGGTCACGGTCGTGGCTGATGATAATTGCGGTGTAAGGATAGGCGCGAATATATGCTTCAAGCCACAAAGTACCTTCAAGATCGAGATAGTTTGTCGGCTCATCCAAAAGCAATAGATCTGGTTGTGAAAACAAGATCGCAGCGAGTGCCACGCGCATACGCCAACCGCCAGAAAAACTTGAAGCTGGCCGCTTTTGTGCATCCGTGTCAAAACCCAATCCAGCCAAAATCGATGCCGCACGCGATTCCGCTGAATGTGCATCAATATCAACAAGGCGCATCTGAATGTCAGCAATACGATTAGGATCGGTTGCCGTTTCCGCTTCTGCCATTAATTCTGTGCGTTCTTGATCAGCGGCAAGAACTATATCAATCAACGCATCTTCGGTAGATGGCGCTTCCTGTGCCACCTGACCAATTCGGCAATTGCGCGGCAGAGAAATATTGCCTGTTTCCGCGCCCAGATCACCGGTAATCACCCGAAACAGAGTAGATTTGCCGGCACCATTGCGGCCAACAATACCGGCCTTCATCCCCGTTGGCAGGGTAACGCTGGCATGGTCAATGAGAAGGCGCCCGGCAATACGCGCAGAAAGATCAGATATCGTAAGCATGAACGGGGTTGTAGCGGGCGTTGGATGAATTGCAAGTGATAATTAGGTCTCGTCGAAAATCTCGGCGTATAAATTGATCAACTCGTAGCACATCGTGATGGATATATCGGAACTATCGTAAAACGCATTGGCTTCGCCGCAAGATGCGGCACGAAAGGTGATTACATTCGGCAGTGCCACATAGGTATTGATAAAAGCTATCGCGTCTTCCACGATCAGACTTTCGCGCAAAATAGATAAAGCCGTTTCAAATTGTGGTTCTGGTTCTTGATAAATCAGTTCAACCTGGTTTTCAAAACCCGGCTCTGGTTTATGCGCGTCTAGTGTTGAAAACCAACTATCCGCCGTTTGTTCAAAATTTGCCCCACAGGTATCATAATTATCTTCCGCCAACTCAGCGGCTTTTGCCAAATAATCAAATGCTTCAGCATCAACACCCACCAAATGACAGACGATCCGATAGGCGCGTTGAATATCTAAATCATGTTCGGCAAAATAGGTTGACGCATCAGAGCTCTGGCTATCGGATAATACGAACCAAAAATGCGCTGTATTAGCAAGTGCGTTATCGGCAAATTCTGTGTCCTCATCAATCAGCGCGATCGTTGCAAAATTGTCAGCGGCATCTTCTTCCTGACCCAAAATTGCCAATCGCAATTGATCAATGACCAAATGTCCCATTTCGTGCATCAATACGTGATAGGCATTGCCTGCGATATATTCTTCACGTTCGGTCATCGCATTCGGGTCAAGTGCATAGCTATTTGCGATAACCAAGTTGCTGACAATAAGCGATAATATGAGATGTTTGATATAATTTGCCATTGTGACCCTGATTGAAACTGCTTAAAAATACGGCTTCATTATAACGAAATGACTTCAGAGGTAAATTATGACCATTCAGCTTTATGATCTTGTTGGCAGTGATCAATCACGCCCATTTAGCCCCCATTGCTGGAAGGTTAAAATGGCCTTGGCCCATAAAGGGCTTGCGTTTGAGACTATTCCGCAAGGTTTTTTGGATGTGCCAAAGATCGAAAACGAGCTTGGTAAAATCATTCCAGTGCTGCGTGATGGCGATAATGTGATAAATGATAGCTTTCGCATCGCGCTTTATCTTGAAGAAACTTACCCCGATAAGCCAAGTCTGTTTGGCGGACCTGGCGGCATTGCCCATGCCAAATTTATCGAGAGCTGGTCACAAATGACTTTGCATCCGAAATTTGCGGTGTTAGCCGTAGAAGAAATCAGCGAAATGCTGGATGGTGCTGACAAAGACTATTTCATTGAAAGCCGTGAAAAAATGTTCAAAAAATCACTGGCCCATGTGTCCGAAGGCAAGGACAAAGTTGTCGAGGGCTTTCCTGAATTGGTAAAACCACTTCGACACATGTTAAAATCGCAACCGTTTATCGGGGGTGAAAGCCCGTTATTTGCCGATTATATCGTCTTTGGCGCCATGCAATGGTCGCGCATTTGTTCAGCCACGCAGTTCTTGCCTGAAGATGATGAAGTGATGGTTTGGTTTAACAAAATTCTCGATTTGCACGGTGGTTTAGGTCGAACTGTCAGCGCTGCATGCGATAATTAGCATCAGATGTGCATCTAATCTGGCAAAAGGCCTTGTGAAACTTAACTTTGCGCGGTATGTAGCCGCCGAACAAGTGAGCAAAAGTTATGCTCAATTGCAAAAGTTTTATCACACTCCCAATTGAAGGATATTACCATGGCGATCGAACGCACTTTTTCGATGATCAAGCCGGACGCAACAAAGCGTAACCTAACTGGCGAAATTACAAAACGTTTTGAAGATGCAGGTTTCCGCATCGTGGCTTCAAAGCGCGTATGGATGAGCCTACGCGAAGCTGAAGGTTTTTACGCTGAGCACAAAGAACGTCCATTCTTCGGCGAATTGACTGAGTTCATGTCATCAGGCCCAACAATCGTTCAGGTTCTTGAAAAAGAAAACGCTGTTTTGGCCAACCGCGAAATCATGGGTGCTACAAACCCAGCAGATGCTGATGAAGGCACAATCCGTAAAGATTTCGCACTTTCATTGGGCGAAAACTCAGTGCATGGTTCTGATGCGCCTGAAACAGCTGCACGTGAGATTGCATACTGGTTCTCAGAAACAGAACTCGTTGGCTAATTGCCAGCTTCAATACTGATTACAAAAGACCGCTACTTGGCTACAAGTGGCGGTTTTTTTGTCTGTAATTATGGATAAAATACCAACCGAATATATTCGTCATAGTCGGCTTACTAAGCATGATATCGAGTGCTTTGCTAATCTTTCGTTTACTATAATTTGTTCTAGTGAAAGTATAATTTTGAAACTCGTTATACTAGAATTATGACCAACGATCGCACATCCACCGGTGATATGTCGACTGATAGCTACAATCAGGCTGATCAGTCACGATCAGATTTGGATGATTTGTGGATCGAAGATACCCATGATCAGTCGGAAGATTTAGAACGTCTTCGCAAAGTCGCTGCCCTCTTAGAAGACACGACAGAGATCATGGCACAGGGCATTTTAGTCCATGATACTAAGACAATTTTATTCGCAAATTGCCGCGCCTATGAGCTGTTGGAAATCCCAGGTGAATTGCTTCAGCCGGACAGACCTTGGCGCGATCACCTTGTTTACCGTATGGAACGTGGTGATTTTGGCGAAGATGTTGACATTGAAAAAAGTCTCAAAGAATTTGCAACGCTTGATGGCAGACGCGGTTTCACAACCTCAGCTGCTGAAATGCCAAGCGGCAACATCATTCGTTCAGATGTGATACCTCGGCCGTCAGGCGGTCAGATCGTAACTTTTACCGATGTAACTGACAGCGAATCATATCAATCGCAGATTGAGACGATGCGCAATGAATCCAAGCAGCTGGCGGTTATGCTTGAAGATGCAGCTCAATCCATGGCGCAAGGTATTATCGTGCATGATTGTGAGACAATTTTGTTTTGTAATCAACGCGCTAACGAGTTTCTTGAGGTTGAGCAATCTATACTCGCAACTGGTAATTCTTACAGAGGCTATCTGCGGTTTTTGTTTGAACGCGGTGATTTTGGCGAATATCAGGATCTGGAAACAAGCATCGATGAATTTATCGACAAGGTAAATGTCGGTGATGATTTTTCGCTTGAAACGACAACACCTGGTGGGCGGATGGTCCGTGCCGACGGTGTTCATCGTGCAGATGGTGGCGAAATCGTCACCTTTACAGATATTACAGCAGATCAGAAACGTCAGGATGAGTTAGCAGAAGCAAAAAATAGGGCGCAAGACCTCTATGCGATGATGGATGAAGCCGCGAGTTCAATGGCGCAAGGTCTGTTGATCGTCGATGAGGAGCAGATCGTATTTTCAAATGATCAGCTTGCTGAAATATTGGAACTGCCGGAAGAATATGTGAAAGTTGGCGCGTCAATGCGCGATATGATCATATATTCGGGTGAGCGCGGTGACTATGGTGAGAGCCGCACGCCAGAACAAGTTGCCGATGAATTCATCCACAAAGTGAAGTCAGGTGAAGCTTACCAAACCGAACGCCTTATGCCGTCGGGCCGCATGGTTCATACCAATGTAAATCCACGAACAGAAATCGGTGCTGTTGCAACTTATACTGATATCACTGAGATCTCTCAGGCGCTGGAAAAAGCTGAAGAAGCAGAAAGAGCTAAATCTGAATTCTTGGCCAATATGAGCCACGAGATTAGAACACCTATGAACGGTGTGATGGGCATGGCGGAGCTGTTGTCTAAGACCGAACTTGATTCCAAGCAAAAGATGTTTACCGATGTGATTGTCAAATCAGGTGCATCATTGCTGACCATCATCAATGATATCCTCGATTTCTCAAAAATCGGTGCAGGGCGT
Source organism: Rhizobiaceae bacterium (assembly GCA_020628035.1). Classification (GTDB taxonomy): domain Bacteria; phylum Pseudomonadota; class Alphaproteobacteria; order Rhizobiales; family Rhizobiaceae; genus Lentilitoribacter. The sequence goes on from JAHDFS010000065.1 coordinate 6,205, forward strand.
ATGACACTTGATAGTGCGCCGTTCAATCTCACCGAGGCGGTTGAGGATGTGGCAACGCTTGTCTCTTCCAAGGCAGCGGAAAAAGATCTTGAATTTATGGTGCGGATCGATCCATCCATGGGCACCACGCATTTGGGTGATGTGGGTCGCGTGCGTCAAATCATTACCAATATGATGGGCAATGCGCTCAAATTCACCGAAAAAGGCCATGTCTACGTCAATGTGTTCCCGGTTTCTGCGGACGGCGAGAAAAATTCAGGTGAGGGGAAGACACAAATCATTCGCTTTGAAATTGAAGATACTGGCATTGGTATTCCAGAAGAAGATCTTTCCAAAGTTTTTGATAAATTCAGTCAGGTGGATGCATCATCTTCCCGTCGACATGAAGGAACAGGGCTTGGTCTATCCATCGCCGCGTCACTGGTAAAACTCATGTCTGGCCGAATTGGTGTTGAAAGCGAATTGGGTGTCGGGACAAAATTCTGGTTTGAAATTGAACTTGAGCGTTCGTTTGAGGACAAACCAAAACGTCTGCAATGTGACGTTTCAGGGTCACGCATATTGATTGTTGATGACAACGAAGTAAACAGAGCCATCCTTAAAGAGCAGATGGACGCCTGGGGTTTTGATAATGCTGCGGTGAATTCAGGTGCTGAAGCCTTGGCATTTGTTCAAGCAGCACAGGCACAAAACCTGACCATTGATGGTATTATTCTGGATTATCAAATGCCGGAAATGAGCGGTGCAAAGGTCGTAAAAGCTTTGCGTTCTGAACAGTTTAACTGCACAACACCGATCATAATGTTGACCTCAGTTGATCAGGCTGAAAACGGAACGGCATTTACAAATCTAGGCATTCAAGCCCATTTGACAAAACCAACGCGCTCATCGCTGTTATTGGAGACGATTGTTCACACATTGCAAGATGCAGCCAGTGAAAAAGGTTTGTCTTTGGCACCTGCATCGGGCGCGTTTGTCGAGACCACGAAAGCATCCGGACGAGATGCGCCAGCGAGCGATTCTTCAGGTGAGGTATCAAAAGCGTCAGTCAATTCCGGCGAAATCGATATCCTTGTTTGCGAAGACAACGAAGTGAACCAAATTGTCTTCACGCAAATGCTCAATGACACGAATTACAGCTTCAAGATTGCCAATAATGGTGAAGAAGGCTTGGCCCTTTATAAAGAGTTATCTCCATCCTTGATATTAATGGATGTGTCCATGCCGGTTATGAACGGCCATGAGGCCACTCAGGAAATTCGCAAGATCGAAGAGGGTACTGATTTACACACGCCCATTATTGCGGTGACTGCGCATGCCGTAAAAGGTGATTTGGAAAAATGCCTCGATGCTGGAATGGATGATTATATTTCCAAACCCATCTCGCCGGACATGATGGTCAAAAAGATTGAAAAATGGTTCCCCGGGCGCACGCGCGCACAAAGCGCCTAGCTAATTCGCGATTGCGTGCCCAATATTTATTGATCTGAAAAATGTAAATAATTCAGATAAATAGACCCGGAGCTGATTCCGCTTCGGGTTCTTTTTAATACTAAAACTGGATTACAAATTTTCAATCGCTTCAGCGAGATAGTTCACGGTACGGTCGATATTCTGCAATTTATCAAGGCCAAAGAGACCAATGCGGAAGGAGCCAAAATCAGCAGGCTCATCGCATTTTAACGGAACACCAGCTGCAATTTGCAAGCCTTGGTTCATGAATTTCTTGCCGTTTTTCATGTCTGCATCTTTGGTAAAGCTCACAACAACCCCGGGGGCTCCGAACCCATCGGCAGCAACGCTTTTAAAGCCATTTGTTTTCAAGAGCTCGCGCACTTTATTGCCAAGCTCCCATTGGTCAGCCTTCACTTTGTCAAAGCCATAAGCTTCAACTTCTTTCATGGTTTTGTGAAAGGTCACAAGCGCATCAGTGGGCATGGTCGCATGATAGGCATGACCACCATTTTCGTAAGCCGCCATAATCTCAGACCATTTTTTAAGATCACAAGCAAAGCTTGAGCTCTGCGTATCCGCCATTACTGTTTTGGCATGTTCAGATAGCATGACAATACCCGCAGCAGGGGATGCAGACCAACCTTTCTGCGGTGCTGAGATCAATACATCAACGTTACATGCTTTCATATCAACCCAGATGGTACCCGATGCAATGCAATCAAGCACAAATAGACCGCCATATGAGTGCACGGCTTCGCCTACTTGCGCGATATAATTATCAGGTAAGATCAAACCTGCAGATGTTTCCACATGCGGAGCGAATACAACATCGGGTTTAGCGTCTTTGATTTCAGCGACGAGTTCGTCAATTGGATAGGGCGAGAACTGTGCCTGATCATTGTCTTGGCTCTGACGCGCCATCATGACTTTGGCGTTGTTTGGGATATTTCCCGCCTCAAAAATCTGTGTCCAACGGAAACTAAACCAGCCATTACGCACGACCATAACATCTTTATCAGTCGCAAATTGGCGCGCGACTGCTTCCATGCCAAATGTACCGCCACCAGGTACAAGCACCACGCCATCAGCGTTGTAAACGCCTTTCATAGTCGCTGAAATATCATTCATCACGCCTTGGAATTTTTTCGACATTGAATTGAGAGAGCGATCTGTGAAAACCACTGAAAATTCAAGCAAACCATTTGGGTCTATATTAGGCAAAAGAGCAGGCATATTGATATCTCCAAGTTGTGTTACGCCAATGGGAATAACCCTCGCGCAAAATGTAGGGCTTTTTGAAGACCAAATATTAAACCCTGTCCAGTTCATTTTTTACAAAAATTTGGACTTAAGTGCGAAATAACAAAACTGGCCAGTAGTTTTACGTAATCTGGCCACTTTATAAATGACTGTGCCAATATACCGATTGATAATCGTTATGAACAATACTCATTTCTCATAAAGTGGTGTGAGCTGCCAAACATGTTCAATTGCTTTTGATGCGCCTCTAAAACCACCCCCGATATCGAAGAGTTCTAATGTTTTTAAATGATAGTGATTGCCATAATGAGCAACGACTTCATCTTGAGAAATAGAGTGCGGCGGGCCGGCGACATCAGTTACGCCATATTCAAATGTTAGCAGGAGTTGCGGTGCAGAGGATGTGATCTCAATAAGGTGCTTGGTATAGGTTTTTCGCATATCCGGTGGCAATGCGACCAGCGCAGCCCGATCAAAGATGGCGTCAACTTGACTGATCATATCCTGTGTCACGTCAAAGATATCGCCAACAAAAATATCAATATTGTCTGCACGATAATGATTGATATCACCGATTGCAGTGATCACTGGCACAAGGTCTAGCTCGGCAAATAATTGCTGAATGGCGAGCTCACTTAACTCGGCTCCAATGACACGAAACCCTTGTTTCATCAACCAACCGATATCAAGTGTCTTGCCACAAAGAGGGAGAAAAATTCGATCGCCTTTATCGAGGGCCAAAGCATCGATATGTTTGATCAGTAGGGGATTGGCTTCTGACTTATGGAAGCCGATCTGATTGTGCTGCCATTTATCTAGCCAGAATTCTGCGTCCATATTGACCTCTGATCCTACATCTACCGCCACTTATCTTTGGCGGCATCATCCTTGTCTTTTGCATCCACCCATTCACCGCTTGAACCATCCTTTAGATGTTCCTTTTTCCAAAAAGGCGCGTCGGTTTTTAAAAAATCCATGACAAAGTTCGCACCGTCAAACGCGGCCTGACGATGCGTGCTTGCAGCAACAACAAGGACAATGTTTTCCCCTGGTGCAATTTTGCCAAATCGGTGAATGGCCGTTATGCCAATCAGGTCAAATTTCTTGAAAGCCTCATGACAGATTTCTAAGATTTGCGCCTCGGCCATGCCAGGATAATGTTCAAGTTCAAGCGCTGATAATTGCCCGCCTTCATCGCGGCAAAGACCTGTAAAACTTGCGACGCCACCAATGTCGCCAAATTGCTTTAAGTGGTTGATTTCTGATTCTAAATCAAAGTCTTCCGCCTGAATCTGAACCCGAATAGCCAAGTTGTTATGATCCTGGTTTGGCACGTTGATTAACCTCCGGTCATAGGCGGGAAAAACGCGATCTCTTTAGCGTCGCCGATGATGGCATCGTGCAAAGAATGGGTTTTATCAAGTGCAGCGCGAATGACCTGAGGTTCTTGAAATGCCGCCTCATACCCATCGTCCAACGTGCGCAGATAGGCGATCAAATCAGCAATGGTCACAACATTTTCTGGCAGGTTCATCTCTTCCTGAGATTTGCCGATCCGCTCGCGAACCCATGCAAAATATACCAGTTTGATCATATGACACCCGTTGTTAAAAATTACTCGTCGACGATATGTTTTAATCCAGCGCGGAAATAATCATATCCTGTGATCATGGTAATGATGGCTGCAAGCCAAAGCAATGTAATCCCAATATCGGTTGAAAGACTATCGCTGATCCCAAGCAAGTTGTTCAAAAATTTATCTCCAGCAGGACCGGCAAGTAAAAAACCAAGCGCGATCATCTGAGCTGTCGTTTTTATTTTTGCCAGGAAGGTCACCGGCACCGAGATTTTCAAATCGGCGAGATATTCTCGCAAACCAGAGACCAAAATTTCACGACACAAAATGATGATCGCGGCCCAAATAGTCCAGTCCGCTGTTGTTCGGTCTGCTGCAACCACCAATAACAAAATTGCCGCGACCAATAGTTTATCCGCGATCGGATCCAGCATCTTACCGATATTAGAAGTTTGGTTCCAAATACGCGCTAAATACCCATCGAAAAAATCTGTAACAGAGGCAATCGTAAATAATCCCAATGCCCACCATCTTGCAGCGTCAGAGCCGTGAAGACGTCCTTCGACGAAGAAGCACAACACGATGAGCGGCACGATAATAATGCGCCCGTAAGTGAGAAGGTTTGGCAGCGATGTGATGTGTTTGGGCATGTGGCACTCGTAACTTTTAAGTTAAGGCTCATCTATAGACAAATAAAACCTTGGGTCAAACAAACATCGGTAAAAATTAGAAATTCGTGACCGAAATTGCCTCCATCATCTTTTGATATAGGGACCTAACCCAAGGGTTAAACCCGTAAGTTTAACCCAATTGCAAATTTCGCTTGGTCAAAAAACACATCATCGTCAGTCTCGGATCAAGCGGGATTAAGTCTGCAATAGCCTAAAACCCCCAGATGCTCTTGCAGCAAATAGTAACGCATTACCTTCTCGTTTGATCCACCGAATTGAAAACTAATTATTCAGATTATGAAGGAACTAAGACTATGAATATTTTAAAAATCTCAATCCCAACAGGCGCTCTATTGGTATCAGCTCTTATGGCTGGCACCGCAATTGCTAATAATGACAATGGTGCAGCAAATGTCGAAGATGTCATCATTAATGACGCAATGGCACAGGAAAATCCATTGGCTGCACCAAAAGGTGGACTTGCATACGAAATCGCTTCAGCTGATGGCGAGGAAAACGAATGTGAGGATGAAGATAAAGACGAAGACGAAGGTGAAGATGAAGATGGTGAAGACAAGGATGGTGAAGACAAAGACACCGGCGAAACTGAAGATGAAGATGAAGACGACGATGGTGATGAATATGCAGCATGCGGCGGCGACAACATGACATCTCAAGGCTAAGCCTTTCGTAACGCTGCTGGACGAATGTTCCGCAGTAAGTTAGAAACAATGTCGTTCCGAGAGTATATCTTTTGGAACGACAACCAATTTGAATGTTGAACTCATGAAAAAATATTTGGTTATATTGCTGCTTTTTTTAAGTTCGACTGCCTATGCTGCCACATATGAAGAAGAACTTATCGCTCAAATGGAGGGGCAGGGTTTTGTGCTTGTTGAACGCGAATCCACTTGGCTCGGTCGTATTTCGCTGGAATTTGTTTCAGACACTCACGAACGAGAGATCATTCTAAATCCCAATAATGGTGCGATATTGCGTGACTATAAAGAACCTCTTGATGAAGAAGATGAAGAGGTAAGCCCATTGGACCGGTTCTATGGGTTGTTTTCCAAAGAACGAGATTAGAGCATGAATGAAAGAAGGCTCATAATCTTTGCCGTTGTCTTACAAATTGTTGGATGTTTGTTTTTTGTGACACCAATTCTGCTCAATGTGATGGGTGTTGCCCTTCGTCCACCGCCCTGGCAGATTTATGAGGCGTTGGAACTGGTCTCTGCACTTGCATTGATCATTGGCTTGATAATGAGTTTTCGCTTCTTTCAGCGGTCTCGACAAGAAAGAGATCGTGCCAAACTTGCACTCAAACGTGCTTCCAGCGCATTTGCTGAAGTTTTGGATGATCGTTTTGCAGAATGGAACCTGTCCAATGCAGAAAAAGATGTGGCGATGTTTTTGATTAAAGGGTCAAGCACGGCTGAAATTGCCAATATGCGCAACACATCCGAAGGCACCATTAAAGCCCAAAACGCAGCGATTTATAAAAAAGCCGGCGTTACTGGCAAAACTCAATTATTGTCGCTTTTTGTCGAAGATTTATTTGAAGAAAACAATTAGACTGAAAATCGCTCTATTTTGTTCACTGATATTTGAGTTTGTTTTTCCAAAATAAACGTTATTGTTTCCATATTGTGCGCTGGAGTAAGCGTTACTATATTGTATAATATGAGACGTTAAGTCGGATGGATAGGAAACAGATTTGCATATTCTCGCTGCAATCGTATCTTTGGTTTTGACATTGGGTATTTGGTACTACCGTTATCGAATGGCCAAGCAATTGGCCAAGGATACGTTTGAAACTGCTAAAAAGGTGAAGAACCAACTTGCTGATAAAAAATCCCGCAAGGCTGGTGGTGAAAATGCATTTACCAATATCGATGATCCTTTAGCTGGCGCTGCAACAATCGCGATTTGTATTTTAAAAGAGCAAGATCAATATGATGCTGCGATCGAAAAGCAGGTGCGGGATTTGTTAAAACCATTCTCAATCGATGCTGGGCATTTGGAAAACGCCATTGATTACGGCAGCTATGCGTCTGAACAGGATGTTGCACCGACAAAGGCTATCAGTCTGATTGCACCCAATATCACATCGCAGCTTTCGCCTGCGCAACGCTATGAAGTGTTCGAATTTGTCAATCACTCACTCGAACAGGCAGATGTTCAGGATGACATTGGCGCGCGCTACATGATGCAGCTGCGTAAAGAGCTGGAACTGGTTTAAGCCCCATCCCGGAAGTGATTAAAGACAATCTCAGCCGTTGCTTTTGAGATGCCATCGACCTTTTCCAAATCTTCGAGCGCTGCCTGTGCAACTTGTTTGGCCGTTCCAAAGTGATGCAGCAACGCTTTCTTGCGTTTTGCGCCAATGCCGGAAATTTCATCCAACGGATTTTTGATCAATTCTTTTGAACGTTTGGCACGGTGCGTGCCAATAGCAAATCTGTGCGCCTCATCGCGCATGCGTTGGATGAAATAAAGCACCGGATCGCGCGGTGGTAGCTTAAATGGCTTTTTACCTTCGACAAAAAATTGCTCGCGGCCGGCCTCACGGTCAACACCCTTGGCGACACCCACGGCTGCAATATAATCTTCAATTTCGAGATCTTTGAGGATCTGCCGCACCGCAGTCATTTGACCCTGACCACCATCGATTAATAGCAAATCTGGCCAGGCGGGCATTTCGGTTAAATCAGGCGCTTCATAATCATCAGATCTTGCAGCTTCGATCTTTTGCGCGATTGTCATTTCTGGCAGGCCATGCTCTTTTACCAGACGCGAGAAACGGCGGGTCATCACCTCTTTCATCATGCCAAAGTCATCGCCTGGGGTGATCGTGTCGTCCTTGATATTGAACTTGCGATATTGCCCTTTGGCAAATCCTTCACCGCCAGAAACAATCATACCGCCAACGGCCGCTGTACCTTGAATATGCGAGTTATCATAAACCTCAACGCGGCGAGGGGGATGCGGCAGATCAAAGGCTTCCGCCAAACCTCTCAGAAGCTTCGCCTGGGACGAGGTTTCTGCCAAATTGCGACCATGCGCTTCGCGCGCATTGGTAAGAACCTGATCAACCAGCTCTTTCTTCTCACCACGCTGTGGCACGGTCACAGCCACTTTGCGCTCAGCTTTGATGGTAAAGGCTTCTTCGAGCAAATCCTGATCAGCAATCTCTTCTGATAGCAAAATCAATTTGGGCAAAGGCTTGCCATCGTAAAACTGGCCGATAAAGGCGTTCAAAATCTCAGCTGAAGTCAGTGATGCATCCGCTTTAGGGAAATACGCACGGTTGCCCCAATTTTGCCCTGTGCGGAAGAAAAAGACCTGAATACAGGCCATGCCGCCGTCGAAATGGATGGCAAAAACATCGGCATCTTCGACCGTCTGCGGATTGATCCCCTGATGACTTTGCACATGTGATAACGCAGCTAAGCGATCTCGGTAAAGCGCCGCTTGCTCGAAATCCATCTCTTCGGATGCGGATTGCATAGCTTCAGATAATTGCTTCTTCACGCGCGCACTTTTGCCAGACAGGAATTGTTTCGCTTCACCCACGAGCTTGGCATAATCTTCAACGCTGACTTCGCCCGTACAGGGTCCGGCGCAACGTTTGATCTGAAATTGCAAACATGGGCGTGTGCGCCCCTCATAATAGCTGTCGGTGCAATTGCGTAGGAGAAAGGCTTTTTGCAGCGAATTGATCGTCCTATTCACCGCGCCAGCTGACGCAAATGGGCCAAAATAATCACCTTTACGAGCACGCGCGCCGCGATGCTTATAAATGCCCGGCGCTTCATGATCACCCGTCATCATGATATAGGGAAAGCTCTTATCATCGCGTAGCAAAACGTTATAGCGCGGACGCAACCGCTTAATCAGATTGGCTTCCAGCAGCAAAGATTCTGTTTCAGTGCGCGTGGAGATGAACTCCATCTTTTCCGTTAGCGCTACCATTTTGTGAATGCGATTGGAGTGCCCGCGACCTTGCGCGTAAGACGTCACACGCTTTTTAAGGTTCTTGGCTTTGCCGACATAAAGCACATCGCCAGCCCCGTTCATCATGCGATAAACACCTGGCAAATTCGGCAAATGCTTGACCAGAGCTGTGATCAATTCTGTGCCTTTTAAGCCTTCCTGAAGAAGCGGACTTTCGTTCCAATCCAGCTTTTGGGCCATTGATTTTGCATCAAGCTCTTTCGGCTTTTTGGGCAATGTCACATCTGATTCACTCATTCCCGCAAGATGCCTCAAGGCGAATGGGAAAAGCAAGTCAATTAGCGGTGAAGATTCCAATAGTTTGAGGCTAAAACGATCAGCTAATTGCGTAAATAGTATGTTCCATCGTGCTTGGCTTTGTGCGCGCTTCGCGATAAACATTTGCTATCGAATCCTTTGGAGCGGCAGAATCTATGACTATCACCCATCTCATCACACATTCTGGCGGTTTCCATGCCGATGAACTTCTTTCATCCGTTATTCTCACCAAGCTTTATCCAAACGCGGAGCTGAAAAGAACGCGCGACAAAGACTGGCTCATGCCATCCGCAGAAAAGATCATCTATGATGTGGGTGGGGATTTTAACGCCGACAATCAAATCTTTGATCACCATCAACGTCCTGGTCCATTACGCGAAGACGGTCAGCCCTATAGCTCCTTCGGTTTGATCTGGGCGCATTATGGCCGTCAATATTTAGCTGCGCTGGATATTCCAGACGCCGATATCGAAGCGATTTTTGAAGGTTTTGATCAAGAATTTGTTTTGCCAATTGATCTGCTCGACAATGGTGCGGTGGATCCAGCCATTGCAGGGCCTTTATCGGGGCTCACGCTGCCCACTTTGTTTGAAATGATGAAGCCCGTCTTTGATGATACAACACCAAACGGAACAGATGTGGCGTTTTTAAAAGCGCTGGCGATTGGCACCACATTCGTGGAAGCAACCATCCATGATCATGCAGCCGTGTTGCGTGCTGAAACCATCGTCAATGATGCGATAAACAAAGCGGCATCCTCACCAATTTTAGAACTACCAATGGGCATGCCATATCTATCTGCGCTTAATGCAGCCAATGCCGATCATATTCTATTCATGATCGCACCGCGCGGTGATGATTGGACGATCAACGGCATCAAACTCAACGATAACACTTTTGATCAACGTGCCGATTTGCCTGCTGCATGGGCAGGTCTCACTGATCAAACGCTTGAAGAGGCAAGCGGTGTGGAAGGCGCAATCTTTTGCCATAACGCCCGCTTCATCGCAGTTGCCAAGTCGCGTGAGGCGATCTTACAAATGGCGGAGATTGCCGTTACAGAACATCAAAAAAGCGCTGGCGTATAAAACCTAGAAGGACGATGCGATGTAAGCGGTGTAAGCCACCAGCATTAAGCCGCCACCCCATGTCGCGAGCGGTCTGGCCAGCACCGCAAGGATGATCAACACAATGGACGCGATAATCATCACCGGAATATCGAAATAAAGCAGATGCGGATCGACATCGAGTGGATGGATGAGCCCAGTTGTGCCGAGAATAAGCCCGATATTGAAAATGTTGGAACCAACCACATTGCCCAAAGCAACACCGCCTGATTTGCGGATCGCAGCCATCACGGATGTCACAAGTTCAGGCAGCGATGTACCAATTGCCACCACAGTTACACCGATAATCGCTTCTGAAATATCAAGGCTACGGGCAATTTCCTCCGCGCCTTCAACAGTAAGATAAGCCCCAAGCGGCAAGCCAATAATGCCGACGATCAAGAACAGGGCAATCTTTTTATAATCCGAAGTTGATTCTGGCATGTCATCGAAATCTTCGAGCTGCTCTTCTTCGGCCTTTTTGCCTTTTACCGAGCGGCTGATCCGTTTAGCTTTGATGAACTGATAAATGAGATAACCGGCAATACCTGCAAACAATATCGCGCCTTCAATATGGGTGATGCGAAGATCGGTATACATGAACCAGATCAAGCCGAAGGACAGCGCCATCATAATCGCCAGCGAGCTGCGCAAACCATGAGATGATATGGCCAGCGGCGCGATGATCGCAGGCGCACCGAGCACGAGAAGGATATTTGCGGTGTTGGAGCCAATCACATTTCCAAGCGCAATGCCTGGCGCTTCATCAAGTGCAGCTTGCACGGAGACGAAAAGCTCCGGCGCTGAGGTGCCAAAAGCCACGATAGTGAGGCCGATTATCAGCGGACTAATGCCCAATTGCTCGGCCAAAGACACAGCGCCTCGGACCAAATAATCGCCAGCAAATACCAGAATGACCAGGCCAATGGCCAGCATCACAACGCTCAACATGTAAATCCCCTAATCGGTTTTGGCGCCCGCCTCTAATGAAGCTTGTTCCATCTATTCCCTCATGGCGCAAGCTCGGTTCGCACCAATATGGGAACGAAAATCAAAATCACAATGTAAAGCCCTCATTTTTTTGAATAAAAATGAAAAAATAGGATGTAAAGTCTCATTAATGGATAATATATGCTGAAAATATCGCGAAATTGGAGTTTTATCTTTTCGGGGATTATTCGTTTGTGGCGATAGCTTTTGATGCGATCAAAGTGTTATAGACGTTTTAACACAGGATCTTGATGCTTAAAGGACAAACTTTCATGGATCACGCAGAACTCGCCAAAAAAGTATCTCAAATCGCTTCGCTCACCGGCAAGTTCACCTTGCGCTCGGGGATCGTGTCAGATCGCTATTTTGATAAATATCGTTTTGAAGGTGATCCGGTGCTGTTGCGTGAAGTTGCTAAAGGCATGTTAAAGCTGATCCCGTCCGACACTGAGATCTTGGCCGGTCTCGAGCTTGGCGGCGTGCCAATTGCTACAGCTATGTCGCTTGAATCCGGTTTGCCGGTCGCCTTTGTCCGCAAGGAAGCAAAAACTTATGGCACATGCCAGGCGATTGAAGGTCAGGTGGTGAAAGACCGCAAAGTTTGTTTTGTCGAAGATGTGATCACCACAGGTGGCGCGGTTGCCGACGCGCTTGAACTATCTCGCGCGGATGGCGCCAATGTCTTGGCTGTGGTTTGCGCAATCTGGCGCGGAGAGGGTGCACCTCATATCAAAAAAGCGCAGGATTTAGATGTGCGCCCGCTCTTCACGCGCGAAGATCTTGAAGGTTAGAACCGCTGCCCCAAGACTTGATTCAA
>JAHDFS010000211.1 GCA_020628035.1 Rhizobiaceae bacterium
CGGTGCCCTTTCGTCAAACAAAGACAAAGCCAAAGCCCTTGGTGCTGAATGGTATTTCGATGATGAACGCTGTTACACGTCTTTTGAAGACATGGCGCAACAAGAAGCTCAACGCCCGCAAGGTGTTGATGCTGTGATGATCACGACTCCCAATCACGTTCACTTCGATGCAGCGAAAGCATTTATCGAAAATGGAATAGATGTCTTATGTGATAAGCCACTTACCAATGAAGTTGAGGAAGCCCTCGCGCTTGCAGATCTAACCCGTCAATCTGGACTGATTTTCGGGGTTGGTTATGCCATGTCCTGCTTTGCAATGATCAGACAGGCAAAGGAAATTGTCGCGAATGGCGGTATCGGGAAAATCAATCAAATTCATGTTGAATTTATGCAAGATTGGATGACACCCGATGATATAGGGGAAGCTGAACATGTGAAGTGGCGGCTTGATCCCAAAAAATCTGGCGCAACAAGTTGTACAGGTGATATCGCAACTCATGCTGCACATTTGGCGACATTTGTCTCCGGATTACCAATGACGCATTTGCGCGCTGAGATGCATGTTTGCGGATCTCCCAAGCCACTTGAAGACACTGTTTTTATGAATACGCGCTATGCCAATGATGTTCCCGGAACTTTGATGGCGACACGATTGGCGCCCGGTAATCGCGGTGGATTGCGCCTGCGCATTTTTGGCAGTGAAGGTGGCATTGAATGGGATTTGGAACATAGCGAATATCTAAAACATGCGCGATTTGGGGAGCCAGATCGGATTTTAAGCCGCGGTCATGGTCATGGAATTTCTTTAAATGTTGAACGTTTGGTTCGAACAGGACGCGGATTCCCAGAAGGTTTGATCGAAGCGTGGGCGAATTTATACACTGAATTTGCAACGGCTGTTGCCGCACGAAGAGACGGATTAGCTCTACCAAACAACTACTTAGCCTATCCAGACGTGGAGGATGGTGCAGAAGGTGTGAAGTTTATCCATGCGACAGTTCAATCCAATGCAGCAGGTGGAAATTGGGTGGAAATTACGTAATCAACTTTTGAGAATAAAAAGTTGATACTTTAAAAAATATCTGATATTTTTATTTATATAATATAATATGAAATATATTAGATGTTATTTAAGGTGCCATCTTGCATTCCACAAACGACCCAAATCTGAATTCAATTGGTAAAGTCGAGCCATTATATTCATTGGCGCATTTGACCTTGATTGAATGCTCCGCGCCGGAATTGGTTTATATCGCCGCCCGCGCTGGATATGATGCGGTGAGCCCAAGATTTATTCCGATGAATGTTGCGGGCGAATTTGCCTGCTGGCCAGAAGACACCTCCTTAGTGGATGCAACAAAATTGGCGCTTAAGACGACCGGTCTTAAAGTTCTCGATATGGAGTTAGCCCGGATCACCGATGAATGTGACCCAAGATCGTTTTCTCCTGCGATAGAATTGGGTGGTGAGCTCGGTGCCAAGCGCCTGATCATGAGTGCGTGGACGAGTAGCCGCGATGATCGCAACTTCCTCGTTGATTGTTATGCTGAGACTTGTGAGTTAGCTGCGCCTTACGGATTAAGTGTCGATCTTGAGTTTCCGTCTTTCTCACGATTGCGAACGTTGGATGAAGCCTTGGACATTGTTCGCGCAGCAGACCAAGACAATTCTGGCATCCTAATCGACACACTTTATATGCACTTGTCTCGGGTGGATATTGCAGAGCTGTCGCATGTTCCCAGTGAGTACATCCACTTCCTCCACGTTTCAGACGCCCTGCCGGGAATTGCAGATACTAAAGAAGGCATGATCCAATTGGCGCGGGATGCGCGTTTATATCCCGGTGAAGGATGCATTGATTTTAGGCGCATTATCGAGCGCCTGCCTCCGCTAGATTACTCCATCGAACTGCCAAATAAATCACGAACCCAAGAGCTGGGTTTTGAAGAACATGCGCGAAGATGCCTTGACCATGCAAAGAGAATATTTGCCGAGGCTAAATCGCAGAAACACCTTGCCGGCGCAGATATCGCGCTTTCGGCATCGCCTATTACCAACAATTTAGAAGAGATACATAATGGCTCGAGAACTCACTGAAGATGATAAAAAACTAGTCGCGGATATGCTACAGCGCGCGCGAAACGCTATGACGGAAGTTGAAGACTATTCGCAAGCTCAGCTTGATCGCCTTGCACAGGCAATTGGCTGGTATGCTGGCAATGAGGTGACCTTTACCAGATTAGCTCAAATGGGTGTTGATGAAAGCACAATCGGCGACCGAGAAGGTCGACCTGGAAAGCGGTTTAAAATTCACGGTGTGTTGCGCGATGCGCTTCGTCAAAAAAGCACGGGTGTTGTTGAAGTCGATGTTGCCAAAGGCTTGATGAAATATGCCAAACCTGCTGGCGTGATTGCTTCACTCATACCGATGACAAACCCTGCTTTGACACCACCTGTCACGGGCATTTATGCCGCAAAAGCAAGAGATGCTGTGATCTTCTCGCCACATCCTCGAACAAAAAACACAACCAATGAAATGGTTGATGTTATGCGTGCTGCCTGCCGAGCCGTTGGTGCGCCTGAAGATTTATTTCAATGTGTGAAAGAGCCATCAATTGCTATTACGCAGCACTTGATGGAAGTGTGTGATCTAACCTTGGCAACTGGCGGTAAGCCAATGGTCAAGGCAGCCTATTCATCCGGACGCCCTGCCTTTGGTGTTGGCGCTGGTAATTCATCAATTGTTATTGATGATACAGCTGATATCGAAATTGCGGCTGCAAACACGCGCATGTCCAAAACGTCTGATTTTGGATCAGGCTGCTCGGCTGATGGCAATATCATTATTCAGTCTTCTATCTATAAGGAGATGGTAGCAGCATTAGAAGCAGAAGGCGGTTATCTGTGTAACGATGAAGAAAAAGCGGCGC
>JAHDFS010000066.1:0-11005 GCA_020628035.1 Rhizobiaceae bacterium
TCTTGTAATTCGCGGCGGACAAGCACATGTGACAGCTGATTTGTCAAGGGAAAACACCTGATTTGTCTCAACGAAAAGTCTTTTTTACATGTTATTGCTTTGCCAAGTGAACAAGTGGCGTATTTTTACGAGACAAATGGTTCAATTTAAGTTATCGACTTTCGTATGGAAATTATAACAAAAACATCCGAACTCGAAGCCGCCTGCCTAGATCTAGCCAAAGCTGACTTCATCACAATTGATACTGAATTCTTGCGGGAAAAAACGTTCTGGCCCAAGCTTTGTCTGATCCAGCTCGCCTCCCCTGATCGCGCATTGATTGTCGATCCTCTGGCAAAAGGTATTGATCTTTCATCTTTCTTCACTTTGATGGCCGATGAAAGCGTGCTCAAAGTTTTCCACGCAGCACGGCAAGATTTGGAAATCGTATTCCATTTGGGTGATCTCATTCCAAAACCAATTTTTGACAGCCAGGTGGCAGCCATGGTGCTCGGATATGGCGATAGCATCGCATATGATGCGCTGGTCAATAAGATCACTGGCAATCACATCGATAAAACATCACGCTTTACCGATTGGTCGCGCCGTCCGTTGACCGATCAGCAGCTGAATTATGCGCTTGCCGATGTCACCCACTTGCGTGATGTTTATCTCGAACTGTCAGGGCAATTGGAATCACAGGGCCGCGCGACTTGGCTGAATGAGGAAATGGCCATTTTGGAAGCACGCGAAACCTATGACATTCATCCAGATGATGCATGGAAACGTTTGCGTAACCGCATGCGCAAACCACAGGATTTGGCGATATTGCAGCGCCTTGCTGCATGGCGTGAAAATTTGGCGCGTGAGCGAAATGTCCCACGCGGACGTATTTTAAAAGATGATGCGCTTTATGAAGTTGCTCAGCAAAAACCACGCGATCACGGCGCTCTTGGGCGTTTGCGCACGATCCCCAAGGGTTGGGAACGTTCCGAGCTTGGTGGTAGCTTGATGATAGCATTAAATGCTGCTTACGAAATCCCCAAAGAGGATTGGCCTGAGATAAAACGGCATAAGCCGGCGCCGGAAGGCACAGCGGCTGCATCTGACATGTTGCGCGTATTGCTCAAAACGATTGTCGAACAGGAAGGCGTGGCTGCGAAAGTCATCGCCTCGGGTGATGATCTTGATAAGATCGCTGCCAAGGGAGAAGAGGCAACGGTTGCAGCCCTATCCGGCTGGCGGCGTGAGCTCTTTGGCGATAAAGCGATCAAACTCATCAACGGTGAATTAGCGCTTAAATTTGCCGACAAACGCGTGCAGGTGATCGAGAGTTAAATCGCCACCAATTTTTCTGCATTTCAATTGAGCATGCTTGGCTTAATGTCATGCTTGATGCGCACACCTTTAAGGCGAAAACAAGACCAAACTCACACCCTCGCCGCTCAACCAAATTTTCGATTTTGGCGGTTTAAAATTCTCATTTATTGAATTTCGAGGTTATTTTTATATCAAATACGATTGATTCAATTTGGTTTGAACTCTCAACCTGTCACAACCAATAAGTGCTTTTTTCATGTAAAAATACCAGAATAGTTCGATTTATACCCAATAGTTCAGGTAATTGCGAAAGCAATGATTAAGAAATTCGGCTTACTTTTTTACTAAAGTTATAATTCTACGGTTTGCGAGCGTAAATCGTGGTGTTTTGGTCGCATTTAATAGGATTTACGATTGCTAAAAGCTGCACTGAATTTGATCGTAAAACAGTTTACCGTCAGCAAAGACAATCCGGAGCTTGTGAAAGCACAGTTCACGCATTTCGCAACGCAAGTTCCGATTATGTATTCCGTATTGCTCATTAATACATGGGCTCTTGCGATTAATTATTATGGTTCGGCACCAAATTGGCTAACTGTTTATGCACCATTTGTGTTTGCCGTTATCTGTTTGGTGAGAATGGTCACTTGGCTCAAGCAGCGAAAAATTACCCCCAAATTTGAACAAGCGCATAAAACATTGGTGCGTACGAACAAACTGGCAGGCTTTTTTACACTCTTGCTAACCGCTTGGTCTTTGTTGCTCTATCCTTACGGCGACGTTTACATGCAAGCACATGTTGCATTCTTCATGGCAATTACAGGCGTGGGTGTGATCATCTGCATGCAGCAGCTGCGTTCAGCTGCTTTTATTATCGCACTTAGCGTCAACATCCCATTTGCAATTTTCTTTGGAACCAGCGGAATAGCGTCTTTCATCATCATCGCTGGTAATATGGCGTTGGTCACAATCGCACTGGTAACGGTGACTGTTGTGCAATCGCGCGCATTTGCCGACACAATCAACAGTCAGGTTAAACTGGAACTGGCGAATAAAGAAAACGAAAAACTAGCTAATCTTGATTCCCTTACAGGACTTACAAACCGACGCCAATTCTTTACCAAACTGCAGGATGAATTTCGTATTGCCGAGCGCGAAGAGAAGCGATTGGCAGTTGGGATCATCGATTTGAACGGCTTTAAGCTTGTGAACGATCATTATGGGCATGCATTTGGTGATAGTTTGCTGATGGAAGTTGGTACGCGTTTGGAAAAATTCTCCAGCCAAAACGTCTCTATTTCTCGATTGGGAGGAGATGAATTTGCGCTTGTGATTTCAAACGACAATAGTGATGAGCAGCTCAAAGACATGGGTGACCAAATTCGCGAAGCATTGATGGTCCCATTTGTCGCCGCTGATGTGACTGTACAGATTTCCGGTTCCATCGGATTTGCCGTTTATCCTTATTTAGCTAAGACTTCGCTCGAATTATACGAGCGGGCTGACTACGCACTTTATCAGAGTAAGAATATTCACAATGGCGAAGTGGTGGTCTTTACCGAGCGCCATATCCTGGAGATTGAGGCAAATACAAAGACGGAATATGTTTTGTCTAAAGCTGATCTCGACAAAGAGATTATTGTTTATTATCAGCCCATCATCGATATCAATTCTTCAAGAACGGTGGCCTTTGAAGCGCTTGCGCGTTGGGAAAGCCCGATTTTGGGGAGAGTGTCCCCGGCAGACTTCATCCCAATTGCTGAGAAAATAGGATTAATCAATAAACTCACACAAGTTTTGCTGAAAAAATCCCTTGCGATGGCGGTCACTTGGCCAAACGAGATTAATCTCTCATTTAATCTATCAACCCATGACATAAATTCGCCACAGGCTGTGCGCGAGATCATGAATATTATCCAATCTCACAGTTTCGATGCAACGCGGATCGATCTTGAAATAACAGAAACTGCAGCAATGCGAGATTTTGAACAGGCAAAATCTTCTGTCAGAACACTAAAATCATTGGGTTGCGGCATTGTTTTAGATGACTTTGGCACCGGATTTTCCAGCCTTAGTCATTTGCATGCCTTACCACTGACAAAGATCAAAATCGACCGCAGTTTTGTGTCCAATATTGATACAGTGCCTGCAAGTTTTAAGATTGTGAAATCTTTGCTCTCTCTGAGCAGGGATATGGGGTTGGCATGCGTGGTTGAAGGTGTTGAAACGAAAGAGGAATTATCTGTCATCAAGAGCCTTGAGGGATGCCTTGTGCAAGGTTATTTCTTTTCTGCACCTATTTCAGAGGTTGAAATCGATCACTTCTTGCAAGAAACGGCTCTGCCTAAGCGGGCTTAGTTGCGTTTGATAAGCCTAATCCAACACCCAATTTTATGAACTCATGCTGTTCTTCTTTGCGCCCTGGCAGCGTTTCGAACAAAATTTAACATCCTCCCACACCTTTTCCCATTTCTTGCGCCAAGAAAAAGGACGCTTGCAGACAGGACAAATTTTGGTGGGCAGATCCGATTTCTTACGCATTTGTGATCAGTTTTCCAAACCTTCAAAGAAAGTTTTGCTATCATTGGAAATCGCTAGCTTTTTATCCTCAGACATACGATCATAGGTCTTATACATCATACCTATTCGGTGGTTTTGGCTGAGTTTATCTCGATTTCGAGCAAGAAAATCCCAATAAAGATAGTTGAACGGGCAAGCATCGGGCCCGTTTTTTTCCTTAACTTTGTAACGGCAACTTTCACAATAATTGGACATTTTATTGATATAGCTACCGCCAGCAGCATAGGGTTTGCTCGCAAAATACCCACCATCAGCAAATAAGATCATGCCGGAGACATTGGGCAGCTCTACCCATTCATATGCGTCCGCATAAACGATCAAAAACCATTCATTGACTTCCTTAGGATCAATCCCGGCAATTAAGGCAAAATTACCCAACACCATCAGTCGCTGTATGTGATGCGCATAGGCATTTTGCTTGGTCTCGCTGATACATTGTCGAAGACAATTCATGGTGGCTTCGCCGGACCAATAAAAATCGGGAAGTCGGCGATCAGCTTTGAAGAAATTCTCAGATGCATATGACGGCATTTTAAGCCAATAGATACCGCGTACATATTCGCGCCAGCCGATGATCTGGCGAATAAAGCCTTCTACTGCGTTTAAAGGCGCTTCCCCTGAATGATAGGCATGTTCTGCAGCCTTTGCGCATTCAAGTGGTGTGAGCAATCCGCAATTGAGATAAAAACTAATATGGGCGTGATACATCCATGGCTCACCCTCAATCATTGCATCTTGGTAATCGCCAAAGAAACACAAACGCTGATCAATAAATTGGTGCAAGGCAACAAGCGCTTGATCACGCGTTACAGCAAAATGAAATGGTTCTAAATCACCAAAATGAGCATTAAATTTATCCGCGACAAGCGCTAAAACCTCGCAAGTGATCGCATCAGGTTCGGCTGAATAGGTTTGCGGAATGTTTAAACCATCCTTGGGCGGCTTGCGATTTTCCGCATCATAATTCCATTTCCCGCCTTCAGGTTGATTACCGTTCATTAAGATCGAATAGCTTTGGCGCATGTCGCGATAGAAATATTCCATACGCAATTGTTTGCGCCCTTCAGCCCAGTTTTTAAATTCCTCTGGCGTGGCTAAGAAGCGATCATCACCGCGTATTTCAACATCAACATCAAATCGTGTCGCCCATGTCTTCATCTCTTCTAAAACCCGATATTCGCCGGGAAAAGTTGTAACTATGCGCCCGAAATTTTCACGCGACAGCGCACGCTCTATCTCTTTAGTAAATGAGCCGGCATTATCCCGATCATCAAATTTTGTATAGTGAACATTTATTCCCCTAGCGCGCAGCTCTTCAGCAAAATGGCGCATAGCAGAAAACAAAAACGCGATCTTTTTCTTATGATGTCTGACATAACCAGTCTCGTTTGCAACTTCGCACATGAGGACTATGTCTTGGCCCACATCTATATCTTTGAGCGAAGAAATATCGTGGGTAAGTTGATCGGCTAGTATTAATCGTAGGCTTTTCATATATTTATTGGTCTTTCCGGCTTACCTCGTCACATTGAGAGCCGTGCTGCCCCCTCGTTTATAAAAATCGGCAGAAAAGCGTTGACTATCTTTTGAAGAACTTGATTGATTTGGTAACAAATTTGCATGTGTTGTTGTACGCAAACACATAGAAAAGAGATCACGCATTAGCCTATTTCACGGCAATCTGGGGAGGCAAATTTTCTCCAATAAGTGGTGTTTCTTCAAAATTATGTTATCCTATTTACGGGCGTGGGGCTTCTTTTTAGAGGAGGAACTCTCATGACCACAGACAATATTCTCATCCAACAGCCACAACCCTTTGATATCGTCGGATCAAAAATATTGATTGCCGGTACCGCCGTTGCTTTTGAAGGCACACTCACCATTCATGTGAGTGATGGACATGATGAATATTCATCTTTTACCAATGTCGGATCCCTGGCGCTTAAACAGTTCCAAGGTCATATCGACATTCCTGATGATAACGCGTTTCAGCTGACCCGATTATTTCTCCGCCTTGCCGATGACACCGGAAACGAAAACGGACCAGCTGTCATTGTACCGGTTCTGTTTGGCCCAAAAATATTGCCTGGATATACAGGCTTTCGAAATTACACCGTTCAGCCGGGTGATACACTAACTAAGATTGCACAAGACACTTATGGAGACGGCAACTTTCAGCCCATCTTGCAAGCTAATCAAAACATTATCAGCGATCCAAATTTGATATTTGTTGGGCAAGTCTTGCGAATACCACGCAATGATACTTAAGGCTTTCGCCGGCCGCTTCTTGGGGTGTGTTGATTTAAGTATTTGATTGCAATTTTCGCAGTTGCTGCGATCACCAAGACGCAAATTATGATTTTGGTGACTTGTTCCATTGCGCCTTCAATCAGCAATGCATGACCAACGCTGCCGATGATTGTAACCATTGCCAGCGCCAAATGGATGCGCCGCCAAAGGTGCAGTGACAAACGTAATTTCTTTCGCAGTGCTGCCATCAAGCCCATAAAGAATAATGCCCACATGGCAATCACACCCCAAAGTGAAAATGGTGTTGGGGAGCGGAACAACAACACATCGATCACATCGGGTGGGCTGGTAAACCAAAGAAACAAAACGTGGATAAAGACCATCGCAACCAACAGCCCACCAACCCATTTGTGAATTTTTCGATTGTTGCGAGGAGAGAGCGAAGGTAAATAACCACCGATAAGTAATGGCTGGGCGAATAAAAGCGACATTGCAAATATGCCTGCAAAGCCTGCCATGATGTAAATGCTATCGCGCCAAGCAAGCAGCTCACTTGTTGCAGCTGCGACAAGCGGTGTGATCATGACAATGATAAATGCGAGCCAGATTAGTTTTGCCCTGATCCCACTTATCAATTTTATTTCCCTAAGATTAGACCGGTTTTAATACGAAATGTGCTTCAAGACTTTTATCTTTGGAACTTTTCATAACTGGTCGTAAAAACACAGTTTCAAAATCTCCACTATCATAGGCCAAATGGCCGTGAGCTTGTCCGAAAGCTGGAACAATTTGTGGCATTTCTAAGCGGTAATTGCCATTTTCATCAGTCAATGTTGCACCATGACTTTCCCAGTCGCTTTCATAGCCCTCTGTTGTATGCGCCCAAATTTGAATACGTTGACCTGAAAGTGGTGCACCATCCCCTGCCCGGCGCACGGTGCCCGACATCCAAAATCCGCCACCACCAATACGATCAACAATGGGGGCACCAGCCAAATAGTTATTGGCGCCGCCACGCATGGAACGCGTTGGTGCAAGGCCGGCTGCGCGCGCAGGAACAGTCCAACTCGGCAGACCACTTGCTGCGACTGCGCCACTTACAGCTAAAAACGAACGGCGGGTGAGCGAAATTTTAGTCATTTGGCACCTCCTATTGGTTGAAATATTCTACGATTAGCCAGGGAAATTAGATCATAACTGAGCCAAAACTATGACAGATTTTAAGCTCGTGACAAACCACATTCTCGTGAACCAATCGATATACGCATGGGCCTATAGTGACCCGTTCGAGTTCAAAGTGAAAGATATAATTCACCCCATTGGTGTTCTGAGCAGATTTATCAGATTGATTTAAGATTATTATTCCCAAACAATATTATTTTTTGGAAATTCAAACATTAGACGCGGGATAGAGCTATGGAGAATTATGCACGCCTCATGTTCACGCAAGCAGTGCAAGATCTGCAGGCGCAAGAAGGCACCAAGCAAAAGTATGAGACCTTTTATCCTCATCGCACTCAGGATGTTTTATCACAAGACGATATTGACTTCATCAAACGACGAAACAGCTTTTACATTGCGTCGGTAAACTCAGACGGTTGGCCCTATATTCAACATCGCGGCGGCGCGCGCGGATTTATCCATATTACGGGTCCAAATTCCATTGCATGCGCAGATTATCTTGGCAACAAACAGTTTATTTCCATGGGGAATTTAAAAACAGAGCCGCGTGTATCGCTCTTCTTCATGGATTACTTGAACCGAAGGCGTCTTAAAATTCAGGGTGAGGCCACCTTGATCGACGTTAAAGATGCTGACCCTAATTTGGTATCACAGCTCGATCAACGCGCTGCGCCAGCCGAACGCGTGTTGCAGATAAAGATCATAGCCATGGATTGGAATTGTCCCAAATATATCCCAACACAAATCCCAGAAGACGCAATTGGCCAGATATTAGGATCTGAATTTGAAAAATTGAGATCAGAAAATCAAAGACTGCGTGATGAAATTGCGCGGTTAAACAAAGGCAGATAGTCTGAAAACCGGGATTTTATTGAATAAAAAATGAGATAAACCCCAGAACATTTGGTCTGCTTACTTGCTAAACTTGCAGTTTTTAAATTATATGCCGTTAAATGTGCAATTTTCGAACGCGGGGACAGTTCGGAAATAAAATGGGGAACGAGTATTGCTTGATTTTAACGCAATGTGGTGCGTGATCGAGTGAGTTTTGATTAGCAATAAAATGGCGAACAAAAAAGAAAAGCACATTGTTGAAGGAGTAGCCTCCTGGCCTTGGTATCGAGGGTTCTTAAAAGATTCCTATTCATGTTTGAACAAGATGGCCGACGAATATGGCGATTTGTTTGTCATGGGCAAGCCCAACCCATTTAGTAGCAAAGGCCGCCGCCATGTTTTTGCCTTTAGCGAAGAAGCCAACAAAAGCGTCTTAGCGCAGCCCGACATCTTTCGATCAGGTGGGCAGGTTATCAAAGGACCAAAGGGGTCTGCGCATCAGCGATTAAGAACCGGTATCATTGCCATGAATGGCAGCAAACACCGCCAACATCGCAAACTCATGCAGCCGCCTTTTGCAAAGATAGCTGTCGCCTCATATGTGCCGACAATCACGCGGCTTATCGACCAGGTGTTAGATCGCTGGGAGATGGGCAAGTCTTTTGACATGTATGATGAAACGACCAAAATGGCCAACTGGATCGCCGCCCATATTTTGTTCGATCATGATGACTTTGATCGTTCAACACAAACTTGCGAATTGATCACGCGTTGGATTGATTTGGATGTTAAGGCGCGCAGACTTCCTGTCGCGTTTGATATTCCAGGTACGGCCGGCGCGCGACTATTGCGCCATGCGGAAGTGGTTGAAGAGGCGATGCATGAACTCATCAACGAAAAGCGCAAAGAAACAGAACCAGCAAAGGATGTATTGTCCATTCTCGTTCATGCTGCGAAAGTTGAAGATGCGGATCTAACGGATGTCGATCTTGCGGCCCATGCGGTAATTTTGCACGCCGCCGCATTTGTGACCACCGCAACCGCGCTTGCCTGGGCGATGTATCTGATCGCGCAAAACCCAAAATTTGCTGCTGATCTGGATGAAGAAATCAAATCAAACATCACGAATTGGCCGCCAGATGTGACGCAGGTCGATAAATTACCGTTGCTGGATGGTCTCATTCGAGAATCTTTGCGTTTATTGCCGCCCGTGCATCATGTTATCCGCACTGCAACTTGCGATACGGAGCTTCAAGGTGTTGAAATGCACCGCGGTGATAAGGCTGTGGTCAGTGCCTTTATGACCCACCGAAATCCGGATATTTACGCCGATCCGGCGCGGTTTGATCCCACACGCTGGATGAAGAAAAAGCCAGGGCCATTTCAGTTTATCCCGTTCAGCGCCGGCCCCAGACTTTGCCTTGGCTATCAATTCGTTATGCTTGAGATGAAGCTGGTTGTTATTCGCGCCATGCAGAGATTTAAATTGAATGTTGTTGAAGGCACGCATCTAGATGCCAATGTTCAGCTTACACTTCGACCAAAAGATACATTGCCGATGGTTGTGAACAAACCAGACGGCACATTTTCCGCGACTCGAGTGACAGGTAATATCAATGAGCTTGTCAAATGCGAAGCAAATTCGAAATAGCTTAAATATTGGGGCTGCCTTAGGCCTCAGATTTGCCTAACGCTTCCACTGTTTGGCGAAAGTATTGGATAAGCTCTTTATCATCTTTAATGTCTGACCATTTTTCGGCTGGCATCGCCTCACCTAATGTTACTTCCAGTTTGCGATTTTTCATTTTTGGCAGTTCTTTAAAAATGAACAAATTTTGGAGTTTCGGTGAGATGAGGCCGCTGAGTTGGAAGAGCCAACTATTGTGGCCATGCACATAAATTGGAAGTACAGTCGCCTCGCATTTGCGAGCTAGTGTTGCAATATGGGCATTCCACTCGGCATCTAAAACCGCTTTTTTATCTCGCTGATAGTGCGAGACAGCACCTGCGGGAAATACAATCAATGCGCCGCCGCCAGATACAAAGCGAAATGATTTCCGCCAACTTTTGATATTTAGAGATTGCCGGCTGCGTTTTTTAAGTGGGTCTACCAAGATCAATCGACTGGCATATTCAGGTATTTGACCTAAGGCATAAAACCCCATGAGAAACACGTCCGAGCGTAGCCGTGTCAGCAGATAATCTATCGTGAACCCATCCAGCAAACCATAGGGATGGTTTGCCATAACGATAACAGGGCCTTGGGTTGGATAAGAAGAAAGATCCACACCAGAGACTGTCAGATTAATATTCAACTTTTTAAGGAATGCCTCCGACAATCCCATTTCGTCATGTTCGGGAAGGCTGTCATAAAGTTTGTTGAACTGCGTGAAACCGAAAGCACGATTAAAGACGGCGGCAATGCCATTAACCAACCAATCCGGCATGCGTTTTGATTTGACCGTCATGCCGATCAGCTGTGATTGTGAATTGGCCACGATTTTGCGCTACTCCTGATCCCTAACGGACTTTGTACTTGTCAGTTTTCTAGTGAGCTTTGCACGATCAGTCAATCTGGGCATTCAGGTTTGACGAGGACAAGAGGACTATGAACCTAAAGTTATCCTGATTTGCAAGATGCACATTGTCCGCGCAACTCGATGACAGATTGCGACAAGGTGAACTCTGCTTCACTTGCAAGCATTTTGACAGTGTCTAACAGCTTGTCATTGACCAATTCCTGCACATTGCCGCATGTCTCGCATATCGCAAACAGGACATTTTCTTTTCGGTCTCCACCACAAGACGTATGTTGGCAAGCAACAAATGCATTGAGGCTTTCAAGCCGATGCACTAATCC
>JAHDFS010000066.1:11105-18217 GCA_020628035.1 Rhizobiaceae bacterium
GTATCCCACTCCAAAGAGCCAAACAAACCGGCAAACACGCCCACAACACCAATCAAAGCTGCGAGAACAGCCATCTGCTCTGGTCCGGATGAAAAACGCCGAGCTGCAGCCGTTGGTATGATCAACAAAGCTGTGATCAGCAATACACCAACAATTTTCATCGATATGGCAATAACGGCCGCCATTAATAGCATGAAGATAACATTGGCGCGTTCGGGCTGCATGCCTTCCGCTTGTGCAAGTTCAAAATTGACGGTTGCTGCGAATAATGATCGCCATACCAAAACCAGAACAAGAAGAACCAAGGCTCCACCGGCCCAAATAACGGCAAGATCTGCGCGAGTAACGGCCAAAATATCACCAAACAAGAAGCCCATTAAATCAACACGAACCCATGTCATAAACGCCAATGCGACCAATCCAATTGCCAAAGCAGAATGAGATAGTAAACCAAGTATGGCATCAGAAGAAAGCGTTGCGCGTTTTTGAAGCAATAACAAGGCAAGTGAGACACAAATTGATACGCCAAATACGGCAATTGTTATGTTCACTTCAAACAAAAATGCCAGCGCCACGCCCAGCAAGGCAGCATGCGATAACGTATCACCAAAATAGGCCAATCTACGCCAGACGATAAAGCAACCCAAAGGCCCGGCGACAAGTGCAACCCCCGCGCCTGCGATTAATGCTCTTGTGAAAAAATCATCCAGCATTTGTATTTGCTCCATTCTTTACATTCTCAGAACCATGGCTGTGGTCATGATGATGACCATCTTCTGGGTGACAATGATCTGTAATGGAACCATCTGAATGTCTTACACGACCATCAGGCAAATGTTCATGATCATGGGTATGCTCGTAAATCGCCAAACCTGATGCCGCACGAGCACCGAACAACGTTTTATATTCATCGCTAGATGTCACAGCTGTTGGCGTTCCTGAACAACATACATGTCCGTTAAGACACACAACCCGGTCGGTTGCAGCCATCACCACATGTAGATCATGGGAGATTAGTAATATACCGCAACGAATTTCATCACGAATGTTTTTAATCAGATCATATAGTGCAATTTCACCATTAAAATCAACACCTTGTACTGGCTCATCCAACACCATTAAATCAGGCTTTCGGGCGATGGCACGGGCAAGCAGGACACGCTGAAATTCACCACCGGATAACGTGCGCACCTCCGATTTTTTCAGGTGCAATGTTTGCGTAGCAGCCATGGCATCATCAGCTTCCTTTTGACTGATATTGCTGGTTAAACGCATAAATCGGTTTGCGGTTAGCGGTAATGTCCAATCAATTGACAGCTTTTGCGGCACATAACCAATCTTCAGTCCCTTGCGCTGATTTGCGATGCCTTCACTGGGTTTTAAAACGCCAAGCGCCATCTTCGCAGTTGTTGATTTTCCTGACCCATTTGGTCCGATCAGTGTGACGATTTCACCAGGTTCAACCGTCATTGATACACCGCGGACTAACCAGTTGCGGTCTCGGAAAATGCCAGCATTTTCCAATGAAATAAGAGAATCGTTTTTTTGTAACATAGTTGCAGCTTAACTCGGTTCGCGGCCAACTTAAATTAGTTGTTGATTTCATATATGCCACACGTTATATCATTACGCAATGATGTAATATAATAACATCACATCCTCAAACATCTTTTCCGGAGTTCGCAATGCGTCATTTCAAGTCAATTCTTTTTGCCTCCACTCTCCTATCAGTTAGCTCACTTTCCGCCCAAGCTGATATTAATGTTGTGGCATCTGTCAAACCAATCCACTCACTTGTTTCTGCTGTAATGGAAGGCGTTGGCGAACCTCAACTGATTATTGAAGGCGCAGGGTCACCACACACTTACGCATTAAAACCTTCGCAAGCACAAGAGCTGGAAAATGCCGATGTTGTATTTTGGTTTGGTCACGAGTTGGAAGCATTTTTGGAAAAGCCTTTAGAGGCACTTGCTGGCGACGCGAAATCTGTTGAGTTGCTCGACGCACATGACCTTATCAAACTTGAATTCCGTGAAGGCGGAGCTTTTGAAAAGCATGACCATGATGATCACGATGAACACGATGAGCATGGGCATGATGAACAAAAGCACGATGAACATGCGGGTGAGAAGAAACATGATGATCATGATGACCATGATCATGACGAACATAAACATGATGAGCATGCACATGAGAAAAAGCATGATGACCATGATCACGACGAACATAAACACGAAGAACATGCGCATGAGAAAAAGCACGATGACCATGATCATGACGAGCATAAACACGAAGAACATGCGCATGAGAAAAAGCATGATGACCATGATCATGACGAGCACAAGGAAACAGCTGGTGGCCATGAAGGACATGACCATGGCGAGTTTGATGCTCACGTTTGGCTTGATCCAGTAAATGCAAAAGCGCTTGTTCACGAAATCGAAGAAACACTCATCGAAGCTGACCCTGACAATGCTGCAAAATATGAAGCTAATGCTGAAGCACTTATGGCGAAATTGGATGATTTGGTGGTAGAAGTGACCACTGAAATGGAACCATTAAAAGACAAAGGTTTTGTGGTTTTCCATGATGCTTACCAATATTTTGAAAATCGCTTTGGTATTTCAGCCGTTGGTTCAGTAACCGTGTCTCCTGAAGTGTTGCCAGGTGCCGAGCGCATTAGTGAACTTCAAGAGAAAATTAAAGAACTAAATGCTGTCTGCGTATTCTCTGAACCACAGTTTGAATCAAAATTGGTCACTACGCTGACAGATGGCACATCAGCAAATTCAGGCGTGATCGATCCACTTGGCGCGGCAATTGATGATGGTCCAGAGCTATACTTTACTCTGATTAGAAACATGTCCACATCAATTCAGACATGTCTTTCAGATAGCTAAGCGCTAAAGAATTTACGAAAATTGGGCGGGTATTCCCGCCCATTTTTATGACCATATCAATATGTTTTCTGAGTTTATTTAAAACTAGTTCCCAAGCGTGAGAACCGTGCCAACGCCTGACGTCACTTGCGCAACGCCTCGGAAAACAGATCCAAACCCATCTTCCACCCCTGTTGTCGCTGTGGTTGATAAGGTGTTTCCATCTGCTATGCCGCGGCCAATCAATTTCACAATATTGGGCGATTGCGCAAATTTGGTATGGTTGATGTTATCGCGATCATCAATCTGCGTTAGATCAATGACTTCAAGTCCGCGCGCAGCGATGATTTCAGGATCAGCTGCCCCTACTCTATCTATCCCACCGGCAATTCGGCGTGATAGTTTGAGTGCTCGATCATCCTTTGAGACAAGTACAACTATGCGATCACGCACAGGTGCGATATCTTTTAAATATTCATCAAATAAATCAATATCGACATCAGGTGCCGCTAAGATAATGCGATTAAGCTTTGCTCTTCTTGGTCGGATGCCTTGCTTGACCAGCAAGGACATAGATTCAAGTGTGACTAAATTGCCCATGGAATGCGCGACAATGCTGAAGCTTTCTGCATTGGTCTTAGTCAACATTTTTGCAAGCTCTACCAAATAAAATCTCGCCTGGAGCGCACTGTTCACATCATACACATAGTCGACCGCGCGCCCGCGTGACGCCCAGGTAAATAACAAAGGCACGCCTTTAAATTCTGTGTCCTGAACAAATTGGGACATCCGCAAAACAGCACTTGTAAAATTGGTGTTATAGCCATGAACGAACACCAAGACTTCGCGATCACCGGGTGATTTTTTAGCAAGTTCATTGTTCAATTTGGCGGCAAAATCGGCACCATGGTCAAACACCAAAGGTTGCGCGATGGTAAAATGTTTTGCGACATCTTCCCGCTCACCAAATTTTGGTTGCTCAAGTTTACCAACTTCGTGAACGGGTGGAATAGTAACATTCACATTGGCAAGATTAAGCGCTTTCGCGCGCTCACCGGAAAAGAATTCACTCGCGTCTTCAGAGCGCAATCGGGATGTTGCGATGAAAAGGTTTTGAATTTTAGCCCCTTCTGAGATGACGCGAGACGGTTCCAGCGCTGCCAAACCCACCAAGTTTGATGGCCCAGCGGCACACGAAACGACAAACAACAACATAGATACAAACACAAAAACACGTGCTGGGGACATTTTAGATTACCTGATAATTCTCAACCAAACGGCCTCATAAACTCAGGGTTGAATACTAAAGATCAGGCGGAAAAATACAATCTAAAATGATTTACCCCACCAATTTTTGGTTCAAAATGGCCAATTTTTGTTTTGATAACTTAAATATTTAAGCAGCGCGGTCCATTGTAAGCGTTATTTCAAGAGTTGCTAAAGCTGCCGATGAAAACAACATGATCTCTTCTTCTGAGAAATCTTCGCCCATTTGCAGCACCCAATCATAACTCGTGACCAGCCTTGTGATGTGGCGGAATAATCCTCTGCGTTTGGCTTGTGGTTTCCCCCTTGCTAGCCGAGCAATGACACCAACTTCTTGATCCCCCCGAACAATGGAAAAGGCGTTTTCTGAAAGTTCCAACGCACTTCGCATGATGCTTTGCGGTAGTTTTTTCTGTTCAATAACTGTAAATGATGAACCATCAGACTTGTTGGCAAGCCAAGAACTTTTATCTCCGTTTCGCCCGCTAATATCACCACAATGCAGCCCATCGGGCCCTGTTAAGCTCCACGCATTGCTTGCGCTGCCGGTTGATTGCAGGAACGCGATATTCAGCTCGTCTTTGTGAAATCTTGTAATTCCACCAAGCTGTTTTTTTTCGATATCGCAGCTAAACACATTTATGCATGTTTCATCGTCAATAACATTATAACGACGGCGCACACCCTCAAGCAGCTCCGGTGACATTGAAACTTCTTTAAAGCGAATTCTGCGTAATCCATGCATTGAAAAACTTATCGCTGCCGGGCTGCAGCGCTCCATTTATGATGGAAAACATATCAACCGATTATGGCGGAAATACAATCTCACACGACGCTGTTTGAAAGCCTATAACTAACTCTCAACTATCCCATTGTCTAAAAATGATTTGATCTGTTTCATATTGAGATGGCTTTCCGGTAAAGCTGTATCCATTTGAAACACATGCCACATTTTATCGAATATTTTCAGATGAGCTGTGCCTCCAGACTGACGAACTAATCTTGCTA
Organism: Rhizobiaceae bacterium; assembly: GCA_020628035.1. GTDB lineage: Bacteria > Pseudomonadota > Alphaproteobacteria > Rhizobiales > Rhizobiaceae > Lentilitoribacter. The sequence continues at coordinate 16,259 of JAHDFS010000066.1, forward strand.
GGCGGACGCTGTCATCGAGCCAAACTTCATCACCTCCTGCGATCAAAAACATCTCTGGCAAATTGTCCAAGGACGAAAATAACGGTGATATATGCGGATGATTGAGGTCGATTTTCCCCTCAAAATATTGCTTTTGCCAATGCCGCAACACGTTTAAGGACAGCACGGGGTCATTGTGATCATTTGTTTTCATCGTTACCCCTTGAAGGGAGACGTCAAATGCACCTGAAAGAGCGATGAAGCCACTTGGCAATTTCCGACCAAGATCACGAAGATGCACTAACGATGATAATGCAGCACCAGCGCCAGAGCTGTCCCCTGCAATATAGATTTGTTTTGGATCGAAATGTTTGTCGTCGATAAGCGCTGAATATACATCGGTGATATCCGCCATGGGTTTGGAAAAATCGTGTTCGGGCAAAAGCCCATATCCAACCATGAGAATTTTGCGTCCTATTGCTTTCGCTAAAAAAGAAACAAACGCGCGATGGGTGGTGATAGACCCCACAACAAGACCACCGCCATGGGCATAGACCAACAATTTGTCATCAACTATTTGCTCGTCATAGAGCCAAAGGCATTCGACACCGGCAATATTTTCAGCTTGTGATTTAACCCCTTGAGCAAGCGGCAATGTGCTGGCGTAATCGTCCCACCCAGATCGCTCTTCAGCCAGACTAACCGAAGGATCAATCACTTCTTTCACCAACTTGCTTTTTGCGATCTGGGCTTGTTTGCTAATCATCTTGTCTTCACATCTTGGACAGTATTTTCGCATTGATTAGCCAAGGGGATCTAATCGACGATTTTAACTTCAACCGTCTTTTCGGTGAACTTTTCCAAGTGGCTGATGCGGTTGAGTAATCGCTCTCCAACAAAATCCTCCAGCTCTTTGGGAACGCAAAGATAAATATCTGCATTAGAGCCCTTGCCGGCTTTTTCCAATTTCAACTTCGGGATAATTCCGGGCATGGAGGCTGAGAAGAGATACAAAACCCTCAGTAACGCGCCAAGTAATTTCGCGCGATAGATATATTTATCGGTCGCAACTTCCGCCAAGCCAGCAGAAATGCCATCATCGCGAAGACCTTCATATCTGTAATAATTGGTCAAAGCGATATAGGCCCGACCTGGATGACTAACAGCCAAAAATGCACCATTAGAAATGATATTCAGCGCCTGCAAACCGCGATAGTCTGGATGCGCACGCCAGCTGATATCAGCCAATAAACATGCAGCTCTGCGATAACGCGCACCTTGGCCTTTTTCTTTCACGTCAAAAACGGCAAAAGCATCGCCGGTCCAGTCGGCGAGTTCTTGCGCATGAGCGGGAGAGCGTGCGCGCAATATTGCCAATTCATGTGCTCCAGCCATTAAGGCATCTTCTTTGGCCTGATCTTTATCGAGTCTGGAATATAAGAAACCTTCTCGAACACCCAAAGCAGAAAAGACGACTTTTGAAGGCTTCATCTTTTTAAGGAGTTCCTGCATGGTGGCAGCACCAAAGGGCAGCAGAATGCGACGGTTTTTGGAGACGGCTTTTAACGTCTCTTTTTCAAATTCATCAAGAGATGTGACGCTATCTAAGAAGCTCATCATTTCTTCATATTCGATTTCATAGCCCTGCATCATATGTAGCGGATAATTCGTCGCTTCCATATGCAGTTTTGCAATCGAACGCCAGGTGCCACCCACGGCATAAAAAACACGATCTTTACCACCATCTAACACATCGGCTTTTGAAATGTGCTTCTTGGCAATTTTCTGAGCTTCATCAATGTCGCCATCAGCCTGTTCTTGCAAACGAAGGCCGCCCAACGGCATAGTTATACCACCTGAGAGCTTATCGCCTTTCACATCAACAAGTTCGAGTGAACCACCGCCTAGGTCTCCGACAATGCCATCGGGCGCATAGACACCTGAGACAATTCCAAGCGCGGCATATTTCGCTTCTTCTTC
>JAHDFS010000067.1 GCA_020628035.1 Rhizobiaceae bacterium
GGCAATGTACCTGTTCTGAAGAGCCATAACCATGTGGATGTGGTGACAACAGAGAAAATGGTGCTGATGAGAATACAGGCTGAAGCACGCTCGACCCAATATCCATATTGCTGTCCGATTACAAAAACATTTGTTGCTGTTGGCAATGATGCAAGCAACACGGCAACTTGTACCCAGATCGGATCAAAATTCCCCAAATAGCTGAGCGCAAGATAAGTCAGTGTTGGAAACAAGATCAGTTTGATCGGCACGATATAGCTGATCTCAATGGGAATACGATTAAGCGGCCGCAGCGCCAGCGTCACACCCATGGCAAACAGCGCGCAAGGTGCGGCGGCTTGAGCAAGTATATTGATCGTATTATCGGCAGCATCGGGCAAATCGACCGCAAAGATCGCCGCCATGACACCAAAAAATGTCGCAATGATAAAGGGGTGAAATACGATGTTCTTGACGACTTTCAAAACTAAAGCCCAAACATTGGCCTTCTCTTTGCCAGTAAAGGCCATCATTAATGGCGCCATGGTAAAATGTAAGATATTTTCGACGCAGAAAATCAATGCAACCGGAACAGCCGCCGCTTCACCAAATGCCAACAACGCCATGCCTGGGCCCATATAGCCGATATTACCATAGGCGCCAGCAAGCCCCTGAATAGTTGCGTGGCCGATGTGATTTCGCCGAATCAGATACCCAATTGCAAAGACCAAAGCGAAAATTATGAAGGCCACATAAGTCGTTGTTGCCAAAAAGTCTGCGCGTTTAAATTCCTCAACTGGAGTATTGGCGAGCAATTTGTAAAACAGTGCGGGCAATGACACGTAAATGATGAAGACATTGAGCCAACCCATTGCACCATCAGGTTGATGTGTGAATTTTGCGACCACGTAGCCAAGCAAAATCAACCCAAAAAAAGGCAGCACGAGTGTAATAATCTCAAGCATCTAACAACGGAACTTTCCAAAAAGTATTCGAAGAATCATTGCCCTTCCCAAAGCCAATTATTAATTGATATACTGGAAACTGAAGAGTTCAAAGGATTATCGATGCAAAGCAGGTCAGCAAAATTTGGTTTGGGCGAAATTGTTAAACACCGCATTTACGATTTCAAAGGTGTGATTTACGATGTTGATCCAGTCTTTGCCAACACAGATGAGTGGCTTGCCTCAATCCCGGAAGACGTAAGACCAGACAAAAATCAGCCATTTTATCATCTATTGGCTGAAAACAGCGAAATTGAATATGTCGCTTATGTATCTGAGCAAAATCTCTTGCGGGTTGAAGATGCAAAGCCACTAAGGCACCCGCAAATCAATGAACATTTTGTTGGGTTTCACGAAGGTGTTTACCTGCCTTATGACAGTGTCTCGCACTAAACACGGCGAAAAAAACAACAGACAAAAAAATACCGGCACAATCTCTTGCACCGGTATTTTTAATTTAATTTCTTAAAAACTATTCTTTAGCAGCATCTTGAGCCGCTTGTAGTTTCGCACGAGATTCCTCTAATTTCTTACGGATCTCATCTTCACGAGCCTTGGCTTTTTCTTCACGTTCCGCGCGGCTGATCGCCTCGCCATCAAAAGCTTGGGTAAAACCAGTTAATGAAATGCGGATTGGGTTTGCTGCGCGTTGAGCGTTGACCGATGTGAATACGGCTTCACCACCAGCTTTAAATGAGCCAACAATCGCATCTGTTAATGGAACTTGCGCAATACACTTGTCTGGCAAGCAAATAGCATAAGGAATTTTAGTCTGCTTACCACCATCAACCTGCAAAGAGATCCCAGGTTGAATGAAACGTGCAGTTGGCACAGTTACTTGCAACAAACGCTGATTAACTTTGCCAGATACCTGCACAAGGCCAACAGCTGTAATCAGTTGACCAGATGGTGCAGTGACGATGTTCTGAACAATACAAACATCATTATCGGCTTGCTTGTTACACTCTTTAAACCAACCAGCGATCGCCTGCGGTGCTGTTTGTGCATTTGCTGCCAAAGGCGCTAGCGCAAAACCCGCACCAAGAACTGCGACTGCGGTGATATTTGTAAAAATTGTTTTCAACATTACTGTTCGGACCCTATCGGATTAATATCTATTTTGCCTACCTGCCGACCAAATAAGGCAGCAACAAGGCTTTGTGCACACCATCTAACCCGACAAACCAATAATTTCCAGAAGTTATTTGCATATTTTAATCAATTTCCAATTTTGACACATGCCTTTATTCGGTACATGCTGCCTCAACGCAAGAATCAACAGTTTTACGGGAGAAAACAGTGATGAAGTTTGCTTCAGCTTTTCTGGTCGCAACATTCGTATTGGGCTCAATAGCAGCCAAGGCCGAACCACTTCACGGAATTTCTATGCACGGCAAGCCAGCTCTACCTGCAGATTACACCCATTTTCCCTATGCAAACCCTGATGCACCGAAAGGCGGAAAGATAGCCTATGGCGTTGTCGGCACCTTTGATAGCTTGAACCCATTTATCCTCAAAAGCATGCGGACCCGCGCACGTGGCATCATCGATCCCGAATATGGAAATCTCTATTATGATACGCTCATGCAGCGCTCTCGCGATGAAGCTTTTACGATGTATGGATTACTTGCGGAGACTGTTGAATGGGACGAGGAACGCACATATTTGCAATTCAACCTTAATCCAAATGCCCGTTGGCATGATGGCAAACCTGTCACAGCTGACGATGTGATTTTCACGTTTGAAATTCTGCGCGATCACGGACGCCCCCCATATAACAGGCGATTGAACCGCGTTGAGAAAATGGAAAAAGTCTCAGATTTAAGCGTCAAATTTACATTCAATGAAAAATCAAACCGCGAATTTCCGCTCATTCTCGGATTAATGCCAATTTTGCCAAAGCATGATACTGATCCAGAAGGTTTCGACACCTCTACGATGGATATCCCCGTTGGATCAGGCCCATATAAAATCAAAGAAGTACGCCCGGGCGAAAGCATCACCTATGAACGTGATCCAAATTATTGGGCAAAAGATATCCCGTCAAAAGTTGGTTTTGATAATTATGATGAGATACGCATTGAGTATTTCTTATCGCAGACAGCCCAGTTCGAAGCGTTTAAAAAAGGCTTGTTCGATGTTTATCCCGATGGCAATCCATCCCATTGGAGCCGCGCATATGATTTTGCAGCCGTGAATGACGGCGATATTGTCAAAGAGGCGTTTAAGAAAGAGCGTCCTTCGGGGATGTTTGGTTTCGTCTTCAATACAAGACGGGAAATCTTCCAAGACATCCGTGTCCGCAAAGCCTTATCGCTGGCTTTTGACTTTGAATGGGTTAACAAAAACCTTTATAATGGCGTTTATACCCGCACCAACAGTTTCTGGCAGGGCTCCAACCTTTCAAGCTACAAAACACCTGCCAACGACATTGAAAAAGCGCTTCTTGCACCCTTCCCTGATGCTGTAAGCGACGACATTATGAACGGCACCTATGAGTTGCCAGTTTCCGATGGTTCAGGCCGTGACCGTAAGATTTTACGTCAGGCGTTAGGCCTATTCAAAGAAGCTGGCTATGAGATCAAAGACGGCAAGCTCGTGGATGGCAGCGGCAAGCAACTCGCGTTTGAAGTTTTGCCGCAAAATGAAGATCAGGAAAAACTTGCGATTGCCTATCAGCGGTTTGTTAAAGCGCTCGGTATTGATATGTCACTGCGCACCGTGGATGACGCGCAATATCAGCAACGCTCCCAAACCTATGATTTTGATATAATCATCAAAGCGTTTTCATCTTCATTCTCTCCGGGCGCAGAACAAATCTGGCGGTGGAGTTCGCGGGCTGTTGAACCAGAAGGGACATTCAACTTCGCTGGTGTGGCAAACCCAGCCATTGATGCGATGATTGATGCTTTAGTGAATGCCCGCACGACAGAAGACTTTCAAGCCGCTGTGCGTGCCTATGATCGGACACTTCTTTCTGGCCATTATGTCATTCCAGCCTATCATTTAGATCAGACCTGGATTGCACGACGCAACTACATCAAATTCCCAGAAGGTAAGCAGCCAATATATGGCTATCAACTACCTGTTTGGTGGGACTCACGGGCGGAATAAACCAATTTAAAGTAAGGATACGACCATGGACGCTTCGGCTCAAAAACCGCAGGTTACAATCGATATTGTTTCAGATGTCATGTGTCCCTGGTGCTATATTGGCAAAAAACGCTTGGAAAATGCGCTTTCCGAGGTGGGAGATAATGTGGATGTCAAAGTCCAATGGATGCCTTATCAATTGGATGCGACGCTGCCTAAAATGGGTAAGGACCGGCAGCAATATTTCATTGATAAATTTGGCTCGCTCGATGCTTATGCGCAAGTCTATGCGCCCATCAGAGAAGCAGGAGCTGCTGAGGGTATCCCGTTCAAACTCGATGACATTAAAGTCTCCCCAAATACAATGGACGCGCATAGGCTGATCCATTGGGCGGGACAAGATTATGGTCTTGAAGTCCAGCATGAGCTGGTCTCGATCCTCATGCGCTTTTACTTCGAGGAAGGCAAAAATATCGGCGATAATGAAGTCTTACTTGAGGCTGTAAAATTAGCCGATATGGGCGTTGACTATATGAGAGAACGCTTAGAAAGTGATGAAGATAAAGAGCTCATAACCGGCCAAATCCAATCCATGCAAGCTGCCGGTGTATCGGGCGTGCCATTTTTTATAATCAATAAGAAATATGCGCTTCAAGGCGCCCAACCCAAAGAGCATATCGCGCAAGTTATTCAAGATGTTGCGCAAAAGTCTTAAAGTAATATTTAAGCGGCGTTTGCAATCTCTGCAAGCTTTGTCATTGTAATGGCAGATCCCGCCAAACGCTTGTCTGCATCTGGCAGTTTACGCGCAAAAAACACGCTTTGATCTGGTCTGATCTTCGCTTGATTGTTCGCAATAGAAATATGCGCAACAAGACCTGCGGGGTTCGGAAATTCACCGTTACGGAAATGCACGACAATGCCTTTTGGTCCCGCATCAAGTTTTTCAACATTGGCTTTGCGGCAAAGCATTTTGATGTAAACAACCTTTAAAAGATGTTTAACCTCGAGCGGCAACTTGCCAAATCTATCCACCAATTCAGCGCCAAATTCATCGATTTCTGAGAGTTCGTTCAACTCACCCAAGCGACGATATAAGCTCAAACGCAGATTGATATCCGGGACAAAATCCTCCGGGATCATCACGGGTGCACCAACTGTGATCTGCGGGGACCAACCGCTGTCACTTGAAAGCTCATCGCCCTTAAGTTCCGCGATCGCTTCTTCCAACATGTGTTGATAAAGCTCAAAACCGACTTCTTTGATATGTCCTGATTGTGCTTCACCCAAGAGATTACCCGCGCCACGAATATCCAAGTCATGGCTGGCCAATTGGAACCCTGCCCCAAGCGTATCGAGCGATTGCAATACTTTAAGGCGACGTTCAGCGGTTGCTGTCAGCGTTCTATTCACAGGCAGCGTAAAGAGTGCAAAAGCACGTAATTTAGATCGCCCAACACGTCCACGAAGCTGATAAAGCTGCGCAAGACCAAACATATCTGCACGATGGACAATTAATGTGTTTGCCGCAGGAACATCCAAACCAGATTCAACAATGGTCGTTGATAAAAGCACATCATATTGGCCTTCATAAAAAGCCGTCATAATGTCATCAAGTTCACCTGGTGGCATTTGCCCGTGTGCGACAGCGACTTTTAATTCAGGCAAATCAGATTGTAAGAAGGCATGTACTTCTTCTAAATCTGAAATACGCGGAGCAACATAAAAGCTTTGGCCACCACGATAATGCTCGCGTAGCAAGGTTTCGCGGATAATCATCGTATCAAATGGCGAGATAAACGTTCGAACAGCTAAGCGATCAACTGGAGGCGTCGTGATCAATGAAAGTTCCCGAACACCCGTCATTGCAAGCTGCATAGTGCGCGGGATTGGTGTTGCAGATAGCGTCAATACATGCACATCTGACTTCATTTCTTTCAGACGTTCTTTGTGCTTCACGCCAAAACGCTGCTCTTCATCAATGACCAAAAGCCCAAGATTGGCAAATTTGATTGACTGCCCGAGCAAAGCATGGGTCCCAATGACGATATCGGTTTTGCCCGATTCAAGCTCTTTTTTTGTGCTGGCAAGCTGTTTTGCACCCACTAAACGTGACGCATGCCCAACACGGATCGGTAAGCCACGCATGCGCTCTGAAAAACTTTTATAATGCTGGCGGGCCAGCAATGTGGTAGGCACAACAACAGCCACCTGAACACCGTTCATGGCAGCGATAAAGGCTGCGCGTATGGCGACTTCGGTTTTACCAAAGCCCACGTCACCACAGACAAGCCGATCCATCGGAAGACCTGCAACGAGGTCTTCGCGCACCGCGTCAATGGCGTTGAGCTGATCATCTGTTTCATCATAAGGAAAAGCTGCCGAAAACTCGTCGTAAAGCCCCTCTGGTGCCGCTAAGGCAGGTGCATGACGCGTGTGACGTGCTGCTGCGATGGCGATCAACTGATCGGCCATATCCATAAGACGTTTTTTAAGGCGCGCTTTACGTGACTGCCAGGCAACACCGCCAAGCTTATCTAAAACAGCATTGGTTTCTTCAGATCCATATCGCGATAAAAGCTCGATATTTTCAACGGGGAGATAAAGCTTATCATCACCGGCATATAGCAGCTCCAAACAGGCATGCGGCGCACCAGCTGCTTCAATTGTTTGCAGACCAACAAACTTAGCAATCCCGTGCTCAGCGTGAACGACAAAACTGCCCTCATCCAGCCCGGCGACTTCTGAGATATAATCCGATCCACGTTTCTTGCGCTTGGAACGCCGGACAAGGCGATCACCTAAAATATCTTGCTCGCCAATGATAACCAGTTCACCGGTTTCAAACCCGCCTTCGAGCGATAAAACTGCAGCCCCAGCCTGGCCGTTCTTGATTTTTGCAATATCGGTAAAGGCAGCAATAGGCTTGATCCGTTCAAGTCCATGTTCGCCCAACACCTGATTTAACCGATCAAGCGAGCCTTCGCTCCAACCGGTAATCAACACTTTTTTGCCATCAGCGCGTTGATCAGCGATATGTTTGACGACCTGATCAAACACATTAACGCGATTTTCGCTTTGGTTTTGAGCAGCAGACGCCCATCTTGGGCCGGTTTTCACCTCGAGCGTGACAACCTGACGATGATCTGTTTCAGGTTCTTCATAAGGGGATAGTTTGACCGATTTCTCACGATCCAAAAATCCAGAGAAATTCTCAATGCTGAGATAAAGATCATCTGCCAGAATAGGCTTATAGGGCGTGGACGCGCCAATATTGGCTTTCGATCCTTCAAGCGTGTTAAGGCGCGATTGATAATGATCGTCAATCTGATCACGACGCTCTTTCGCGGCTTCCTTGACCATGTGATCGGTCGTGATGGTAAACCCATCAATATAATCAAATAGCGTTTCAAGCTCTTCATAAAACAACGGCAGCCAATGTTCCATACCGGCAAAACGCCGACCTGCGCTGATCGCTTGGTAAAGTGCATCGTCACGGGTATTAGCACCAAATTGCGACAAGTAATTTTTACGAAAACGCGAAATATTGGTGGCATTGAGTGCCACTTCGCTCATGGAATTAAGCTCGAAAGATCTTAGCTGTTTGGTCGTACGCTGCGTTTCAGGATTAAATGCTCTTATACTTTCAAGCGTATCACCGAAGAAATCCAAGCGGATAGGTGCATCACTTCCTGGGATAAACATGTCCAAAATTCCGCCGCGCACGGCATATTCACCAACTTCGCGCACTGTGTCAGTGCGATCAAAACCCAAACCTTCGAGTTTCGCGGGCATGTCATCCATATGCAAATGTGCACCGGCTTTGGCTGCGAAGGCCATATTTTTAAGTTGTTCTGCCGGCGGCAGCTTTTGCAGCATGGCATTGACGGTTGTCAGAACGATTTTGGGTTTTGAATTTTCATCATGACGCACCAATTGACCCAAGACAGATAAGCGTCGTGCTGAAATATCTGTGCCCGGTGATACGCGGTCATACGGCAAGCAATCCCAACCCGGAAAGCTTAAGACTTCAATCTCAGGCGCAAAGAATGTAAGCATTTGCGCAAGATCTGCCATGCGTTGCCCGTCTGACATGACATGGGTCACGCAGTGACCTTTTTGCGCCAGTTCTGCAATGACAATAGCTTCTGCACCCGCACTCACATTGGAAATTGTGAGAGGACCAAATCTGTTTTCGATGACAGATGTGGAAAATCCGGCAATCGCGCTCATTTATTCTACCTTGATATTGGGCTGCTAAAAGTCTGGCTTGAAGTCTATAATTCTGCGAAACAAAGGTGTGTCTAAAGTATCCGGCGTGGGCAATTCGCCCAGGATCCATTTGGACAGATCTGTATCTTCATGAGACATGATAAATTCAAGCTCATCAAGGTCACTATCGGCAAGGTTTTTGAGCTCGTTGTCGATAAAATGGCCAAATACGAGGTCCATTTCCTTTGTTCCACGATGCCAAGCACGAAAATGTATCCGTGCACGACGTCTATCGAGTTCACTGCTGCTTTGTTTTGTTCCGGTCATGAGACACCTATACATAACTCAAATCATCTTGTCAGTGCGTCAAATAAAACTTTTCGCGATTAAAATCGAGTGATACAAAAAGATATGCGACCAAATGAAATAGATCTGTTTTTCCGCGCCGTCAGTTCCCTGTCTGGAATTGGTCCGAAAGTCGCTGATTTGCTGGCAAAATTAACCGGACGCGAAAATCGCGACGAAACCAAAATCGTCGATTTGTTTTTTCATGTCCCTTCCAACTTGATTGATCGTCAAATCGGTCCTGGGATTGCACATGTGCTCGAAGGCGGTGTGTCAACGCTCAAAGTATTTGTCGATCGGCATCAACCACCACCCCGCGGACGTCGCAATGTGCCTTATCGCGTTTATGTGCATGATGAGACGGGTGAAATGGCGCTGACTTTTTTTAAAGCGCATGCGTCTTGGCTCGAAAAAAGCCTTCCCATTGGTGAAACGGTGATCATTTCAGGCAAAACCTCATGGTTTAATGGTCAGGCGTCCATGGTGCATCCCGATTTCATGATGAAAGAGGCGGATGCAAAAGATTTGCCGCGTTATGAAACCGTCTATCCCATGACAGCAGGACTTTCGGCCAAAATTTTAAAAAAAGCACTCAAAGAAGCATTGGATCAGCTACCGGATCTGAAAGACTGGATCGATGACACGCTCGCTTCGCGAAATTCCTTTCCAAGCTTTTCAAATGCGCTGCGTATGGTTCACAATCCTCGCGATGCGGGCGATATGGAACCATTATCACCTGCACGCAGACGCCTTGCTTACGATGAGTTTTTAGCGGGACAATTGTCCTTGGCTTTAGTTCGTCAGAAGATACGAAAATTGCCGGGTGATCCCTTACGTGTTCAAGGTGTGTTGCGCCAGCAAATCTTGGATGCTCTACCCTTCCCGCTGACCTACAGCCAACAAACATCGATCGATGAAATATTAGCGGATATGGGCAAAGAAGAACGCATGTTGCGCCTTTTACAGGGCGACGTGGGTGCCGGTAAAACGGTAGTTGCGCTTTTAACCATGGCAGATGCGATTGAAGCTGGCGGTCAAGCAGTTCTCATGGCGCCAACCGAGATTTTAGCGCGCCAACATCATGCATCGATAAGCAAAATGGCTGAAGCGGCTGGCATCAATGTTGATATTTTGGTTGGCAAAAGCAAGGCTGCAGAACGACGCGAAACATTAGCGCGAATTGAAAGTGGTGAAGCGCAGATTATCATCGGTACACATGCGCTTTTCCAAGATGCCGTGGTCTATAAAAAACTGCTTATGGCCGTTGTTGACGAACAACACAGATTTGGTGTGCATCAACGATTACGCCTTACTGCAAAGGGCGTTGCACCCCATATGTTGGTTATGACCGCAACCCCAATCCCGCGCACATTGGTGCTATCGGCGTTTGGCGATATGGATGTCTCCAAATTAACCGAGAAGCCCGCTGGTCGAAAGCCTATTTCTACCGTGAGCATTGATCGTGAACGCATGAACGAGATGTATGATCGTTTGCGCAATGCCACAGCCAATGGAAAGAAAGCCTATTGGATTTGCCCACTGGTTGAAGATTCCGAACTAACTGATCTCACATCGGCAGAAGCACGACATAAAGAGCTGTCTGCTGCCCTACCCGGCATTGAGATTGGTCTTGTTCATGGACGTATGTCCGGTGAGGAAAAAGATGAAGCTATGATGGCTTTTAAACGTGGCGAAACACGCATCCTCGTTGCAACAACAGTCATCGAAGTTGGCGTTGACGTGCCCGATGCGAGTATTATCGTAATCGAACACGCAGAACGATTTGGATTGGCACAATTGCACCAATTAAGAGGACGTGTGGGCCGTGGCGATGAAGCATCAAGCTGCGTTTTATTGTTTAAATCACCATTATCTGAAACCGCAACGGCGCGATTAAACATCTTACGCGAAACCGAAGATGGTTTCCGAATTGCTGAAGAAGACTTGCGATTAAGAGGTGAAGGTGAATTGCTGGGCACGAGGCAATCAGGCACACCAGGATTTCATATCGCCAGATTAGATGTTCATGCAGACCTTTTAGAAACCGCTCGAAATGATGCGCGCTACATAATAGAAACGGATCCCGAACTTAAATCGGAACGCGGACAGGCCATTCGTATGCTGCTTTATCTGATGCGGCGTGATGAAGCTATTCGCTTTATCCGCGCGGGTTAAAACGCCACCCGTTTTGTGACTAAATTCTATAGTTGACTTATTTCCATTATTTGTTATTTAACTATTTAGTTAATTAAAGGACAGATATGCAAAATCTAACGTCAACATTTTCTGCTTTAGGGGATCAAACACGTTTTGCCATTGTTGAACAATTGCTTAACAATGGCGAATTGAGCGTGAACGAACTAAAAAGGGACAGCAAAATTTCACCTCCAGCATTTTCACGCCATCTCAAAGTTTTGCGAGAAGCTGGCCTCATCAAACAACGCGTTGATCAACAACGACGATTATATTCCGTCAAACCGGAAGCCGTTCGAGCCATCCATGCATGGACGATGGATCATCAAGAGTTCTGGCTTGCTAGCATTGATCGATTAGAAAACGCGTTAAACCAGCATGACAAGGACAATACAAATGAATGAAGTGGTTATTGAAAAAGAGTTTTCTCAAGCCCCGGCAACTGTATTCTCGTTTCTTTCTGAACCGCTCAATCTGCTAAAATGGTGGGGTCCGGAAGGCATCAAGATTACAGAAGGTTCAAAGCTGCAATTTTTGGAAACCGGTCCATGGGGTTCGGTTATGACCAATGATGAAGGTCAAAATTATAAGGTGACTGGCGAAGTCTTAGAGATCATCCCACAAAAGCTGATCAAATTCACATGGGCATGGCATGATGATGAAGATAAACGTGGCCACGAAAGTGTTGTTCAGTTCAAAGTCGAACCTATCGAGGGTGGCGGCACAAGATTTAGCCTAATCCATAAAGGTTTGGCGGATGAAGAATCTGCGCAAAACCACATGGGCGGATGGACCTCGAGCCTCAAGCGTTTCGAAGCAGCCCTCAATTCATAATCAACCAAACTCAAAGGGAGGAAATTATGCCGAAATATATCTTTGCCTATCACGGTGGCAAAATGCCGGAAACACAGGAAGAAGGTGCCCGTGTCATGGCAGCATGGACCAAGTGGTATGAAGAGTTAGGCCCTGCAATCGCCGATGGCGGTGCGCCAGTGATGTCGCTTAAAACCGTCGCATCAAATGGTGTATCTGACGGCGGTGGTGCAAACCCCTTATCTGGCTATACATTGGTCAATGCAGACAGCATTGACGCAGCTGTTGAAATGGCCAAGGGGTGTCCAATCCTCGAACATGGCAATGTCGAAGTCGCAGAAGCGATGGAAATGTAATCAAAATCTAAGGCGGGAGCTTTTCAAGTTCCCGCTTTATGCGTCTTCATCGTCTTTGTCGATTTTATCTTGTAAATTTTCCATGTGGTCTGGTGAAACCAAACCAGCAGAAATAACAAGTTTTGCAGCCTCTTCCACATTCATATCCAAAACATGAACGTCCTTACGTGGCACAAAGAGCAAAAATCCTGATGTCGGATTTGGTGTTGTTGGTAAGAAGACAGATAAAGTATCTTCATCACTTAAATGCGCCCCCACCTCGCCTTTGGTGTCGGTTGCGATAAACACAATAGCCCATAATCCATGGCGCGGATATTGAATAAGACCAGCTTTACTAAATGAGCTTTGCCCCTCGTCCAGCGCAGTCTGAAAGATTTGCTTGAGCGCTTTATAAAGCGATCGCACCAATGGCATGCGATCGAGAAGCGATTCACCAAAGCCCAAGATCGAGCGGCCAATCAAATTCGCCGCCAAAAAGCCAACAATTGTAATAACAAGCAGTGCGAAAATCAGTCCAAGGCCGGGAATACCAAATGGCAAATAGGTCTCAGGATTATAGACTTTGGGAATATATGGTTTTGCCCAACTATCCACCCAAAGAATAAATGTCCAGGTCAAATAGGCTGTAATGACGAGCGGCGCACAGACAACCAATCCGGTCAGAAAATAATTGCGCAGCTTAGCGCCAGCTGATCTTTTGACTGGTTTTTGCTTCTTTTTGTCTTTCTTTATCATTGTGGCCTTTTGTACATTTGTGGGAGCGGATGTGGGCGTTAGGTATAAGTAACATATGGTGATCTGTTGCCAGGTCACAAGTATAAAATAGCTATAAAGAGAAAATGATGGCTATTTTTTGTTAGCCATCAAATTTTGAATATTGTTTATGCAGAAGCAAACGTTGAAACTTATTCAACGGTCACAGATTTCGCAAGGTTTCGCGGCTGATCAACATCTGTCCCCATAAAGACGGCAGTGTGATAGGCAAGCAACTGAATTGGCAGCGAATAAATGATCGGTGAGATAAATTCCGGAACTTCAGGCATGACTATGGTCGACATTGTGTCGATGGAAACATGTTCTGCGCCCTTCTCGTCGGTAATGAGGATAATCTGGCCACCACGCGCAGCAACTTCCTGCATGTTGGACATGGTTTTTTCATAAAGACCATCAAATGGCGCGATCACAATGACCGGCATGTCTTCATCAATCAACGCGATCGGACCATGTTTGAGCTCACCAGCCGCATAACCTTCTGCGTGGATGTAAGAAATTTCTTTAAGCTTTAGTGCACCTTCCAACGCCAATGGGAAATTGGTGCCACGACCCAGATAAAGAACATTTTTATATTTCGCCAAATCGCGAGACAAAGCTTCAATCTTGGCTTCACCTGAACCAAGTGTGTCGCTCGATAAGCGCTCTAGGCTCACAAGTGCGCGCACGAGTTCTTTCTCTTCGGCATCGGTAACTGTGCAGCGTGCGCGACCTGCAGCAATGGCAATTGACGCCAACACTGCGAGCTGACACGTAAAGGCTTTTGTGGATGCAACGCCGACTTCAATGCCGGCCAATGTTGGGAAAACGATATCCGATTCCCGAGCAATCGTTGATTCAGGAACATTGACAATCGCGCCAATTTGAACGCCTGATTGCTTACAATAGCGCAGACATGCCAAAGTATCGGCTGTCTCACCAGATTGTGAGATGAAAAACGCTGCCATATTGCCATTAAGTGGCATTTCGCGATAGCGGAACTCAGATGCCACATCAATCTCGACCGGCAAACGCGCATACCGTTCAATCCAATATTTGCCAATTAAACCAGCATAATACGCTGTACCACAAGCCGAAACAGCTAAACGATCCAACTTGGCAAAATCGATACCTTCTGAAATTGGCTTGAATGTTTCTGTCGCAAAATCAACATAGTGACTGATCGTGCGAGAAATCACTTCAGGCTGCTCATGAATTTCCTTGAGCATGAAATGCTTATAATTGCCTTTATCAGCAACCATAGCAGCGCCTTGCGAGGTTTGACGTGCGCGATCAACTTTATTGCCGGCACTATCAAACACTTCAACACCATCATGCGTGACAACGGCCCAATCACCATCTTCTAAGTAAGTCACATCATCGGTAAATGGCGCAAGCGCAATACTATCAGAGCCCAAATACATTTCACCATCACCATGACCAACAGCCAAAGGCGGACCATGGCGAGCACCAATGATCATATTGTCATGGTTTTCAAACAAGATCGCCAGCGCATAAGCGCCTTCCAAACGTGCAAGTGTTTGTTGCGCAGCTTCTTTTGGTGTCGCGCCTTTTGCAAGATATGAGGACACCAAATGTGCAACAACTTCAGTATCTGTCTGGCTAGAAAATTGTGCGCCGGCTTCTTTGAGCTCATCACGCAGTGACGCAAAGTTTTCTATAATGCCATTGTGAACTACAGCCACGCCTTGGGTGAAGTGTGGATGCGCGTTTTGTTCGGTTGGCGCACCATGCGTTGCCCAACGTGTATGGCCAATACCTATTGTTCCTTCAAGCGGGCTGTCTTGCAAACGGCTTTCCAGATTAACCAATTTGCCCTCTGCACGACGGCGCTCGAGTTTTCCATTGTTGAGCGTTGCAACACCGGCAGAATCATATCCGCGATATTCCAAACGCTTTAGTGCATCGACCAACTGGGGTGCGACGGCAGATTTACCAACAATTCCAACAATTCCACACATTCAAACTTCTCCAAATCGGCATTCATTTACCGTTGCTAGGCACCTAAAGCCTGTATTCAAATTTATAAAGTAGGCAAATTTCACGTTTCGTTACGTTACTTCTTCAATTTTCCCGCTTTAATCGCCGCATTTTTCTCACGAATTTTCTTTGCAGCACCTTCAACATTGACCTGAGGCACGCGTGAAACAGCAAGATCATTTTCTGGCACATCTTTATTGACAACCGTTCCAGATCCGACAAATGCACTATTGCCAATTTTAACCGGTGCAATCAGCGAGGAATTCGATCCGATAAAGCTGTTATCTCCAATTTCGGTCAGGTGTTTATTATAGCCATCATAATTACAGGTAATCGTGCCAGCGCCGATATTTGCGCCCTCGCCGACAATGGAATCGCCAATATAGCTTAAGTGATTAACTTTAGACCCATTGCCAATCTTAGCCTTTTTAACTTCGCAGAAATTGCCCACTTTTGAAGACGCGCCAAGGTCAGCACCGGGACGAAGACGCGCAAATGGACCAATAGATGCCCCCTCACCCACAAAAGCGCCCTCAAGATGACTAAAAGCCAGGATTTTAGCGTGCTTTTCAACTTCAACGCCTGGCCCAAACCACACATTGGGTTCAATCAACACATCCTGCGCAATTTTAGTGTCGAAAGATAGATAAACCGAGCTGGGATCGATCATCGTCACGCCCGAAAGCATGAGCTCTTCACGCTTTCTGTGCTGCCATTCAGCTTCAAGTTCAGCCAGTTCCGAGCGCGTGTTGCATCCCATTAAATCGCTTTCAGGTGCAACAATGGCGACAGATTTCTTACCGAGCTTTTGGCAAACGGCCACAATATCAGTGAGGTAATACTCACCCTTGATATTGTCATTGGTAATCTGATCAATCAGTTCGAGCGCAATATGGCCGTTAATTGCAATGAGCCCACCGTTACAAAATGTGATCTTGCGTTGTTCATCCGTTGCTTCTTTTTCTTCAACAATGGCCACAAGTTCATCATTTTCAATGATCATCCGACCATAACCAAATGGATCATCAGCTTCAAATCCTGCGACGACGACATCAGCACCCGTTGCCAAACCTTTGCGCAATTCGAGCAATACTTCTTTACCAATAAGAGGTGCATCGCCAACAAGCGCTAAGACATCATCATAACCTTTGGAAATTTCATCACGGGCCTGCAAAACTGCATGGGCAGTCCCTTCGCGGCTTTCCTGAATAAATGCGCTTACCGGCACACCTGTTTGTGCGGCCGTATCTCTTACTTTTTCAGCATCTCTTCCAAGGATGAGCGAAACATGATCGATATCGATTTCAGCGGCTTTAGAAACAATATGAGAAATGATCGGCAAACCGCCTATCGTGTGCAGCACTTTTGACTTTGATGACTTCATTCGACTGCTGTCCCCGGCAGCCAAAATCACAGCCAAACATGATCTCGACATAAATATTTTCCTCGAATCGATAAATCCCTGTTGCTCTTTTACCTCATTCATCTAAATAAAATGTTGTTTTTTAGGCAAAATTTTATCGTTTTTCCTCATATAGAGCTAAAGGTCCAAGACGTGGCGACAACGAATGTAAAGAGCAATGCCATTTGGCCATGGATTGTTTTGGCGCTAACCCCGCTATTTTTCTCATCAAATATCATTTTCGGGCGCGGTGTTGTCGCCGAAGTCGCCCCATTTACTCTGGCTTTTTTGCGCTGGTCATTTTGTGCAGCGATTTTACTGCCTTTTGTCTTAAGAGCTAAGAAAACTGCGATTCCCTTTGTCAAAAACCATAAATTACTATGGCTAACACTTGGCTTTTTAGGCATGTGGATTTGTGGCGCGATCGTTTATGTCGCACTTGGCTATACCACAGCAATTAATACAGCGCTGGTCTATACGACGGCCCCAATTTTTACGATTTTAATCCAGTTCATCTGGCAGGGGCGCGCGGTCAAATTGCGCGAGATTATTGGTATTATCGCTGCAACCATTGGCGTAGCTTACATCGTGCTCAAAGGCGATCTAGCAGCATTCCTGCAACTTGATTTCAACATCGGTGATATTCTGATTCTATTTTGCGCAATTTCCTGGGCGGGATATTCGGTCCTGCAAAAAACAGAGCCGTGCCGCGATATACCTATGTTATCGATGCTTGGACTGACAACTTTATCAGGAGCCATCTTGCTCGCCCCATTTGCTATTTATGAGTTTTTATCAGGCGCACAAATGCCAGTCTCTCAGCATGCCTGGTTATCAATTGGCGGGATTGTATTGTTTGCCTCTTTATTAGCTTTTACCGGAACACAGCATGGCATACGGCATTTAGGACCACAGATCACAGGGTTTTCGCTCTATTTACTGCCTGTCTATGGCGTTTTGCTCGCAGTGATATTTTTAAATGAAACCTATCAGCAGTTTCATTTTATTGGCACTATCTTTGTCTTGGGCGGTGTTATCTTGGCAACCGCGCCGTTGAACTTCAAAAAGAAGAAAACTGTTCAAACTAATTAACCGATTGTTCCCAGGATTGGGAAAGTTTCTAAGAGCAAAAAGCCGATGGAAGCAATGGCGCCTGTTAAGAACAAGATCCCTGTTAGCACCAATAACAATCCCATAAGTTTTTCAACCAAACCCAGATGACGACGGAACTTGGTCAAAAAGTTCATGAACTTGCCAGAAAAACTCGCCGCAATCCAAAATGGCACCGCAAGCCCAAGTGAATATGCCCCCAACAATAATGCACCTGAACCAACTGTTTGACTGGAGGCAGCAACACCCAATATGGCGCCAAGAACGGGCCCGATACATGGCGTCCATCCAAAAGCAAAAGCAAGGCCCATCACATAAGCACCAGAATATGTTGCAGGCTTACCATTGCCCTGAAAACGCAATTCACGCGCCAGCACGCCAATTCTGAACACACCAAGGAAATGCAAACCCATGATAATAATGATCACACCGCCAATTTGCGCCAAAACGTCAATATGCTGACGCATCATCCCGCCAAGTGTGGATGCACTTGCACCAAGCGCAATAAACACGGTGGCAAATCCCAATGTGAATAGCAAAGAGGTGAGCATGATTGTTTTGCGGAACGAAGAATCAATTTGCACAGCACCATCGTGATTGGTTTGCCGAAAATCATCCATGGAAACACCAGCCATATAACAAAGATATGGTGGCACAAGTGGCAGAACGCACGGAGACAGGAAAGATATAGCGCCAGCAAGGATTGCCGTTATGACTGAAATTTCAGCGATTTCCATTGAATTCTCCGTATAAAACTTGGTGAATAACCCTTTATATAATAAGGTCTTAACATGCCAATCACAGTTTCGAATATTTAACGTGATAAAAAAAT
>JAHDFS010000212.1 GCA_020628035.1 Rhizobiaceae bacterium
TATCGCTGCCCAGGCTATTGTGACTGTCACCATGGAGAGTACGCGCCAAAGAAGCTGCATAACGCCAAAGATCCGCTGCGCCTTCTATCTCAGCCTCAGCTTGCGAAATTGGTTTGCCGCTTTCAAGCACTTCCAACCGCGCAATTCGGCTGCGATTTTGATCAATCAGATCCGCCACGCGAAGCAATAATGTCGCGCGTTCTTTACCGGATGTCTCTGACCAAGATCGACTGTCAAATGTTTGGCGCGCGGCTTGAATGGCTGCCTCAGTTTCAGCAATTCCACCTTTAGCAATGCGGGAAACCAGATACCCATGCGCGGGCGAATGACGCTCAAATGTAGCACCATCAGCGCTATCGACCCATGCGCCATTAATCAAATGGCGGACAACATGCACATCATCCTTGGGCAGATCTTGAGCTGAAATGAGGGTATATTCGTCACGTTTCATAATTATTTTCCTGAAAATTTCGGTGAGCGTTTGTCCTGAAAGGCTGTGACCCCTTCACGCTTATCATCTGTGGGCGCAATTGCACCGCTACCAAGGGCCTCAATAAGAGCGCCTGCGTCTTCGCCTGCTCCGGCATGGATCATGTTTTTGCTAATTTCAACTGCGCGCGGTGAGAGCGTTGACACCTTGGCAGCGATCTCTTTTGCGATGGCCATCGGGTCGTCTGAAACGTCAGCAACAAACCCCAATTGTGCTGCACGAGACGCTTCTATTTGGCGGCCAAACAAAGCCATCTCTTTGATCACCGGTTCTGGCAATAAACGTTGCAATCGCTGCGTCCCTGACCAACCCGGTGTGATGCCGACACCAGCTTCTGGCAGTGCAATGCGCGCCTTTGGATGAATGACGCGAATATCGCAAGCGCTGGCAAGTTCGAGACCGCCGCCGAATGCGTGACCGTTTAGAACCGCAATTGTTGGCTTACATAGTCGTGCGAGACGGTCGAAAATTCTATGACCGCCTCGCACCCAAGACCTCGCGAAGTCTCTGGGAGAAATTTGTGCCCATTCATTGATATCCGCCCCCACGCAAAACGCTTTTGGATGGTTTCCAGTTACCAATACAATATGCACCGCATCATCAAATTCAAGCTGATCGCAATAGGCATTGAGTGCTTTCAGCATATCAGGCGTTAAAGCATTAAGCTTGGACGGGTTGTCCAACATAAGCGTCGCGATATGATTTTCGATTGTGAGATTTATTTTGCTCATAGCGCCAACCCCATCGGTTGATCTTGCAACAAAGAAAGCGGGATGGTTGATGCATTTGGTGCGATTTGAACGCGACCAGATGACGCCTCAACAATGTCTCTTTGGGGATCAAT
This sequence comes from Rhizobiaceae bacterium, assembly GCA_020628035.1. Classification (GTDB taxonomy): domain Bacteria; phylum Pseudomonadota; class Alphaproteobacteria; order Rhizobiales; family Rhizobiaceae; genus Lentilitoribacter. The sequence goes on from JAHDFS010000212.1 coordinate 1,335, forward strand.
ACCCGGCATGATCTCAATGGCTTCTAAACCGCGCCCCGTCAGACGAATAACGCAGCGCTCGGTGATGTAGAGAATATCTTGTCCAAGTTCTAAAGCGCGCTTGCCAGAGAATGTCACATGCTCAACCGCCTCCACCATTTTGGTGAACTTGCCGGGTTGCTCAACACTCAAGCCTTTATCGGAAATGTCCAGCTTGGCACCTGCTTCAAAATATCCGGTGAATACGATTTTCTTCGCATTGGAAACGATATCAACAAACCCGCCGCAGCCTGCAGTGAGATAAGGTTTTTTGCCAAGCTTTGACACATTGACATTGCCTTCGATATCCACCTCTAAAAATGAAAGGAACGAAACATCAAAACCACCGCCTTGAAAATACGTAAACTGTTGTGGCGAAGGCATGTAAGCATCAGCATTAGATGCACAGCCAAAGGCAAATCCGGTCAGCGGAACTCCGCCAACGGCACCTTGTTCAATTGCCCAAGTCACCGCTTGCGGATGACCTTCTTCGATCAAAATACGGGGGATTTGCGCGGAAATGCCAAAACCTAGATTCGCAGTTTGCCCGGCTTTTAATTCCATCGCAGCGCGGCGTGCCAACACTTTTTCAATTGACATCTCTGGAATTGAAAAACCATCAAATGGCCGCATAATCTCGCCCGAAATAGCAGGATCATGCAATGTTTCAGTGGTCTGTTTTTGGTCGGGATCCACCACGACGAAATCCACAAGATGGCCAGGCACCCGCACATCATGAGGATTAAAACTGCCCCGCTTGGTTACGCGTTTCACCTGCGCGATGATTGTGCCACCATGATTACGAACGGCAATCGCTTGCTCCAATCCACCGAGATAAGCGCCTTCATGCTCATAGGTCAAATTGCCATGCTCATCAGCTGTCGTCGCTCTTAAGATTGCGACATTGGGAACAATGTTTGGGAAATGCAGCCAGGTGTCACCGGCAAATTCTTGGCGCGTTACAATGGGTGTGGCTTCCGCAAGCGCGTTCATCGCGCAACCTTCGCGAACAGGATCAACAAATGTATCCATGCCAACCTTGGTTAAAACACCGGGGCGGTTCGCAGCAACATCCTTGTGCATATCAAACAAAATGCCGGAAGGAACATTGTAAGCCGCGATCTTATTTTCAACGACCATCTTCCAAATTTCAGGCATTTCAAAAGATGATGGCCCGGACGGAAAGCTTCCGGCTAAAATGCGATCGAGCAAACCCGGCTTTGCAATATGATCGATACCTTTGATCCCATACATATCCCCGGCTGCAATGGGATGGATGGTAGTGATATTTTTTGGATGGCCTTCTTGATCAAAACGCTCACCCAGCGCTTTGAGAACCAGATCAGGACATCCTAACCCTGAGGAAGATGAAACAGTAACCACTTGGCCATCGGCAATATGAGATACGGCTTGTGACGCAGAAACGACTTTTGTCATTTGTAATCGCCCTTCAACTCCGCAAAGC
>JAHDFS010000213.1 GCA_020628035.1 Rhizobiaceae bacterium
CGTTATTATTGATCATTGGAGTATTCGGGTTTTTATCAAGTCAAAGCAGTAAAGTTCGCGGCATATCTCGCGCTTTTATCGGCTTGGGTTTGATTTTATTGTCGCTGTCGCTGATCGCATCAAGCGCGGAGGTTTTGACCGGCCATACAGAATTTATCACCATCCTCGATATCTTATCATCCCATGCCGGATTGCTGGTATTCATTGGTTTGATGATGACATATTTGGCGCATTCGAGCCTTGCGATTGTGTTGCTCACAGTTGGTCTTGTTGCCGCTGGTTCGTTGGATGTTGAAGCGGGCATATATTTAGTGCTCGGCGCAAATATTGGTAGCGGTCTGCTGCCGGTAATTGCCAATTGGCATTCATCTAAAAATGCGAGAAATCCCGTTACCGCTAATCTCATGATTAGAGCGGTTGGTGTGGTCATTACTTATTTCTTGGTTGATCAATTGATCCAACAAATGAGCGTCTATATTGCTGTTAATCTTCTGCCAATTGGTGTTCATGTCGTATTAAATCTATCGGTCGCGTTTGTTGGTCTTTTTTCATCGCGCATTTTTCTCACATTAGCAGACCGTGTCCTGCCAGATGACAAAACAGATACCGCACAGTTTGGACCAAAATATCTTGATGAGAATTTACTAAGTTCTACCGGCGAAGCTTTAGCGTGCGCAAAACGCGAGGCTCTTTCTATGGCGGACAAAGCGCAAGATATGCTGCGTGGGGTCAATATTGTTCTTAAATTTGATAGTGAAGATAAGCGCAAAGCGATATCTGAGATGGATGACGATGTTGATCGCTTGTTTGATGCGATCAAGCTTTACACTGCACAAATTTTGCAACGAGAGCTGAGTGAAGATGAAACCAAACGAGCTATGGATTTGCTGAGCTTTACTGCAAACATGGAGCATATTGGCGACATTATAGATACCGGACTTATGGGCCTGGCTGCAAAGAAGATTAAGCAGCATTCGCAGTTTTCAAAAGAAGGATGGGCTGAGATTGAAGAGCTGTTAGAGGCGATTTCAAATAACTTTGAACTGGCGATAAATACGTTTATTTCGGATGATGCAGACCTTGCTCGTCAGTTGATCCAGACAAAACCTGTCGTCAGCGAGCTGGAGCGAAATTCAATTGAAACACACTTCCAGCGACTTGGTTCAGGCCACGCAGATACGCTAACAACAAGTAGTTTGCATTTGGATGTATTAAGGGATTTAAAGCGCATTAATTCGCATCTCACATCAATTGCATATCCTGTACTGCTCGCGGCTGGCGAAGAGCCAAAGACCAGATGGAAAAGAATTGAAGGATGATTGTCCGCTTCGGGCCAATAATTGAACTCTTGGCATGCGAAGGCCATTTCCGCTTTTTGTTGCAAAACAGACCCCAGCTGTCATGACTACTTAGACAGAAATTGGTCCTTAGCGGAATTTACTGACGGCATAACATAGCGATGAATGATTTAATTAATCAATATTTCATCTCAATGCATTCAATGCTTGTCAACTCAGGTTCACCGCCTCGGTTTCCACTGCCAGCTGCGATCCAGATTTTATTATCAAAGACGCAACAATTGGTGCCATGTCGACCCCGGTTTAGCGGCGGGCCCAATTTCCATTCCTGCATTGATGGGTCAAAAATCTGCATTTCAGAATAGGCTAGCTGTCGTTCATTTTCACCGCCAACATAATGGATTTTGTTCGAGATAACCCCAGCACCACCAGCTGCTGTTTGGATGGGCAAGGGCGCTTCGTGTGTTTCCCAAGCATGCTTATCAAGATCATAAACATCCACATCCGCAATGGTGTGCGAAAACAAAGCATCAAAATCTTTGCCATTGTGGCGACCGGTTTCGCGTCCACCAAAAAAATACAATTTGTTATCAACTATGGCGCAAGGTGCATGATCTCTTTTGTTTGGTGCATCTGGCAGGACTTCCCAAACGCCGGTTTGAGGATTTACGCGATCAAGCCATGCTTGTGTGCCTGAATAATGTCCGTCCACTATTCCGCCTACTATATATATCCAGCCATCCTCATGCATTGTGCAACCGGCTGCACCACGCCGTCTTGCTTCTGGGATTTTTGGACCTTCAACCCATGTATCAGTGTCGGGCTCATAAATATAAATATGTTCAAGTGGTGTTTCGCGCGGGAATAATCCGGTCATAGCACCAGGAAGCCAGATCTGATTTTCAAAGATTACCGGCTGGAAGTGATGGATCTCGATCGGTGGGGGAGACGCCGATGTCCAAGTGTTTGTTTTAGGATCAAATATGTCAACAGGCTGGATGCGCCGACCGCCGAACAAATAAAACTTCCCCTTATATTCTGCAAAGCCATTTTCGTGCCGACAATGCGGCGATCCGTTGCATTCTACTGTTTTCCAAGTCGACATCTTTTACACCTTTGTTTCGATCTACGTGTTTTCCAAAAATATAATTTCACGTCCAGATGAAGATATTAAGCTTATGATTTTTAATGATAATTTCACATAACAAATAATCTGAATTTTAACTTCTACAAAACTTTTTTAAATAAAGCTACTTGATTTATACAAAAAATACACTGTATACAATGAACACAGATTAAGTTTTTTGTTGAATAAGTGTTGAGCCCGAATGGCGAACTACCAAGAAAAAACGCCGATGCCGGGAGAATTCAAATGGCTTTTAAAAACTCAATATTGCTGGGAACAATTGGCGGTTACAAAGATCGTTTTCATCAGTTTCAGCCTGATAGATCGCTGGAAGAACGTCTGGAGATCGCCAAAACGATTCCGCGCACAGATGGAGTTGAGC
>JAHDFS010000068.1:0-2995 GCA_020628035.1 Rhizobiaceae bacterium
GGTTGTGCAATAAAAGCACCCCTGTTTTTTTCGATCGTCACCAATTGGGAATGCGACAAAGCTTGTAGTGCCGTTCTGACAATTGTTCTGCTGGCACCAAAAAGCTCGCCAACTTCATCCTCAGATAGTTTAACGCCCGGAAGTAATCCATGAGACAGAATAGCTTTCTGCAACTCTATATATATGTCTCTCGACTTACCAGGTGGAAGGTCAGTGAGGTATTTGTAATGTGATGCTCGTGCGCCCATAGATACCAAAAATGTGTTTTGTGACTGATATTCTCTTCTGATCACAGCTTATCAAAAGTGTCAACAATTACTATTCCATATTGTATACAATCTTTAATCATATTGTATAAATATTAGGCAATTGTGGTTTTTTGAGATCTCACTGTTTTTGCGCATAACCATTTTAAATTTAATTTTTTCAATAACTTAACTCGTTTTTTCTGTAGTTGGCACAGTTTATGCAAGACGAAATACGTCGAAATTGCAGAGGTGCTATGAGTAAGAATACTGAATTAGAGTTGGTGGCACTAACCAAACAATACGGTGAAACCGTTGCCGTTGACAATATTGAGCTGAAGATTCCTCAGGCCAGTTACACTTGTCTTTTAGGTCCTTCAGGTTGTGGCAAGTCATCAACTTTGCGCATGATCGCGGGGCATGAAATTGCGACTAAAGGCGACATCATTCTTGGTGGAAAGAATATTACCACGTTAGCGCCGGCAGATCGTGGTACAGCGATGATGTTTCAAAACTATGCTTTGTTTCCGCATCTCAGCGTTTTAGACAATGTCGCCTTCAGCATGAAAATTAAGAAGATCGACAAGGTTGAACGACATAAGAAGGCCAAAGACATGCTCGCGCTTGTCGATATGGCCCAATATAGCGAACGCTATCCCGAACAGCTTTCAGGGGGACAACAACAACGTGTAGCCCTTGCGCGTGCGTTGATAACTCGGCCATCCATCCTTTTACTCGACGAGCCGTTGTCTGCCCTGGATCCTTTTTTACGCCTTAAAATGCGCGTTGAGCTGAAACGACTTCAGCGGAAATTAGGTATCTCCTTTGTGCATGTGACCCATTCGCAAGATGAGGCGATGGCACTGGCCGATAATATTGTTGTTATGCATGACGGTAAGATCGAACAAGCTGGTTCACCCATTGATGTGTTTAACAAGCCTGCAACTGAATTTATCGCGCGGTTTATGGGTGGTCACAACGTGATCTCCAGCGATGGGATACTTCAGGCTATCCGAGCTGATAAAATTTCCATTACCAAGAAGGAAAAGACCGCAAAGGACGGGCTTTTCAGTTTCAAGAGTCAAATTGAAGAAATTGAATATCTCGGCACCAATGTTCAGGTGTCAGCAAAACACGACGAGTTTGGCGATGTTGTTGTCAATTTGTCGGACCAGACGTTTTTCAAAAATCCATTTGAAATCGGGGACAGTGTTTTCCTCAGCTGGAAGGCTGAGGATGCTCAGATGCTGCCCAATTAAGTGAAGACCAGGCCTTAGGAGTTGAAGGCCAAAACCAAAACAAAAGAAGGAACGAAAATGACAACTGATAACAAGAAAAAAGGTCTATCAAGACGGTCGCTTTTGAAGGGAACAGCAGCGACAGCAGGTGCAGCCATAGGCTCAGGTGCTATTACTGGTTTCCCAACAATTTGGGCGCAGAACATTAAGAACGTGACGCTTCGCCAATTTGGTACGGGCGTATCCAACTTGAACGATGTGGCTGTGAAAGTGAAAGAAGATCTTGGCTTTACGCTTGAAATGACAGCGCTTGATAGTGATAGCGTGACACAACGTGCGGCTACGCAGCCGAAAAGCTTTGACATTGCAGACATCGAATACTGGATCTGTAAAAAAGTTTGGCCAACGGGCAATCTTCAGGCCATGGATGTTTCCAAGATCAAAAACTATGACAAGATCGCAGGCACATTCACATCTGGTAAGCTGACGCCAACAAGTGAAATTGCGCAAGGTACAGCGCCTCACACAGTTGGTTTCACAGATAGCGTCAATGGTAAAGAGTTTGCCAAAGAGCAAACGGGTTGGATGACATTGATCCCAACTATTTACAACGCTGATACGCTCGGTATTCGCCCTGATCTGATCAATCGTCCTATTGATACATGGGCTGAATTGCTGAACCCAGAGTTTAAAGGCAAAGCATCTATTCTCGACATTTCATCTATCGGTATCATGGATATGGCTATGGTTGTTGAAGCGCTTGGCGATTACAAATATGGCGACAAGGGCAACATGACCAAAGAAGAAATTGATATGACATTCAAGATCTTCACAGAGGCGAAAAAAGCTGGTCAGTTCCGCGCATTTTGGAAATCATTTGATGAATCCGTCAACCTTATGGCATCTGGCGAAGTTGTTATCCAGTCCATGTGGTCACCTGCGATCACAGCTGTTCGATCAAAAGGCATTCCATGTGTTTATCAGCCGCTTAAAGAAGGTTACCGCTCATGGGGTGGTGGTCTTGGCTTGTCTGCCAACTTGTCTGGCCTCGAATTGGAAGCTGCTTACGAATATATCAACTGGTATCTCTCCGGCTGGGTCGGCGGTTACCTAATGCGTCAAGGTTACTATTCAGCTGTACCTGAAACATCGAAAAACTTCATGACTGAAGACGAGTGGGGCTTCTGGTATGAAGGTAAGCCAGCACAAGGCGACATCGTGAACCCGCAAGGCGTGGTGATGGAAAAAGCCGGTGCTGTGCGTGATGGTGGTTCGTTTATTGATCGCATGGGCGCAGTTGCTTGCTGGAACTCTGTCATGGATGAGAACCAATATATGGTTCGCAAGTGGAACGAATTTATCGCCGCTTAATGCAATGGGTCGGTTCCGCGAAAATATGCGGGGCCGACAATCTTTAATTCATGGATTTGGATCAAACCAATAATGTTTAGGTTTTTTGCACAGAGGAATAATCTGAGCGGTTGGGCGCTTGCTTCGCCATTATCGCTGGTT
>JAHDFS010000068.1:3095-17609 GCA_020628035.1 Rhizobiaceae bacterium
TGGCAGATCGCGTTGTTTTTGCTGTGCACGATCCCATTTTGGACATCCAATATTATCCGCATGATTTCCTGGATCCCGTTTTTAGGTCGCAATGGCATTGCCAATGAAACATTGATTCAGCTGGGCTTGATAAGCGAGCCGGTTGAATGGCTTTTGTTTTCAGATTTCGCGGTCATCCTGGCTTTTGTCCACCTTTACACGCTTTTCATGGTGGTGCCGATCTTCAACACCATGATGCGAATTGATCATTCGCTTTTAGAGGCCGCTCGAGATGCTGGCGCCAATGGTTTTCAAACATTGATCAATGTCATCATCCCACTTTGTAAGCCAGGGATCATGATTGGCTCGATTTTCGTTGTCACGCTTGTTATGGGTGACTTTATCACAGTGCGCTTTATGAGCGGATCTCAATCGGCAAATGTCGGACGCCTCATCTCCAATGATGTGGGTCTGCTGCAATATCCTTCGGCCAGTGCAACAGCGGTTGTTCTGCTGCTCACTGTCTTGATCACAATTGGGATCATGTTGCGATTTGTAAATATTCGGAAGGAGCTTTGATATGGAACATCGAAGCCTTTCCTTCTATGTGCTCAGCTTTGTGTTTGCGCTCTTTATTCTCTTTCTCTACGGCCCCACGATTACCATTGGAATATTATCTCTTCAGGGGCCAAATGGCGGGCTGACTTTTCCGATGAACGGGGTGTCTCTCCACTGGTTCTATAATCTATTTGAACAACAAGCCGTTGGCGATATTTGGGGTTCCTTCAGCCGTTCCTTTGCGCTTGGCTTTATGGTGATGGTGATCACAGTTGTGTTCTCCGTCATGGGTGGTCTGGCGTTTCGTAAGAAATTTATCGGTTCAGGATTTGTCTTTTACCTCGTTATTACAAGTTTGATCATTCCATCGATATTAATCTCGCTTGGCGTTGGCTTGATCTTCAACCAGCTGGGTTGGGATGTGCATTGGTCAACATCGGGGTTAGGTTCGCAACTCACTTGGACATTGCCATTTGGTCTTTTGATCATGTTTGCGGTGTTTAACCGGTTTGATAAATCTTATGAAGAAGCTGCCCGTGACCTTGGTGCTAGCCCATGGCAAACCATCCGTTTTGTTGTTTTGCCGATCATCGGACCGAGTTTGATTGGTGTTGCACTCTTTGGCTTTACATTGTCCTATGATGAATTTGCCAGAACACTTTTAACAGCCGGATCTTACAACACTTTGCCGCTTGAAATTTTTGGCATGACAACGAATGTGACAACACCTGTTCTTTATGCGCTTGGCACTCTAACAACAGTATTTTCGTTCATCGTTATCGGCGTATTTTTGGGCGTTGCGATTTATCTGCAAAGACGCAAGAAGCGTCTTGGTTCTGACGCGCATCGCGGGATGGTCTAGGCGATGGATATTCTCGTGATCAATCCCAATAGCACTGCCTCTATGACGCAATCGATCGGTTTGGCGGCAAAAGAAGCGGCGTCGTCAAATACAAAAATTGTTGCCGTAAACCCTAAAAGCGGCCCCGCATCTATTCAAGGAGCGGAGGATGGTAAAGCTGCACTACCTGGTTTGTTTGATGTTTTTGAAAATCAGAGTGAAGGGCAGGATGCGGTTATCATCGCCTGCTTTGATGATACAGGCTTAATGACATTGCGCGCGCGCGCCAAAGTGCCGGTGATTGGGATTGGTGAGGCGTCATTTCAAATTGCGATGTTGTTGGGATTGAAATTCTCAGTCGTGACAACACTTGATGTGTCTGTCCCGGTAATTGAGGAAAATCTTGAAAGCTATGGTTTTGCTAATCGATGCGCAAAGGTCAGAGCGTCGGGCATTCCTGTTTTGGATTTGGAAACTGAGAACGATGCCACCAAGAAAATTCTACGCGATGAAATTGCTCGCGCATTTGAAGAAGATCAAATTGACTGTGTGGTCTTGGGTTGCGCTGGTATGGCCAAAATGGCGGAAGAGCTGACCCAAGATTTTGGTAAGCCAGTGATTGATGGTGTGCAGGCGGCAGTGCAATTATGTGAATTGACCCGTCATTACAGGGTGGAATCTGCTGACAATTCTCATTTGAAAAGTGCAAGCTAATGGAACTTCGCTTTTTTGAGATATACCGAGAAGCTGATTATCTCATTTTGTTAGCCGAAGGCGTTGCGACCAGCATTTTTATTACCATTCTCGCTGGAATATTTGGGTTTGTGTTGGCAACCTTCTTAGCCTTAAGCCGGTATTGGAATGTCCCGGTGATTAAATATTTCTCCACCGCATATGTCGAATTTATCCGCAACACGCCACTGATTGTGCAGCTGTTTTTTGTGGCCTTTGGCCTGCCGCTTTTGCTTGGGTATGAATGGCCATTTTGGGCCCATGCCGTATTGGCTTTGACGTTAAATTTCTCAGGCTATTTTGCCGAAATTTTGCGATCAAGTTTTCAATCGATCTCGCATCACCAAAATGAAGCGGCTGCTTCGTTGGGTTTGCCACCAAGAACGACATTCTGGAAGGTCTTGTTCCCGCAAGCGATTGCAGTAAGCTTTCCGTCACTCAACAGTCAATTTATTTTCTTGTTTCTAACAACAGGCATTATCTCAGAAATAGGTGTGCGTGATCTCACTTATGCTGGGCTCTTCATCGATAGCCGAACATTTAGATCATTTGAGGTTTTTATCACCTTAACCTGCCTTTACATCGGTATCGCCGTGAGCTTTAAGGCAGCGCTTGCGTGGCTTGATGGGAAGCTCTTTCCATGGAAGGCGTCTCGATGAAAGAAATTTTTATCTCAGCCTTTGGCAAGCCCTATGGCATTGTGCTTTTCCAGCTGATTGAAGCCACGCAATATACGATTTATCTCTCGCTGATTGCCTTTATCGGCGGCGGCATTATGGCGCTCTTTATTACGTTAATGCGCATCTCACCGGATAAACGCATTTGTAAGATTGCCATTGGTTATATCTGGCTATTTCAATCAACCCCGCTTTTGATGCTGCTCTTTCTGTTTGGCTTGGGGGCGCCCAGATTATTTGATGTTGATGTTGATCCCTGGTTTGCGGCGAGCACCGCGCTGACGCTTTATGCCAGTGCCTATATTGCTGATGTGTGGCGCGGTGCTATTCAGTCGCTTCCCATCGGCCAATGGGAGGGTGGTAAAGCGCTTGGCTTTAAGTTTTTTAGAACCCTTCACCTGATTATTCTTCCGCAAGCTTTTAAAATTTCCATCCCGCCCACAGTGGGCTTCATGGTGCAGATCATCAAGGCGACTTCGCTTGCTTATATTATCGGTTTTCGTGATCTTATGGCCATTGGCAAACGCTGGGCAAATTCACCTGTTGATGGCACGGAGCCCTTCATCATCTTTCCCCTCATGGCACTTATCTATTTTGGTCTTTGCTATCCGCTCGCGCAGCTCGCGCGACGTTTAGAGAAAAAGGCCGGTCAATCAAATCGCGGCAATCCATCCAAAACCTAATTCAACCAAAGGAGTAACCTATGTTCAAAAAACTAAAGCTTATATTATCAGCTGCTGCGATCGTCGCAGTGAGCACAATTGGTCATATTGGCCCCGCCAATGCTGAACTTTCAGACATTTTATCTGCCGGCACGATCAAAATTGCGATCCCTGAAAATTTCCCGCCATTTGGCTCGTTAGGTGCTGAAGGTGAATATGAAGGCTATGATGTGGATGTCGCCAAATTGATTGCTAAAGATCTCGGTGTTGAGCTTGAATTGGTGCCTGTAACATCCAAGCAACGTATTCCATTTTTGGAAACAGACAAAGTTGATCTTGTGATCTCATCCATGGGTGCAAATCCATCTCGTGCGAAATCTATCTGGTTCTCGTCAGCTTATGCACCGTTCTTCTCAGGCGCTTTTGCAAGCGCTGATATGGCGATTTCGTCGGTTGCTGATCTAGCCGGTAAGAAGGTTGGCCTGACAGGTGGTACGCTTGAAGACTTAGAAATCACAGACGCTGCGCCAGAAGGCACAGAGATCATTCGTTTTGGCGATAATGCCGCAACACTCTCAGCTTATATTTCGGGCCAGGTTGATGTGCTTGTAACTGGTAATACAGTTGCTGCCAAACTATCTGCAGATAATCCCGATCTTTCGGTTGAAACAAAATTCATCATCAAAGAATCGCCTGCCTTTATTGGTCTTAAAAAGGGCGATATTGATCTGCTGCAATGGGTGAATGTGTTTATCCTGCACAAGAAGCTTGGTGGTGATCTTAACACTATGTCTGAGAAGTGGCTGGGTCAGAAGCTCCCACCTTTGCCAAGCCTATAAACTTTGTAAAAGCCCCTTGCCATCGCTGGGGGCTTTATATCTTATATCATCCCATGGACATTCGATCAGCGACACAATCTGAATTTCAAACCGCCGTTCGATGGGCGACCAATGAAGGTTGGAACCCAGGGCTGAAAGATCTTGAGGCTTTTTACAAAGCCGATCCGGATGGATTTCTCATCGGTATAATTGATGGTGAAATTGTCGGATCTATTTCGGTTGTCAAATATGGTGACGACTATGGGTTTTTAGGTTTTTATATTGTTGCGCTCAAATTTCGCGGCCAAGGTTTTGGTCTTCAGATTTGGAATGCAGGTATGGACTATCTCAAAGGTCGAACGATCGGTTTGGATGGTGTTGTCGAGCAGCAGGATAATTATCGCAAAAGCGGATTTTCCTATGCTTACAAAAATACCCGTTTTCAAGGTGCGGCACCTGATCTTTCATCAATGTCAAAACCCGCGCCTGAACTTCAGATCAGATCTATCTTGCCCAATGACTATGAACAGATTTTAAAACTTGATCGTGAATGTTTTGGCGTTGCGCGAGATGATTTTCTGCGTTTTTGGCTCACTGGTGCAGCGGCGGAATATCGGCAAAGCAAAGTTGCTGTGCTTGATGAGCGGGTTGTTGGCTTTAGTACCATTCGTAAATGCGTGGAGGGATTTAAGATAGGGCCCTTATTTGCAGATCATGCCATGATCGCGCAACAATTGGTTGGCGTATTAATCAACGAAATCCCCGGCCAATCGACCATCATTCTGGATGTGCCAGAACCAAATCATGAGGCTGTTGCCCTTGCGGAACGGTTTGAACTTGAACCAGTTTTCACAACAGCACGAATGTATTGTGGCACGCCTGAAAACGTTAAAATTGAAAAGATTTTTGGCATTACAACCTTTGAATTAGGCTGATAATTTCCGGTCCGAGAAAACTGCGGAATCTACGGTAAAATTGGTCAAAAAACGAGCAGGAAAACAACTTGACACTAATTTAGTCAAACCATAGTCTCACTTTAATCTAGAAAAAAAGGAGCAGCTTTATGGCTAAAAATAACAACAAAATTCACTTGTCTCGGCGGACGGTATTGGCGTCTGGTTTGGCGCTCGGCGCGAGCGCGATTATTCCCAGCGCGCGTGCAATGGGTCCGATGAAAGTTGCAGGTATTCATGGTTCTCCAGTTGAGAATGCATGGAACTCTGTTTTGCATAAAGCGCTCCAAGATGCAGCTGCTGAAGGTGTGATTGAATATGTCTTTTCAGAAGGTGTATCCGGCACAGATTATCCGCGCGCGATGAGCGAATATGCTGAGCAAGGTGCGAAATTGATTATCGGCGAAACGTTCCCGGTTGAAAGACAAGCACGCACAGTTGCAGCCGATTATCCGGAGACAGCGTTTGTCATGGGTTCAAGTGGCACATTCTCTGGCGATAATTTCGGAACCTTCGGCACATGGAATTTTGATGGTGCCTATCTTGCTGGCATGCTTGCAGGTAAAATGACAAAATCCAATATTGTTGGGTCCGTCGGTGCGATCCCAATTCCGGAAGTTAACATGTTAATCAATGCCTTTGCAGAGGGTGTAAAAGCGGTTAACCCGGAAGCCAAACATCTTACAACATTTATCGGCACATTCTTTGATCCGCCAAAAGCGCGTGAAGCCGGTCTAGCGCAAATTGATGCGGGTGCAGATATTTTATTCGGTGAGCGTATTGGTACTGCGGATGCAGCTAAAGAGCGTGGGATCAAATCGATCGGTTCTTTGATCGATTATACGTCACGTTATCCAGACACAGTTTTTGCAAATGCGCTGTGGAATTTCCGTCCAATCCTCAATGCAGCTATTGCTGATGTTGAAGCTGGAAAACCTGTCGGCCGCGATTACACATCTTACGGTTTGATGAAAGAAGGCGGCAGTGACATCACTTATGTGAAAGGTGTTGCGCCAGCGGAGATAGAAGCTGAAATGGAAAGCATTCGTGCGCAGATTAAAGCGGGTACATTTGAAGTTCCGCAAAATATGGATGAGCCAACTTAAGCTTCATGCATAAAGATGCAACTGCGCTTGCAAATGCAATTCGCATGCGTGAGCTTTCGGCGAGCGAGGCCATGTCGGCCTCGCTTTCTAAATTCGAAGAGAATGAAATTCTTGGATCGATTGTTTATGTATCCGGCGAGCAAGGTTTGCAAAGCGCTCATGATATAGATCAAAGACTTGAGAGCGGAACGATTGGAGATCATCAGATCTTTTGCGGTGTTCCAACTTTGGCAAAAGATTTAGGTGGCCCGTTTAAAGGATTTTCAATTCGAGCGGGGTCACGCGTCACGCCGGATAATGATAACTTGGATTCAGAGCTCGCTGCGAGATTTCGTGAGGCTGGTTTCTGTGTTTTTGGCACAACGACAAGCCCTGAATTTGGACTGGCATTATCAAGTGAACCAGCCATTGGTCCAATATGCCGTAATCCACTTAATCCCGATCTAACAGCGGGTGGCTCGTCAGGAGGGGCTGCGGCTGCCGTTGCTTCTGGTATCGTTTCTATTGCCCATGCGACCGATGCGGGTGGCTCCATTCGTGTGCCCGCTGCTTGTTGTGGTCTTGTTGGTTTAAAACCAAGTCGTGGTGCCATTCCTTCGGGACCTCAATTCACCAATCATCTTGGCGGTATTGCGAGCGAATTGGCGATTTGCCGTACCGTAAGAGATACGGCAAATATTTTTGAGGCGTTGTCCAGCAATATCAAGGGACCCTATCCAGACGCGGTTCAGGTTCCTTTTGTTGAACGCAAATTGCGTATTGGCATGTTGCTTGATACTGGAGATCGGTTCCCAACTAGCTCAGATCGGTCGGAAGCGGTTTTATCTGCAGGTAAATCTTTGGAAGCTGACGGGCATGCGCTCATGTCTTTGGATTGGAAAGACATTGCCCACATGATTGAGGATAGCGGGCAAATATTCTCAAACATCATCACCACAAATTTAGCCGAGCTTGCGCAATCAACAGATTGGGACTTTACAAAGGCCGAGCTCATCACGCAGGCTGCCGTGGATAAAGGACACAAAATCTCAGGCGTTGAGCTTTGGAACTTGTTGAACAAAATGGTTCTGGTCAGTCGAGACCTTTGGCGCGTTTTTGATGATTATGATTGCCTCTTAATGCCCATGCTTTCGGGCGCACCAAAACCCATCGGATCCTTTCCGATGGATCACAAAGATATAGAATTACACTTTGAGCGCATGGCAGCGTTTGCTCCGCTTGCAACCCTTGCAAATATTTCGGGTTTTCCGGCGATAACATTGCCGTTCGGAGAGGATAAAAATGCCCTGCCGCTCCCTGTTCAATTATTGGCGCCAATGGGTTGTGAGAAGCTTCTCTTGAGCCTTGCCGCGCGGCTAGAAACTGAGCTACGCTGGACGCATAAATTTCCAATTGCGGGATTGGGGTGATGATGGAAAATGCGCTTGAAATTTCTGGGGTGAGTAAGAGCTTTGGTGACAATTTAGCCAATGACAATATCTCTTTGAGCCTTGCCAAAGGCGAGATCGTTGCCCTGCTCGGCGAGAACGGCGCGGGCAAAACTACGTTGATGAATATTCTTTTTGGGCATTATGTGCCTGATCAAGGCAAAGTCAGTGTCATGGGCAAAGAGTTGCCGCAGGGTAAACCGCGCGAAGCCATCCGCGCTGGGGTTGGGATGGTGCATCAGCATTTTTCACTTGCAGCGAATTTGACCGTTTTAGAAAATGTGATCACCGGCACGCAGGGCATTTGGTCTGTTGCGACAGATACCAAAAATGCGCGCCAAAAACTTTTAGACATTTCCAAACGATTTGGATTAATTGTCGATCCGGACGCGCGGCTTGGCGATTTATCTGTCGGCGAACAGCAACGCGTTGAAATCTTAAAAGCGCTTTATAATGATGCGCAGATTTTGGTGCTTGATGAACCCACCGCGGTTTTGACCAATATTGAAGCTGAGCAGATGTTCTCGACATTAAAAGACATGGCCAAACAGGGCCTGTCTTTGATCTTTATTTCCCATAAATTGGATGAGGTGATGGCAACCGCCGACCGAATTTTCGTTCTGCGTGGTGGCAAATCTGTTGCTGAACGCTTGGTGGGGGACACCAATAAATCAGAACTTGCCGAGCTTATGGTTGGGCGTGAAGTGAAGCGACCTGTTCGCGAAGCCTCTCAGCCGGGCGAAATTATTCTAAGTGCGGAAAATGTGTCGGTTCAACAGGGCGGCGTAGACCGATTAAAGGCTGTAGATTTCCACGTTCGCGAAGGTGAAGTCTTGGGAATAATTGGCGTGTCGGGCAACGGGCAGGCGACGCTTGCGCAGCTCTTAAGCGGAACCGCAAAACGTGCTGATGGCGCAATTACGCTGTTTGGTGAGGAAGTGGGGGATCTTTCTGTTCCGGAAATTGTGGATCGCGGCATTGGGCGTATCCCTGAAGACCGCAATCATGAAGGTGTGATCGGTGAAATGGCGATTTGGGAAAATGCGGTTCTTGAGCGAATTCCTGAATTTTCCAAAAATGGTTTGGTGGATAGATCGGCTGGCGTAAAATTTGCTGAAGACGTGATCTCTGCGTTTGATGTGCGAGGGGCGACACCGACAAAGCGCATCCGGCTTTTATCCGGCGGGAATATGCAAAAGCTCATTTTAGGTCGAAACCTATTAAACCAACCTCGACTTTTGCTTGCCGCACAACCGGCTCGCGGACTTGATGAAGGTGCTGTTGCTGCCGTTCACGAGCGGATATTAAATGCGCGAAAAAATGGAACGGGTGTCATCTTAATTTCCGAGGATCTGGATGAAGTATTAGCGCTTGCTGATCGCATTCAAGCCATTGTGGGTGGGCGGTTGTCTCCAAGCGTTGATGCGGAAGACGCCAATGCGCGCAAGATGGGTCTCATGATGTCGGGCGAATGGGCAGATCAGGAGGTTCGCGATGAGGTTTGAACGACGTGAGAACCAACCATTATTATTGATCTTTGCAACGCCTTTGATCGCAGTTATCGCAGCGCTGGCATTATCAGGTGTTCTTATTGCGCTTGCCGGTGCGCCTGTTTTTGAAGCTTATTGGAACATTGTCAAAGGCGCATTTGGCTCGCGTTTGTCAACCACAGAAACACTCACACGTGCCATCCCGCTTATGCTGACAGGTCTGGCCGCCGCCATCGCTTTTCGCGCCAAATTATGGAATATCGGCGCAGAGGGGCAGCTCTATATTGGTGCGATAACGGTTTCCGCTGTAAGTTCCCAAGTCTTGGCCGGGACCCCGTCGTTCATTCAAATTCCAGTTCTTTTAATCTGTGGCGCGATTGCTGGGATGATCTTACTGCTGATCCCGCTTTGGCTTCGTTTGCGGTTTTCCGTTGATGAGGTGGTGACCACGCTGCTTTTAAATTTTGTCGCAATTCTCTTTGTGTCCATGTTGATTGATACGGTGTTGAAAGACCCATTGGCATTTGGTTGGCCGCAATCACTTCCGGTGGAAGATGATGCGATGCTGCCGCGTATATTGACCCGATCACGTTTGCATATTGGTTTGTTCATTGCGATTGCATTGGCGATCATCATCTATCTCATTCAGACGCGAACTGTCTTTGGTTTGCAGTCACGCGCTGCGGGCCTTAATCCGGAGGCTGCGGTTTTTGCTGGTGTACCATTAGGGCGCACACTGGTTTTAGTGGCGATGATATCAGGCGGCTTTGCCGGTCTTGCTGGCGCGGTTGAGGTGATGGGCGTGCAGGGTTACGTCACAACCGAATTATCACCCGGATTTGGCTATTCGGGCATTGTGGTTGCGATGCTTGCCAACCTTAACCCCATCGGAGTCATTTTAGCAGCGCTCTTTATTGCGACCATGTTTGTCGGCGCTGACGGGATGAGCCGAGTGATGGAAATCCCGACATATATTGCTGACGTCACCGTGGCCTTGTCATTATTGTCGATGTTGGTCGCAATCTTTTTCACCCAATATAGGATACGCCGATGACAGAGATTATAGACATACTTTCATCAGCCGGTCTTTGGGCGGCAGTATTGCGCATCGCCACACCGTTGATCTTTGGCACGCTTGGCGCTTTGCTTTGTGAGCGGGCTGGGGTTCTTAATCTTGGTATTGAAGGTATCATGACATTTGGTGCAATGATCGGATGGTTGGCGGTCTTTAATGGCGCGGACCTTTGGACTGGCATTTTGGTGGCAGCGATATCGGGCGGGGTCTTTGGTCTCCTGCACGCGCTCTTTACCGTGACGCTTGGTTTATCTCAACATGTGAGCGGATTGGGCGTCACGCTGTTTGCCTCAAGTTTTTCCTATTATATATTCAGGCTTTTGGTTCCTGTAGCAGGCACGCCGCCAACCGTTGAAGCCTTTCAGCCGATTGATATCCCAGGACTTTCAGATATTCCATTTATTGGACCGGCATTCTTTACCCAAACACCGCCGACTTACTTAGCAATCGTTCTTGCGTTCGTTTTAGCTTACATTGTCTTCAAAACACCGCTTGGATTAGCTATTCGCATGACGGGTGAAAATCCCCATGCTGCTGAAGCGCAAGGTATCAATCCAATTGTCATTCGCTATGGCTGCGTGATTGTTGGCAGTGGATTGATGGCGATTGGCGGTGCGTTTCTCACGCTCTCCGCATTTAACAGCTTTTTCCCAACCATGGTGCAGGGTCGCGGCTGGATTTGTATTGCGCTCGTTGTCTTTGCATCCTGGCGTCCATCGCATGCATTATTGGGCGCATTGTTATTTGCATTTTTCGATGGCTTCCAATTCCGTTTGCAAACCGTGTTGAGCGGTGTCGTACCTTATCAAGTGTTCTTGATGATCCCTTATATTTTGTCGATTACAGCGCTTGCGGTTATGGCGCGTCGCGCGCGCGTTCCGCAGGCCCTTATGCAGCCCTTCAGACGCGGGGAACGTTAGATGCTCATCCAACCCATTGGAGATAGACATGTTTGATCTTATTATCCGCCATGCCAATTTAACCACCGGACAATCAGGTTGTGATGTCGGGATTTCGGACGGCAAGATTTCCGCTATTGAGACATCATTGCAAGGCGAGTTTAAAGATGAAATTGACGCGACCGGTCGTCTGTTAAGCCCTGCATTTTGTGACCCACATTTTCATATGGATGCGACCTTGTCGCTTGGTAAGCCGCGCATGAATGTGTCGGGCACATTGCTTGAAGGCATTTCGCTTTGGGGTGAGTTACGTCCTATTGTGACCAAAGAAGAGCTTGTCGATCGGGCACTTCGCTATTGTGATCTTGCCGTCAGCCAAGGCTTACTCTTTATCCGAAGCCATGTGGATACATCTGATCCGAAATTGGTAACCGCAGAAGCGCTTCTGGAAGTACGTGAGAAAGTGGCTCCTTACATTACTTTGCAATTGGTCGCCTTTCCGCAGGATGGATATTATCGCGCGCCAGATGGTGTGTCAGCTTTAAGCCGTGCCCTTGATATGGGTGTTGATATTGTCGGCGGTATTCCGCATTTTGAACGCACGATGGATGAGGGTCGTCAATCGGTTGAAGCCTTATGCCGGATTGCAGCGGATCGTGGATTACCAGTTGATATGCATTGCGATGAAACCGATGATCCGATGTCGCGCCATATTGAAACTTTGGCAGCTGAAACCATTCGCTTTGGGCTCGAAGGTCGGGTTGCGGGGTCGCATCTGACATCGATGCATTCCATGGATAATTATTATGTTTCCAAGCTCATTCCTTTAATGGCAGAAGCTGAGATCAATGTTATTCCAAATCCGCTGATTAATATCATGTTGCAGGGTCGGCACGATACTTTCCCTAAACGTCGTGGTTTAACGCGCGTGCGCGAACTCATGGAAGCTGGTTTAAACGTTTCATTGGGTCAGGACTGCACGATGGATCCGTGGTATTCGATGGGATCTGCCGACATGCTTGAAGTTGCGCATATGGGCATTCATGTTGCGCAGATGGGCGGCATTGAAGATAAGAAGCAAATATATGATGCAATTACGCTCAATTCTGCCAAAACCATGGGGCTTGAAAATTATGGCCTTGAGGTAGGCTGCAATGCGGATCTTGTGATTTTGCAAGCCAATGACGTTATTGAAGCTTTGCGGCTCAAACCAACACGGCTTTATGTGATTAAAGGCGGCAAGGTGATTAGCCAGACGCCAGCGCGGATCAGCGAGTTGTCTCTTGATGGCCGGCCATCTGTGATTGATATGGGCAAAGATTATGTGCCGATGAAGCACGATCAATAATTAGAACTGTTCAAGTTTCTTGTTGGTTTCTTCTACCTCGGAGATGGCAAGGTCTGCCTCTTGACCTCCGAGCTCAACCATCGTGCCAATAATTGTTTCAAACAGGGCCATAACAGCAGTATAGGATGAAAAGAAGTTTGAACTCTCTGATTGTACTAAGAAATGTGCATCTGCATATTGTAGCCCAGGAAATTTATGACTGTCGGTGACAACAATCACTTTAGCTTTCTTTTCCATTGCAAACTGCGTGGCAAGAATTGATCGTTTAGCAAATGGTGCCATAGATAAAACAAGGACCACATCGTCTTTGGTAAGATTGGCGAGCGCTGCAGCAAGTGAGTTTCCGTCCTTGCCGGTAACCGACCAGTTTTGTGAAAACCAGCTTGCCATATAAGCAAATTGATCCAGTAATCCTGCTGAACCCAGAGCGCCAATTAGGTGCACTTTTCGCGCCTTTAATAGGGCATTCGAAACATTGTTTAATTCATTTTCACTCAGATCAGCATAAAGACTATCGATGTTGTTGCGAATTGTTTCACCCTGTTCGAAAATTGTATTGTCTGATGTGTTTTCATGAGCGGCACGCATTCGCTTTGCGCGGTCGGAAAAAGGTTCAAACTTGTCACTAACAGTGCCGCGGATGTCTTCGCGTAGTTCTTCATAAGTTTGATAGCCTAGAGCCTTGGCCAAGCGTGTTAGCGACGCTGGTGACATGCCAGCTGCGTTTGCGATGGAACGTAAACTTCTTGAAGCGACATCCGGTGGGTTTGCAATGATGAAGTCGGCAGCTATTTGCAAAGTTTTACTGAGCTGTGAATATCGCGCTGAAATTCGATCATGGAAGTTTTCCATTTGTGCCAAGATTGATCTCCATCTGGTGAATGTATTTAAAATAAATGTTACAAATGAATTTTTTCTTGTCAATAAATGAAATATATGTTTCACATATAAAAATGATTAAGGAAGCTGAAGGTTTCTGCCTTTTGGGTTTTCGAATTGCGCAAATAATCGATATCAAGGAATAGCCCTATGGGACATGTTTTCCCCCGACATACGAAAAGTAACCCGCCCGTTGTTGCATCTGGAGAAGGTTGTTATTTAATCGATAAAGATGGCAAGCGATATTTTGATGGTTCAGGAGGTGCCGCCGTTTCCTGTTTAGGTCATGGCGATCAAACGGTAACCAATGCCATTAAAGATCAATTGGATCATGTTGCTTTTGCCCATACTGGTTTCTTTACCTCGCAACCTGCCGAAGAATTGGCGGATCTTTTGATCCAGCATGCGCCTGGTGCGCTTGATCGTGTTTACTTTGTCTCGGGCGGATCTGAAGCAGTCGAGGCTGCGTTAAAACTTGCGCGGCAATATTTTCTTGAGTGTGGTGAAGTCAAACGCCATCGTGTGATCGCACGCCGTCAAAGCTATCATGGTAATACGTTAGGTGCATTGGCAACGGGAGGTAATCAATGGCGGCGGGAACCCTTTTCGCCATTGATGATTGAGACCAGCCACATATCACCATGTTACGAATATCGAGGGCGTGGTGAGAATGAACCAGCCTTTGATTATGGCCAACGCGTGGCCAATGAGTTGGAAGCTGAAATCCTGCGTCTTGGTCCGGAAAGCGTGATGGCATTTGTTGCAGAACCTGTGGTCGGTGCAACGCTGGGCGCAGTGCCTCCGGTGGCGGGTTATTACAAGCGTATTCGAGAGATTTGTGATCAATATGGCATATTGCTGATCCTAGATGAGGTGATGTGCGGTATGGGGCGCACCGGCACATTGTTTGCCTGTGAGCAAGATGGCATTGCGCCAGATATTCTCACCATCGCAAAAGGTTTGGGCGCGGGTTATCAGCCGATTGGCGCCATGCTCTGCACATCTGAAATTTACGGCGCGATTGAAAACGGGTCTGGATTTTTCCAGCATGGCCACACTTATATTGCGCA
>JAHDFS010000069.1:0-4527 GCA_020628035.1 Rhizobiaceae bacterium
TTATTTGTTTACTTCGCCTGGATTGAGGGTGTGTTTGAGGATTTATTTTCATCCCTGACTGAATTGATATGGGCCGATAATTCCTGCATTCGTGTGATCACAGTGTTTGTATCTGCTCCCTCGCAAAGCAACATTAAGGGTACCAGCGCTTGATTGGTTTCACCTTTAAATACGTGTCGGATCGCTTGCATGAGATAACGTTCGCAATCCAACAATTCGCTCGCGCATTTCTCGCATCCTGGATGAATAAACATGAACGAATTGGTTCTTGTTTCCCTGACAGATTGTAAGACCCGCAGCAGGGCAAAGCCGATGTCTCGACCAGCATCCAGACCATGTTCACCCTTGGAAATGCTCATTGCTGTTTCCCAATGGGTCTGACTGCCTTCGGTAAAGGCAAGCAGGAAAAAGCGAAATGTCTTTAACATATCTCGTTCAGATTTGCCGATGATTGTCCAATTGCGATCTGAAATCATGTGAACTTATATCCTTGTCAGATTAAACTTGACTAAAATAGTCATATTAATATGTAAAAACAAATATGAGTTATTTAGTCAAGTTATATTTCTAACTATTCAGAAAATTCATCCAATTTGCACTGTGTGCGAAAATTGGCTTATTTTAGAGCTGGCATTAATCAATGAAATTGGCGCGAGCTTTAGCATCCGTGACGCTTTTTACGAGATTTACTTTTAGAGGTATTTCCAATACACATCGGTCCAGATTGGTCGGTAATATTAGCAAATTATCGGAATATTTATTGGTGCAGATGTCTCTATGGTTGATCGAAGTAAACTCTATTCTTATCTCGACAAAATTTCGTCATCTTCCAACCAACCACGCGTTCATCAACACTCGATAGATGACCAAGTATTCTGGGTGAAGCAATTTAATTGGCGCAACGTAACTTTTGGACGCGTTTTTCACCGCGGGATCACGCCATTATTGCGTAAGCAATATCTAAAGGCTGCTCCAATTTATATCTCTGATAAAGCACTGCTTAAAGAATGTGAGAAGGCAAAAATTTTCCAAGAGGCTGGGCTATTAACACCAGAAATTGTTCTCACACACCGTAATTTTATGGTCACGAAAGATGCAGGGCCAACGCTTGTATCTGAATTGATAAAAATGCGGGAAGAGAGCCAATTTGATAAGCATGATCAACTGCTTTGCGAATGGGCTGCGCAGATCGGTAAAATTCATGCAGCTAATTTGTGTCACGGACGACCGGAAACGCGCGATACAATTTATCAAGATGGCAATTGGATATTTTTCGATTTTGAAGAATTTCCTGAGGAAGTTATGCCGTTGCGATTCGCGCAAGCGCGCGATTTGTTTTTAATATTTCATATTCTAAGTCGAGACATGCATGAGAAATCAAACTTGGATGCTGCCATGTCTGCTTATCGCGAATATGGACCTGCAGACGCTTACAATGCATTGCGAAGCGCTTTAGAAGACGTCAAATTTGTAAATTCATTGATCTTTAAAATACCACCTAAGATACGCGGAAGAGATTTAAGGCAATCCATAGGTTCCATTGAGTTTTTGGCTCAACATATGGGCATTATTTAAGAGATATGAGGCGTGGGGAGTAGACGATTACGCCCCTGCTTTCTTTTAATTTTGTTTGATCTTCAAGATCTGTGGGCAAATCATAGACTTAAAAAATAGCATCATGAAAATGCTCGATGAACGATCGCCTTTAGTTCAGCTCTGAGCGGATAGCTGCTTGAGGGTATTAATTGGGTGAAGAAAATGCATGTCAGCTCGCGAAGTGGATCTATCCAAAAATAAGTGCTTGCAATACCGCCCCAACCAAAGTCGCCTGCATTGCCTTCCATCCCACACTGTTTTGGATCAAGAACAACTGCACCTCCCAAACCAAACCCAACTCCTGTCATCGGCATTTCGGCAAATGAACTGGGCCCTTTACTTGCGATGTCGCCACCGATTTGGTTTTGAAACATCTGTTCAATGAGATCTGGTCGCAAGATTTGATTTTCAAATCCTTCACCTTTGGTGCGCAGAAATTCTGCAAACTTCAAATAATCCGACATCGTTGAAAGAAGACCTCCACCACCGGAGAAGGTGGTATGAACATCTTGGTGAAATAGGCTCTTTTGGGCACTGTCATATTGGGACAGTAATTTGTCTGATGTTTTGGTGTAACAATTAGCCAGTCGATCCAGTTTTTCATTTGATATGGAAAATGATGTGTCCACCATATTGAGCGGTTCAAAAATATTCTTATAAAAATATTGCTCAAGCGTCCTGCCGGAGACGACTTCAATGACTGCTCCTATCACGTCAATACCAACTGAATATTCCCAGTTTGAACCAGGTTGAAATGCAAGCGGTTGTTGCGCAAGTTTGCCAATCACGGGGCGCAATCCGCCAGCATTTGGGTAGAAATGAATGCCATGTTGCGCGTAATGCTCGGGAAGTAAGCCAGTGTTGAAGCCATAGGTCATGCCGCTTGTATGTGTCAGGAGTTCAAACAATGTTGGGCATCGGCACGCTGAGACTTGGTCTATTTGAGTTGTACCATTGATCAAAGCGGTGCAGTTCGAGAACTCTGGAAGAAATTCTGAAACTGGTTGTGACAACGACAGTTTCTTATCTTCTACCAATTGCAAAAGTGCTAAGCTTGTGATCGGCTTTGTCATGGAATAGATGCGAACAATCGTGTCCTCTTTAAACGCAAGACGCTTTGATGTGCCTAAAAAACCCACGGCATCTGAAAATACCACATTGCCAGCTTTTGCCACCAATACTGACGCGCCTGCCAATTTCCCCTGATTGACGTAGTCTTGCATCCATGGCGTTAACGCCTCGAGCTGGTCCGATATTGTCTTCGTCATTTGCCGCCTATTTCTGAAATTCATCGAAGCTAACAGTTTTGAATTACTACAATAGTCGCGTCGTTTTGGCCAATGAGCGCCTGGCGCTCAAGACGATCATAAAATGAGCGAAATCCGCCCATCTATGTTCAGCAACTTAATTGCAGTCTTTTCCAATCTGATCGCTGATGCATCCCTCATTCAAAACCACGCTTATGAGGAGGAGAAACATTATATGCGCGATTTTAAATCTAGTTTGATGAAACACATTGGGGGCGTTTTGGTTCTGGGCACATTGTCTGTTCCGTTTATTTCAAATGCGGCATTTGCTGAACAGGACAAATTTACACTGGGATTGGTCACGTTTTTATCAGGGCCGGCTGCAGGACCTGCGGGTATTCCTGCACGCAATGGCGCTGATCTCATCATAGATGCTATTAATGCCGGCGAGTTGCCACCACCTTATTCTGGTGCCGGAATAGCGCTCGCAAAAATTGAACCCGTTTTTGTGGACGAAAACAGTAAGCAAAAAGTGGCGGACTTTAAAAAGCTCGTGAGCAAGGATAGTGCTGATGCTGTTGTGGGTTACATATCGTCTGGCAGTTGCAAGGCAATTGCGCCCATAGCTGAAGAAGAGGACGTGTTGACTGTCTTTGTAAGTTGCGGCACGCCTCAGATTTTTGAAGATATTGTCTTAGATCCTGAATATGTGTTTCGATCAACCGGTCACGCGACAAGTGGCGCTGTTGGTGCAGCAAGATATCTTGAGGATACGATTTCTGATCTAGGTTCGATTTCCGGACTTAATCAGAATTACGCCTGGGGTCATGATTCCTGGCGTGATTTCTCGCTTTCTTTGAAGGAGCTTAAGCAGGATATTGATATTGCGAATGAGCAGTTTCCGAAGATTTTTGCAGGTCAATATGGATCTGAAATCACGTCATTATTGACCAATGGATCAGATATCGTCCATTCAAGTCTTTGGGGTGGGGATTTGGAAGCCTTTGTCATTCAGGCCAGCAGTCGTGGATTGTTTGATCGAAGCCGCCTTGTTTTAACCGCAGATGTACCGCTGGAGATCTTAGGCAACCGCATACCCGATGGTACCGTCCTGGCCGCGCGGGGTATGCATAACGTTTTTCAAGCTGATAATGCCCTCAATAAGTGGTTTAATGATGCCTATATTGAGCGTTTTGGAAGTCAGCCAATTGGTGCGTCTTTTCAAATGGCGCAAGGAATACTCGCCATTAAAGCTGCGTCCGAAAAAGCTGGTTCTGCTGCGCCAAAAGATATTGCCGCCTCCCTGCAGAATTTGAGTTTTTTAACTCCAGAAGGTCAGGTGAATATGTCGCTATCTGATGGGCATCAAGCTACAATTGATGTTGCTTATGGTGAATATCACTGGAACAACGCTGAAGAAAAAGGTGAACTGATAAATGTCAGATCTTACGCAGCTGACTGTGTTAATCCACCCATTGCAGTAAAAAGCCTTGATTGGATTGCAACAGGCCTGGCAGAAACTAGCTGTCCTTAGGGCGAACTATCGTTAAGGGATACTCATCAGCCTTGAATGGGAACGGCAAGATTGTTTTGCCGTTCCCATCATCGTTGTGACGCGGATTTATATATTCAAATAATAGACCGCTCTTTGTGCAATCAGATTGTTATGAGTAATCATATGCTG
>JAHDFS010000069.1:4627-17519 GCA_020628035.1 Rhizobiaceae bacterium
TCCTTATATGGGTTTGTGAAATTGCGTGCGATATCTACAAAGGGCTGAACCTGATCTGGTAAACCATCAGCTGCCGAACCATGCCAGAAATCCCATTCCTGCGCGTTGACCATAATTTCCGCATTAGGGAATAGTTGTTTTTGACCATCGATGAGGCCGCCAACATGATCTGGATGTAGGTGTGTTAGCAACACAGTATCGATCTCACTGGCATTGATGCCAGCATTTGCGAGCGCTGCGTGATAGCCACCGGTTTTGGGGGAAAATCCTTTTAATGTTCCTGTGTCGATCGCGATCTTGCGATCCCCCGTATCGATGATATGTCCTAAGATTGGCAATGGTCGTGACCCATCAAATGGCGGGATGTGTTGACGTTTTAGTGTTTCATCGGCGGTGTCTTGATCAAAACCGATAATGATGCTGGGGTCTGCATCGATGATGCCGTCAAGTAGAACTGTGACCTGTGCGGATCCGACCCGTCGTTTTGAAAAGGATGGCTTAATGCCTGCAACAGCTGGAACGTCATGTGCTAAAAGTTGTGTTGGATTTGCAATAAATGGCGCTGCAAGTACAGAGGTTCCACCAAGTTTTAAAAAGTTTCTACGATTGTAAGCCATAAGTTTTTCCTTTGGAATTTGATAGCAATTTATCTAGAAACGAGATATAAATCCTGTTTTAACAAAGAAGTAGAGGGTTTCTTCTTATATGAGGCATAAGAAAATCTTATGAACTACATTGGATATTTTGAAAGTTTTCTCGAAGTATTGGATCAGGGGTCTTTAAGTGCTGCTGCGCGCGTTCGCGGGATCAGCCAGCCTGCAATTAGCCAACAAATGGTTGCGCTAGAGGAAGATTTTGGTGTGCCTTTGCTGCAGCGTTCTGCAAAGGGTGCCACGGCAACACGTGCCGGACGGATCATTGCAAAACATGCCATGGAGATTGTTACAACACATAAACGTATGCGTGCGGATGTCGCGTCATTAGCAACGTCAACAAAGGGTGAATTACGGATCAGCATAAGCAAGGTGATGGGTGAAAATGCAGTGGGAATGGCGCTGCAGAAATTACATGCGGTCTATCCAGACTTAATGCTGACTGTGAAGGTGGAAGATCGTTTGGTTGATGTTGTGAAGGAAGGATATGACCTTGCTTTACGAACCGGGGAAATTGGTGGCTCAAATGCGGTTGTTCGTAAAATTGGTCAGTTTGATTCTGTCCTGGTTGCTGCCCCTTCTTATTTGGATCGCAATGGTCGCCCGAAACATTATTCAGAAATGGGTCAGCATGCTTTTATTCAATATGCTGATCATCGTGTGCATGGATTTCATAAAGTCACAAAAGACGGGCAAGACGCGGAAATTGAATTGGCGACCAAGTTGATTGTCGATACACCCTCTCACTTGATCAGTGCCTTAATCGAGGGGTTGGGATTTGCTCGTTTGCCGAAAAACTTGGCTCAAGGCTATATTGATCAAGGACTATTAGAAACCATGTTGCCAGACTATGTTGTTGAGCCAAAGGAAATCTATTTGGTTTATCCCCATCGCCATGCCATTACCCAAAGCATGCGTGTCGTCATTGGTGCAATTTATGAGGGCTTGAAGGAATATGGGGGAACCAGGCTTGTTCGGCATCATGATTTGCAATTGGCTAAATTAGATGATGATTGCACGGATATAGGTTCGATAAACGGTTTGTGAGAATAGTCTTAAATGAAGATTATATTGATGCGCCATGGACGTCCGGAGTTAGACTTAGACCGTCTAAGGCGCGAAAAAATGGTTCCAATTACGGTTGGTCAGATCGTCAAAGACTATGAACGCAGTGGGTTATCAGATGGATCCACACCACCTTCTGATGCGCTTAACATTTCAGGTGCTTGCAATAGAGCATATTGCAGTGATCTACCAAGGGCAGTTGAATCAATTACCAGGTTGGGTCTAGATGAAAAAGTTCTCATCGATGAACTGTTTCGAGAATCTAGCTTACCTTACCTGAAATGGAGTAAGCCGAAGCTTACCTTTTTTACTTGGTGCATAATATTCAGAATCATGTGGTTGTTTGGTTTTGCGAAAAATGGTGAGGCTATCGCGGATGCGAAAAAGCGTGGGAGACAATGTGTCGACAAATTATGTCAGGATACAACTTCAAATGACACGGTCTTGTTTCTTGGCCATGGGATCATGAATAGGCTTATTTCTAGCGAGTTAAAAAAACGGGGATGGAATAAGCTCGCCGGTTCAGCAGAGCAATATTGGTCCTACGTGATTTGGCAGAAAAATCTGAATTAATAACGGTGTTTTCGCCGCAAACTATCAATTGTCACCCAGCGCAAATAGATCCTGAAGTCTTTCACCGACTTTTGAGAACTTGTCCAATTGCGCGGTTTGCTCTTCATTTAGATTTTTTAAATCAACATATCGCTCGTGAAGGCGACCTACTGCTTTGTTTAGATTGACCAGCTGCCCTTCGTGAGATCTCACACTTGAACTTAATTCATCTAGGGTGCCGGACATGTCGTCTGAATTTCCGGCTTCGCGCAGCTTGACAATTTTTATGTTCAGCCGTCCGACAGCTTTATTCATATTCTGTAACTGCAAATCTATGTTGTTTAACTTAGAAGCAAAACTGGTTTCAAGCGCTGACAGCCGAGCTTCAAAATCACTTTCACTTTTTTGATTTGTGTTTGCGGCAATGGTCGTTGGTTGAGACTGCGTGACGATGGCTTCTTGTTTTGGTTTGGGTTTTTCTTCGCTTTCAATCAGCGGCAGAACCGCAAATATAAAAGCGATAAAGACACCCGCGGACGAGACTGCGACCGGAATTTTGTGTTTTTTAATCTCGTCTAACAACATTGTATTTTCTTTCCGCACACTTATGCAAAATCCATGACATTGGTCTGGATGTCATCAATAAATGATCATCAATTTCTCTATTTAACTCAACACTCAATCATATGAGCTTTTCAAGTCTAATTTGGCGAAAAGAAGACAACAAGTAATATATCAGTTCTTCTAGTTATTGCTGACTTACCATTGAATTGACAGGCTTAAATCTCACGATAACAGGCTGCAACAAGGCGTTGCGAGTGGGAGAGTTCATATATGTGGTTGGTTCGCGACTCGATATTTATCGGTCTTTTACAAGCCTCACCTTTAATTTTGGCGGCGATGGGTTTCACACTTATTTACTACCTGAACGGTTTCATAAATTTTGCCTATGGCGAGAGCATTACCTTCGGTGCATATTTTGCCACTCTTTTTAGTGTCACCTTTGGTCTAGGGTTTTATGTATCAATTCTGCCCGCAGCCGTGCTCGCAGGCTTATTAAGTGTTGGCACATATATGTATTTTTATCGGCCTGCTTTACTGCGTGGTGTTAGGCCCTCGGAGATGATCATCTTATCGGTTGGGCTGTCTTTTATGCTGCGTTATGGCTTGATCTTATTTGTTGGCGCTGAAAATGAATTTATGAGCGAGCCCCCCATTGCGTACTTTAATTTCTTGGGTGTTGGCGCGACAAATCTTCAGATAATCGCATTGCTGCTCGTTCTGGTTTTCGCGTTTAATTTATATTGGATCATCTATCACACGAATTTTGGCGAGATCATTCGCGGGTTGGCAAATAACGAAGAACTTGCCATGGCCAGCGGGATTAATCCGCACAAAGTGTCGGTTCGGGTATGGTTCATTGCGGGCGTAATGGGTGGCCTTTCCGGCATTTTCTCAGGCGTATTTTCACTTGTGAACCCGCTTATGGGATTGTTGACGCGGCGTATTGCGCCAACTTCGGGCACGATCATGTTGGAAGATGAAGATGGTGGGGCGCACAAATTAAACGGGCTTAAATCTTTTGAGGTGGCACGGCTTGGTCTTGTGAAAACCAATCAAAGGATAACCGGTTTTGACAGTTTAAAAATTCGGGATTCTCTACGACTTGCGGCAACCAGTCATGAGCTTGAGACGATAAGGGGCGTCATTGAAGATGATCCCATCACCGATGAGATTGAAGCTGAGATCGATCTTTATCTTGATCAATTTAGCTTCGCTGATCCTGACGGTTATGCACTGTCGGGCGGTGAGAAAAAGCTTTTGGATATTCTTCGCTGCCTGATTGTTAAACCCAGACTTCTCTTGATGGACGAACCCACTGCGGGCCTGCCCGATGATGTGACACAAG
This sequence comes from Rhizobiaceae bacterium, assembly GCA_020628035.1. Lineage (GTDB taxonomy): Bacteria > Pseudomonadota > Alphaproteobacteria > Rhizobiales > Rhizobiaceae > Lentilitoribacter. The sequence continues at coordinate 8,807 of JAHDFS010000069.1, forward strand.
CGGTCATGGAATTGGTTACAGCCAAGGTGAAAGAGGGTGAAATGAAAGTGGTGATCGTCGAGCACGATCTCGATCTGATTTGGTCATTTTGTGAATATGTACATTTTCTTGCTGAAGGCGAAATGCTGTTTCAGGGAACGCCAAGTCAGGTGAAGAAAAACCGGCTTGTTGCTGAGAAATATATGGGAGTTTGACGGTGCTTGAACTCACTAATTTAGAAAGCGGATATGGCGAGCTCACCGTGCTTCATGACATTTCGTTTCATGTTGAGAATGAGATATTTGCAGTGCTTGGTGCAAACGGGGCAGGCAAAAGCACATTGTTGAAAACGCTTGCGAAATTACTGCCTGTTAAAAATGGCTCTATCGCAATGGATGGTGCCGATATTACCGCAACTCCGGGATATGAATTACCAGATATGGGCGTTGCCTATGTCCCGCAGGAAAGAAATGTTTTCCCCGATCTTTCGGTTGCTGAAAATCTTTCTCTGGGCGGGCTCGTGGGCGTGCGCAGCAAAGAGGAAAAGCTTGAAGAAGTATATTCACTTTTTCCACGCCTTGCCGACCGTAAATCTCAAGTCGCGGGCAGCTTAAGCGGTGGCGAGGGACAGATGCTCGCTGTTGGTCGTGCGCTTATGCAGGATCCGAAAATTATTTTGCTTGATGAACCATCTGCAGGTTTGTCTCCGCTTCTTGTTGATGTCCTATTTGAGAATATTTCCGCAATTCGAAAAGAGCGGGGGGTCAGCATTGTTCTGGCCGAGCAAAACGCAGTGAAGACGCTTGAGGTCGCAGACCGAGTTCTTGTGCTCAGTTTAGGACGCATACATCTGCTGGAGAAGGCCAAGAAATTAAATATGAAGCAATTGAAGGAGGCATATCACATCTAGCCAAGAGTACGAATTGGAGGTGCGTGACGTCCTTTGAAATGTCACGAAAACAGATTTGGAGGAATCTAACATGTTAAAATCGAATATTTTGAAGACTACTTTGTTGTCAGCAAGCATGCTTGCTTTGACCGCGGGTGCGACTTTAGCGGAGGATATTAAAGTCGGCCATTTAACTTATCATACAGGTGAATATGGTGGATTTGGCCCGTTCTTTGATGGTGTGACTGATTTCGCGTTCAGTGTGATTAACGAAGATCCGCCGCTTGGTCGAAAACTTGTTGCTATCCATCAAGACATCGGCACCATAGGTGAAGCGCGGGCAGCTCGGAAGCTTGTGGATAGCGATGGCGTCGAAATTCTATTGAATTCAGCACATAATTATATGTCATATCGCGAATATATCCTCGATAAAGTTTCTAGCACTGGCATGCCGTTGTTACCGTCAGTTCACGGTGGATCCATCGAAGCAGAATTTGGCGGCAATGCAAATGAACCGCTATTCCGCGGTTCTCCGATGGATTCAGGCCAGGGTTCCGCAGCCTTGCTCCACGCAAAAAATGCAGGGAAAAGCAGCGTCGTGCTGGTTGCAACTGAGGTTGCAGGTTCTCAACTTCAAAAAAATGCCGCGGTGAAAGCGGCTGGAAAGCTTGGTATTGAAGTTTTGGATGCCGTTGACATTCAGCCAAATCAGCCGAATTACCGCAGCGTCGTCAGTAAGATCGGGAGCCTCAACCCGGATGCAGTGATTGTGTTTTCAGCGCCACCGGATGGTGGAGCCTTTGTGAAAAACGCAGCAGAGGCTGGTAATTCATGGTTTATTATCGGCACAAGTGAATGGCAGGAGCCTTCATTTATCCAGACCGCAACAATGGGTGCCGTTGAAAAGCATGCCGAAGTCGTGCTTGCTGCATTTTCTACAGCGGATGGTCCAGCCTGGGATTATTACAAACCAAAAGCTGAAGCTTCTCCGCAAGCCGAGGCCATGGGTGATGTCAGCAATTCTTATTCAATCCAATATTATGATTTATTGGTTTCTACGGCACTCGCGATTGAGAAATCTGGGGAGATCAATTCCCCTAGCTGGTCAGAGGCAATGCATGCCGTCACCAATGGTGAAGGTGAAAAGGTGAATACCTATGCTGATGGTATTGCGGCCATTCGAGCTGGCAAGGAAATCAATTATGACGGTGTTACGGGGACCATGGATTTTACCGAAACAGGTGTGCCTGCCGGGATCTATGGTATCTTCAAGTGGACGTCGCCGGAAAAACTAGAGCGCGTTGCGCTTGCCGATGGCAAAACAGTTTTAGAACTTGATCAATAGCGTATAACTTGCCGTCCCGTTCAAATTAGATCGGGACGGTCTTTATCGAGGGATTGATCTTTTGCTGCGGTTCAAGAGATCAGGCAATCATTTGGCCACCAATCGCCATAAATTTTTCCACCAAATCTTCCAAAAATGCCTCGCTGATTAAAGATGTTGGTCTGTGAACAGGGCGCAGTATGGATGTTGTATAATTGACTTCAGGTCTAAAGGGTCTGAACGTTAGGATCTCGTTGCCTTTTCGATATAGTCGATAGCTTTCAATCGCGATTGGGTCGACAATTGCATAAGACATGTTCTTTTCGGCAAATGTGAGAAGTGGAATGAAATATCTTGTTTTGATGCGGGCGTTTATTGTGGCGTTTCGCTGCTTGAAGGCGTTGACGACATTTTCGTGAGATTCATGTTCTTCAAACAGTAGGCCCATCGGTTTGTTGCTTAATAGTTCGGGAGTGATCACATCATGTTCAGCCAAGGGATCATCTTTCCTCATGGCGCAGTAACACTCAAATTTAAAGACTTGAGCATTGACCAGTGAGGTTTGGTCAAGCTTGCCTTCAAAGTGATCTGAGATGCCAATGTCATATTGTTGCGCGGCTATGAGTTGGAAAACCAGATCAGAACTTCTTGAGATTAAATCGAACTGAATATCCTGCGTATCTTGTGAGAAAGATGAAATCATATCTGGCAAGAGAAACACAGAAGGCCCTGGCATGGAGACAATCTGCAACTTGCCGCTTTCAAGGCTTTTAATATTGGTGATGTGTCGTTGAATGAGATCGACCCGCGATAAAACTTCTGAACATTCTTCAAGCAGGTAATGGGCCTCTGAAACTGGATATAATCGCCCCTTTCGTCGTTCAAACAATCTCAGCCCCAGCTCTTCTTCTAATGTGGATATAGCTGCGCTTATTGCTGGTTGACTGCGGTGTAGGTTCTTTGCTGCTTCGGAGACCGAGCCCGTCAGCATGATTTCGCGAAACACCTTCATTTGGTTCAGCTTCATAAACTCTTCCTATAACTAAAATCTATAGAATTAGAAAATATTACAATTTGCTTCTATGTTTTGCCAGTACTAATCTGATTGGGAATAAAAATAAAACTCAAAATCCAAATCAATGAGGGAGTAATAAATGAAGAATGTCTCAAAACTTTTAGGTGCTGTCGCACTGGCAACCAGCATGCTGACGGCTGGCGTTGCGGTTGCTCAGGATCCAACTTTTTTTAGAATTGGCACTGGGGGTGCAGGTGGAACCTATTTCCCAATCGGCGGAACAATTGCTAACGGAATTTCAGCCCCTCCAGGTTCAAGAGCATGTGATGAAGGTGGGCAATGTGGTGTGCCTGGTTTGATTGCGATCGCGCAATCTACAACAGCATCTGTTTTCAACAATGCTGCGGTACAAAATGGCGAACTGGAAGCAGGTCTTGCTGCTGCAGATGTGACCCGGTCCATGTATCTTGGCGAAGGTAAATTTGAGGGTAAACCACATCCGAAATTGCGCATTGTGGCAAATTTATACCCAGAGGATTTGCACCTTGTCATGCCAAAAGGTGCAACTATTTCCAGTCTCTCTGATCTTGAAGGCAAGCGGGTAGGGATTGCTCAAGCTGGCTCAGGTACGCAAGTGGCTGTGTTGCAAATGCTAGAAGCCTGGGGTGTCACACGTGACAATATGGAAGAAGCTGAATTGAACAACAGCCAAAGCGCTGAACGTTTGGCAGATGATCAATTGGATGCCTATTTCTATGCTGCAGGTTGGCCTGTGTCAGCGATGGTGCAGCTTGCATCAACTAAGGGAATGTCTTTGCATTCTTTCTCAGAAGCTGATCTTAAAAAGATCAATGAGATTATCCCGGCTTATATTCCTTCAAAAATTCCTGGCGGTATTTATGAAGGTGTTGATCAAGACGTTCTAACACCAGCTGTGAGTGCGATGTTGGTCGTATCATCAGATCTTTCTGAAGAGCTGGTTTACGGCATCACCAAAGCTATGTGGAACAGCAATACACGCAAACTGCTCGATAATGGCCATGCGAAAGGCAAGCAGATCACAGCTGAGACCGCATTGGACGGTGTGGCAGCACTTGGTGTTCCGCTGCATCCTGGTGCAGAGAAGTTTTACAAAGAAGCAGGTTTGCTGAAATAAGCAGCCAGCATCTTACATGCCCTGTGGGGCGATGAGATAATTTCATCGCCCCCAGACGGCGTTTCTCTCAATTTCCAATGTAAAGCGAAGACCACCCATGACCCAGATCAAAGGCGGACAGAATATTTGCGGCGTTTCCATCGGTGTTCTTGCGCTGGAGAGCTATTTTCCCAAACCACCGGGCCATATTAAAAACCCCTCCAGTCTTGGTTTTACGACATGTTATGAGATCATTGAAGGTTTGACGGTGCCGGAATTGTTAAACAACCCCTCAGATGAGATGCTTGAGCAGCTCTTAGATGCTGCGCGGCGATTGGAAAAACAGGGTGTAAAGGCCATTACGGGGTCTTGTGGTTTTCTTGCGCTTTTCCAACGGCAAATTTCAGAAACTGTTGATATTCCGGTCTTTGTTTCCTCCTTGGTGCAGGCGCCGCTAATTTATGCGATGACCGCAAAGCCGGTGGGTGTATTGACAGCTTCTTCTTATTTGCTGACGCAAAAACACCTCGAAGGTGTCGGCGCGGCAGGTATACCTCTTGTTATTGAAGGCCTCGAACATTGCGAGGAATTTGCAGAGGTAATTTTGAAAAATAAACGTGATGATATGGATCTTAAATTGGTCGAAACTGAAGTATTGTCAGCCGGGGAACGCTTGGTATCGCGCGCACCAGAAATTGGCGCAATCCTCTTAGAATGCACTGATTTGCCGCCATATGCGCATAGTTTGCAAGAACGGTTTGGGCGGCCCGTTTTCGACATTATCACCCTTGCTAACATGGTCGATGCCGCTGCAATCCGGCGACCATTTAGTGGCTTTATCAACTGATCGTTTTGGCGACAAAGGTTCTTGACCATGAGTGACAACCAAACACAGACACACCAAGGTGACGAGCTCTCAGCAGAAGAGCTTGCAGCTATTGAAGAAAAGTATGATGAGAGTGCTGCCACACGGCAGGTAGGGCTCAAACTTTCAAGCATTTTGCGCGCGGTTGCGCTGCTTTTCGCCGCTTATCACTTTATCACTGCAGGTTTCGGCTTGCCCGTTGATCATTGGCATATGGGTATTCATCTCGCCGGGCTGTTTATTTTAACCTATGCGCTTTTCCCGCTGCTTAAGACAAAAAATGCGATGGCGATGAAGGTCAGTCTTTGGCGGATTGGCAATGTGCCGGTTTATGATTTTGTCTTCATGATTTTTGGGGTTTTGTCCGCGCTTTATGTCGGGTTTGCATGGCATGGTGTTCCTTGGTTGGGCATTGAAGAGCAGACCTTTCGTATGGGTAATCCAAATTCATATGACATGTTCTTTGGGGTGATCATCATTGTTCTGGTTTTGGATATCGCGCGGCGAACCCTTGGCTGGGTGCTGCCCGCTATCATTTGTGTGTTTATCGCCTATGCGCTTTTTGGGCCATATTTCCCCGGGCTCTTGCAACATCCAGGCGTTAAATTCAAAACCTTTGTTTCCAGCATGTATTTCCCGCAGGAAGGTATTTACGGCGTCACGCTCTGGGTTGTTTCAACGATTGTATTCCACTTCGTTTTGTTTGGTGTTGTTGCGCAAAAAACGGGGCTTGGAAAATTGTTTATTGACAATGCTACCATTCTTGCGGGTCAATATGTTGGTGGACCCGCGAAAGTATCTGTTGTGTCATCTGCATTTTTTGGCACGATATCCGGTTCATCTGTGGCGAACACGGTTTCGACCGGCGCTTTGACAATCCCAAATATGAAGCGCCTTGGATATCCCGGGCATTTTGCTGGTGGCGTTGAAGCTGCAGCGTCTGCTGGCGGTCAAATCACGCCACCGATAATGGGCGCGGCCGCCTTTATCATGGCTGAATTTTTAGAACTTCCTTATACAACAATTGTGATCGCTGCGATTTTCCCTGCTTTCTTGCACTATGTTGGCGTTTTTGCCGTTGTTCATCTAATGGCCTTGAAACTCGATTTAGAAGGCATCTCAAAAGATCTCCTGCCGAAGTTTAAAGAAGTCTGGCGAGACGGCTGGGCAAACATCATTCCGCTCATTGGTTTGCTGGTGGTTCTGTTTTCTGGTTACACGCCGTTTATGTCCGCATTTTGCGGCATCTCTCTGGCGGTTTTAGTGGGCATGTCGCGTGTGCGTGAACCTATAACGCTCATTTATGCAGCGGCATTCATAGCCTTTGTTTTGTGGAAGTTTTTTGATGATGGGTTCAGTCCTTTAATGGCACTGATCTTGGTATCAATCTCCATCATCGGCACGTTTAACCCGCAAGAACGTATTGAAATTCCTGAAATGTCAGAAGCTATGCAAACGGGTGTTAAATATGCGCTCGCTGTTGGTGCAGCTTCAGCTGCCGTGGGCATTGTCGTTGGTGTGATTAACACAACAGGTATCGGGTTCCGTATTGGGTTCATGGTGACGCAAGGCGCGGGCACAATGGCTGCGAGTCTCTATGAGTTTATCACCATTGGTGGTTTGGAAATTTTCACCGTTGAAAGCATTCAATTGTTCTTATCGCTCGTTCTTGTTGCGGTTGCTTGTATTTTAATGGGTGCGGGGGTTCCAACAACGGCGCTCTATATTATGCTGGTGTCTGTGGCGCAGCCGGCTTTATCGCAACTTGGTATTCCACCAATCGCCAGCCATTTATTCGTGCTCTATTATGGCGTGGTGGCCGAAATTACCCCGCCGGTTTGTACATCAGCTTATGCGGCAGCGGCGATCGCCAATTCCAACCCGTTCAAAACAGGAATGTCTGCTTTCACCCTGGGCTTGGGCAAAATAGTAGCGCCGATGGCCTTTGTGTATGCGCCTGTATTGTTGATTGTTTCAAGTTCAGGGTTTGACTTATTGGAGTTTTCTTATGCGTCCACAAGCTGTGTTTTGGGTGTCATTGCATTGTCAGCAGCGGTGGTTGGCTATTTCTTAGCGTCAATGGCGAAGTGGGAGCGTTTGCTGGCAACAGCAGCTGGCTTGATATTTATTGCGCCAACTTGGCAGGCAGATTTGCTGTCGCTGGCAATTGTTGCGCCTGTTGTCATTGCGCAAATAATTAAGCGCCAACACAGAACTCAATTCGCTGTTGCAAATGGGTGAAGTAGTGTCAAAAGATTTAAAAACTGCCCCTGACGTGACCATCATTGGCGCCGGTATCATCGGTATTTGCTCTGCGCTATCGCTTTTAGAAAAAGGTGTCTCGGTTCGTATCATCGATCGAAACCCTCCTGGAAGTGGCGCCTCGCATGGCAATGCTGGCATCATCTCGCCATGGTCATTAATACCGCAATCGCTTCCCGGAACGTGGAAGAACATTCCGCGATGGGTGTTAGATCCAGATGGGCCGGTATCGTTTAAATTTGCGCATTTATTTCGAACGCTGCCATGGGCGGTTCAGTTTATCAAAAACATGACAGAAAATGACACGCGACGAATATCCGATGCGATGGAAATTTTAACCAGTGGATCGGTTGAATTATATCGCCATCATCTTGCAGGAACTGGTCATGAAGATCTTGTGGCTGATAGCTATTATGTGCATGCATTTCGGCAGTCAGAGCGCGCCAATATCAACGGGCTTGATTACAGAATCAGGCGTGAAAAAGGTGCCGACATCACAAAGGTTGATGCCGGTGAGTTATCAGATTTGGAACCTGATCTGTCGAAGGAGTTTAAAGCCGCGCTTATAATAAAAGGGCAGGCGAGAGCAATATCTCCCGGCAAGATTGGTGAGGTCTTATCGCAAAAGGCAATGCGCATGGGTGCGGAATTTTTGCAAGAAGATGTCAAGGATATCCGAAAAGTTGATGATGAGATGTGGGAAATTTTCACGAATAATGGCGCTTATAAATCCCCAAAAGTGCTTGTTGCGAGCGGAGTTTGGTCGACGAATTTGCTGAAGTCTTTTGGGTATAAACTGCCGCTTATTGCAGAGCGTGGATATCATGTTCAGTTCCCAAAAGCTTCGGCTCAGCTTAATCATTCGGTGATGGATGTTGATAGAAAAATTGTCGGGAGTTCCATGTCAGAAGGTTTGCGCGTTGCTGGGACTTCTGAATTTGCATCGATTGACGCGCCGCCAAACAGGAGACGTTTTGAAAGCCTTAAAAAGCTTGCGAAACGGATGGTGCCATCTATAGAATTTGAAGATACGATTGAATGGATGGGCCATCGGCCATCCTTTCCTGATAACATCCCGGTCTTAGGCGAATTGCCAGATCATAAAGGATTATACGGCGCGTTTGGGCACAGTCATTATGGTCTGATGATGGCACCAAAAAGTGGTCATATAATTGCAAATATGATGGTGGGCGAGCATTCGAATTTGGATTTGTCCGTTTTCGCGGCGGATCGTTTTAAGTAAA
>JAHDFS010000070.1 GCA_020628035.1 Rhizobiaceae bacterium
AGCGCGAGAAAAACGGTCGCATTTTTTGGCAGTATGTCAGCTGCTTCCTTGATCGATTGAACCTCCGTCCAATTGTCACCATCGGTTTGTTGCCAAGCTGGGCGCTCAATTTTTTGATATTCTATCGCGCAATCTTTTGCAGCTCGCTCGGCGTTTTCCGAGATGGTTTTCGCATAAGGATGCGTGGCATCAATGATCTTATCAACCTTCTGTTTAGAAATATAATCTATCAGACCTTCTGTGCCGCCAAAGCCACCAATTCGAATTTCGCCAATGGGCAAATTGGGGTTCTTTGTTCGGCCAGCAAGCGAAGAAATTATGCGCCAATTGGGGTGTTCTTCGTGGAGCTGTTGGGCAAGCGCGAAACCTTCAGCGGTGCCGGATAATATGAGGATCGTTTTACTCATGATCCTGCATCTGGCTTTGCATGTGCCAGGATGTTGCCTGCGCGATCGATCACTATAAGGTCGAGTTCGATAGGCGCATCGCGTAGCGCAGTTTTTGCAGTTTCATGTGCTTTCTTAGCAATGGACGGTGTCATGTCGATGCCATTTTCTTTTGTGATTTCATAGACTTCTAAAGCAGTATTGGCATTTTGAATCTGGTTTTTGAGATTTTGATTCAATCCCAATTCCATTGCGATATCCGCTAAGAAATTCATGTCGACCTGGCTACGGGCAGAATGTAAATCAAGATGCCCTTGAGCTAATTTCACCATCTTACCTATACCACCGGCAATGGTGAGTTTTGGTACGGGATGCTTGCGAATATATTTCAAAAGACCGCCGGCAAAATCACCCATATCCAGACATGCAATTTCGGGAAGATCATATAATTCTTGTACGGTTTTTTCTGATGTTGAACCGGTCGCGCCCATGACATGATCAAGCCCTTCAGCGCGCGCGACATCGATGCCGCGATGAATGGAATGGATCCATGCCGAACATGAAAATGGATGCACGATGCCAGTCGTGCCAAGGATGGATAAGCCGCCCACAATTCCAAGTCGCGGGTTCCAAGTTTTCTTGGCAATCTCTTCACCATCGGGAATTGAGATGCGGATTTCCACATCGGCTGGCAATCCATATTCACCACAAATTTCGGTGACAATTTCGCTCATCATTTGGCGGGGGACGGGGTTGATTGCAGCTTCACCTTTTTCGATCGGCAGGCCATCTTTGGTGACGGTGCCAACACCTTCACCAGCTACAAATTTTATGCCGCTACCGGGTCGTAACGGACGCACACCTGCAATCACCATCGCGCCATGGGTGACATCTGGATCATCTCCTGCATCTTTGATAATGCCGGCCATGGCATAGCCTTCGCCGAGGCTTTCGAGCGCAAGTGGGAAATGTGGGACTTCACCTTTGGGCAAGAGAATCGCAACAGGATCTGGAAACTCACCAGTGATTAATGCAGTTAAAGCAGCCTTGGTGGCAGCTGTGGCACAGGCACCCGTCGTCCATCCGCGTTGCAGAACCTTTTCATCATCCTGGTCTTGAGTGATTTCGTCGTCCATTGTCGCCTAGTGAGCATAAATTGTCGGTTCAATGTCGTTATCATTGTTTTCCCCTGCTTGGAAAGGGTATAAGGTGAGAGACGAATATGAATGGTCAAACAAACTTGAAATTTTGAAATGCAGGACTGGCAAAAACAACTTCCAAAAATGAAAGCTGGTGACGTGTGGCTTGTGGGCGCTGGACCGGGGGATCCTGGTCTTTTGACTTTGCATGCCGTCAATGCATTATCGCAAGCGGATGTGATTGTTCATGACGCTTTGGTCAATAAAGACTGCCTTAGTTTGGCGCGCCCTGGCGCATTGCTCGAATATGCTGGTAAACGTGGCGGAAAACCCTCTGCCAAGCAACGCGATATTTCCCTGCGATTGGTTGAACTTGCAAAACAAGGCAAGAAGGTGCTGCGCCTAAAGGGTGGCGATCCTTTTGTGTTTGGCCGTGGTGGTGAAGAAGCGTTGACTTTGGTTCAGCATGGCGTTTCGTTTCGCATTGTGCCAGGCATTTCAGCTGGCATTGGTGGTTTGGCCTATGCGGGTATTCCCGTTACCCATCGTGACACAAACCATAATGTGACGTTTTTAACAGGTCATGATGCGGGTGGCATTGTCCCCGATGCGATTGATTGGGAGAATGTTGCTAAAGGTTCGCCAGTGATTGTTATGTACATGGCCATGAAACATATCGAACCAATTACGCAGAAATTGTTGAGCGCAGGACGCTTGCCGGATGAACCCATGGCCTTTGTGTGCGACGCGACCTTGGCAGAGCAGAAAGTGCTGATCACAACATTGGGCAATGCTGTTGCTGATGTTGAAAAATCTGAACTTTCACCACCTGCAATCGTCGTGATTGGTGATGTTGTTAAGCTCCATGAAGGATTGGACTGGTTGGGTGCGGCATCCGGCAAAGAACTGACACCAGACCCTTTGGGGCTTAATTCGTTAGATACATCATCTTTGTCGGGTAAGACGGCCTGATGAAGGGTTTTGTGATTGCAGCGCCATCTTCTGGCTCTGGTAAAACAACCATTACCTTGGGCTTGTTGCGATTATTACGCAATCAAGGTTTGAAGGTGACATCGGGAAAAGCGGGTCCTGATTTTATCGACCCGCAATTTCACACGCTCGCGCTGGCCAAAGAATGCGTGAATTTCGACCCTTGGGGCATGCGCGAAAAATTGCTTTTAGATCAAACGGCTGCCGCGACATCTCAAGGCGAGATATTGGTCATCGAAGCCATGATGGGCTTGTTCGATGGGGCGGCGGATGGAACAGGCTCTGCGGCTGATTTGGCCAAATTGTTGAACTTACCGGTCGTTTTGGTGTTGGATTGTGCCAAGCTTTCACATTCCGTCGCAGCAATAGTGCATGGTTTCCAATCATTTCGCTCTGACATTGAAATTGCTGGCGTGATTTTGAATAAGGTTGGCAGTTCGCGCCATGAGCATATGTTATGTGAAGCCATCGAACCGCTCGGCGTAAAAGTTTTTGGTGCTGTAATGCGTGATAAAGCTTTATCTCTCCCAGAACGTCATTTGGGATTGGTTCAAGCCTTTGAACACCCTTTGATGGATCAATTTATCGAACATGCGGCTCGTAAACTCAAAGACAGTGTTGCCGTGGATGATATTATCAATAGCTTGACGGATACATCGCATAAACGTGTTGATAATCTTGGTAAAATGCCACCATTGGGCCAACGCATAGCAATAGCCAAAGATCTAGCGTTTTCTTTTATCTATCCGCACATTATTGAAGGTTGGAAAGAACAGGGCGCTGAGATCAGCTTTTTCTCACCTTTGTCGGACGAGGGACCAGCTGATGATTGTGATGCAGTATATTTGCCCGGCGGCTATCCTGAACTTCATGCAGAAGCAATCGCAGAGGCTGAAAACTTTCGCAATGGTATGCAAGATGCGGCGGAGCGCGGCGCTAAAATTTATGGCGAATGTGGAGGCTATATGACCCTTGGTGAAGGGCTTATTGATGCCGACGATAATCATCACCGCATGCTTGGATTACTGCCCGTTGAAACCAGCTTTGCAGAGCGAAAACGAAATCTCGGCTATCGCAATGTCAAAGTGAAGTCGGACTTCTTCGATGTTTCAAATTTCACTGCACATGAGTTTCACTATTCAACGGAAGTCAAGAATAGTGGTAAAGCACCGCTCTTTTCAGCCAAAGATGCTTTGGGTCGTGATTTGGGTTCGTTTGGTGCACAAGTGGGAAATATTGCGGGTTCGTATTTACACATCATAGATCAGGCGGATGGGTGATGAAGATCGAGCACGGGGGAAATTTAGAAAAAGCCATTAAGCTCTATGGCGGTGAGCGATCCGAATGGATTGATATTTCAACAGGAATAAGCCCGTTTTCCGCGCCAATCCCGGAACTCAGCCTTGATGACTGGCAGAGATTGCCTGAACCTTCTTCGCTATCGGAATTGGCTCATATCGCTCAGAGATATTATGGCGCTGCGCAAAATTGTGTCGTCACATCCGGTTCTCAATTTGTGATCAACCATCTGCCTGATCTGCTAGAAGGTGATGTCGGTATCGTTGAACCCACATATGGTGAATATGCTGGTGCTTTTGCACGACAAAACCGCGATTTTATGTCAATTAAATCCGTTGATGATATTGGCGATGTTCGATCAATCATTCTTGCTAATCCGAATAATCCAACCGGTCGGGTATTCTCGCAAAAAGAACTCTCAGATCTGGCTGCAAAACTTTCAGCACGTGGTGGACATTTGATAGTCGATGAGGCTTTTTGTGATGTGAGTAATCAAGCTTCCATGCTGTCGGGGAGTGCGAGAGATAATTTGATTGTGTTGCGGTCTTTTGGCAAATTCTTTGGTCTTGCTGGCGCGCGCATTGGTTTTGTGTTTGCGCAAGATGAGATCTTAGATCGAATTGAACAATTGCAGGGCCCTTGGGCCGTATCTGGTCCCAGCTTGGCTGTTGCCAGACACGTATTAACGTCAAATGCCATCCGCCAAGATCTGTTGAAGAAGATCACAAACCGACACATTGAAATGCTAAGTGTGCTTACGGATACCGGGGTTGAGATCATTGGGGGCACCAAATTGTTCACGCTCATACGTCATGAGAATGCTTCAGCACTCCATGAACACTTGTTGGGGTGTCAAATACTCTCCAGGAAATTTGATTATCATTCCAAATGGTTGCGCGTGGGATTAACCCGTAATCAGGAAGAGGATGATCGCTTGAAAGCAGCGATATTATCCTTTGTTGATCGATGACGGACTATCATCTTCTCATGCTTTTACTTGCGATCATCTTGGACATGGTCGTCGGCGATCCTGATTGGCTGTGGCGTAAGTTTCCACATCCGGTCGTGGGTTTTGGCAAAGTCATTTCTCTACTCGATCAACGTCTTAATCGCATAAGAGACAACCGCCAAATGCGTAAGAAACTTGGTATTCTCGCACTGGCAATCATGCTTTTACTGGCTTTAATTGTCGGGCTTTTATTGGGTTCCATATTTCGGCAGCTCGGACTAATTGGTTTTGCCATTGAGATTGTGATTGTGGCGGTTTTGATTGCGCAAAAGAGTATGTCTGACCATATCAAGGCGATTATTGATCCTTTAGCGAAGGGTGAAATCGAAGGTGCGCGAACTGCTGTTAGTATGATTGTGGGGCGCCAGACATCTCAAATGGAAACATCTGATGTTGCTCGTTCCTCAATTGAAAGTCTTGCGGAGAATTTTTCAGATGGTGTCGTTGCGCCGGTGTTTTGGTATGCGATTTTGGGGCTGCCAGGTATTTTGATGTATAAAATGCTCAACACGGCAGACAGTATGATCGGACATAAAACGGTTGAACATGAGGATTTTGGTTGGGCGTCAGCAAAACTTGATGATTTGGCCAATTGGTTGCCTGCCAGACTGTCTGCCATATTGATCGCGACCGCTGCATTATTCTCACGAGGTACGCGGTCCTTTAAGAACGCAATTTGGACTGTGCTGAACAATGCATCGCTTCATCGTTCTCCCAATGCCGGATGGCCGGAAACTGCGATGGCAGGGGCGCTTGGTGTCGTTTTATCTGGGCCGCGATCTTATAATGGAATTATCACGCATGAGCCTTATCTTAACCCCACAGGGCGACTGAAACTCACACATTTAGATCTTGAAAATGCGCATAAACTGTTTTGGTTGGCGTGCATTTTCGAAGCTCTATTTATCGTTTTGATCCTGACGTTTAGCGTGTGGGCTTAACCATAGATAAAGCTTCAACTGGTAAATTCCCTAGGATTTCGCTATTTTAGCGTCAATATTTGGTATTATTTTGAAATTGTGGGGAGTTTCACAATGCGTAATTTTTTAGCAGCGCTTGCTGTTGTGTTCATGATTTTACCTGCTTCCAATGCGATTGCCGCACCTTTGGAAGCTCGCATCGATTTATCATCCCAAACAATGGTGGTGAAGAAGAACGGTAAAGTAAGATATAAATGGAAGATTTCCAGCGGTCGCAAGGGTTACTCGACGCCAACAGGGCGTTGGTCGGCGAAATGGTTGTCTAAGCATCACCGTTCTCGAAAATATAACAATGCGCCAATGCCATATGCAGTATTCTTCCATGGTGGATATGCTGTGCATGGAACAGATGCGATTTCACGTCTTGGCCGTCCTGCATCACATGGCTGCATTCGTCTACATCCTGACAATGCCTCGAAATTCTATAATCTTGTCGAGCGCACAGGTTTGAAAAATACACGAGTTGTGATTACGCATTAATCGCAAACATATCTCAATAAAAGAAAGCCCTTACCGGTGTTCTCGGTAAGGGCTTTTTTGTTTTAGAGCAGATGTTTGATGCGCCACCTGTCGTGGAACCATTGCCACTGGCCGGGATATTCGCGCACCCATTGTTCCACCTTGTCGTTGAGCATTTGTGATGTGGCATTAATGTCAACTTCGCCGTTGTCACCTTTTGGTAGTTCGATCGCAGGCTCAAGCTCCAAACGAAAGCGTCCATTGGGTAATCGAATGCAACGAGCTGGGAATACATCACATTTGTATTGGCGAGCCAATTTAGCCAGAAGTGGATTAGTTTTGACGGTATGGCCAAAGAACTGGGTCTCGCCACCTTTGGAAAATTTTTGATCAACCAGCATACCAACGCCGCCACCGCTATCGAGTTTGCGCGCCAAATTCCACGCAGCTCCTGCCGTTGAAGCAACAAGGTCTTTCATATGCTCTCCACGCGCTGCTAAAACCTTTTTGGCGATATATTTATTGTTAGGCGGCCGGAAAAGTGCGCTTACGCTTAAATCAAATCGCTGGGAGATGATGGGCAGAAGTTCAAAATTTCCGCTATGAATTGTGAAAACAATAAAGGGGCGCTTGTTTTCGACGAGATCTGCGAAAATTTCTCGTCCAACAACTTCGATATTGCTGTTTTCATCAGAATCTGGATCAAACTCTGAAATTTGATCGAGATAGACATATTCGGCTGCCAATCGAGCCATGTTGGTCCACATTTCCATCGCGATCTCTTCGCGCTCTTCTATCGATTTTTCTGGAAATGCGATCTCAAGGTTTTTCATCGCCAGTTTATGACGACTTGTTTTCGGACCAACAAATCTTGCCAAACGTCCGATCACGTTTAATGCGGTTTTCATTGGCATGAGACGGATCACGAACAAAAGCGCAAGCACATATTGCGCCATTACCCAGTCGCGGGCATTGCTTGCAAATTTTCTAAGCTCTGCGACACATCTTCTGACAAGTTTTGTCAATGGATATCCAATTCGCTGATTATCAGAATTTTAAAATGATTTTACCGAAGACTTTGCGGCCTTCCATACGTTCTAGCGCTTTATGGATGTTTTCCATGTCCACTTCAGTATCAATGACTGGCTCAACCAAGCCTTGAGACATTTTCATCATTGCGTTTTTCATATTATCCATTGTGCAACCAAATGAGCCCAACAGTTTAAGTTGTTGTTGGAACAGCATCATGAGATTGACCTGGGTGGATACACCTGAAGTGGAGCCACAGGTGACCAGACGACCACCTTTTTTGAGGCTGAACATGGAACCTGCCCATGTATCGGCACCAACATGTTCAAACACGACGTCAACGCCTTGTTTTTTCGTGATTTTTCTGACGCGGCCTTCAAAGCGATCTTCGCGATAATTAATTACATAGTCTGCGCCAAGTGCTTTGGCTTTTTCAATCTTATCGTCTGAACCCACAGTCGTGATGACAGTACAGCCCATCTTTTTCGCCAATTGGATTGCCGCCGTTCCGATTCCAGAACCACCTGCATGGATCAAGATCCATTCGCCGGGTTGAAGCTTTGCATTGTCAAACAGCATATGCTCGACCGTTCCAAAGGTCACAGGTGCGAGCGCTGCGCCAATTGCGTCCACATTAGGCGGCGCGGGTACGAGCAGTCGAGCCGGGTAGTTCACGCGCTCACGTGCAAAACCATCAAGGTGAAAACCATGGACACCGCCAACTTCTGTGCAAAGATTATCGCGACCTTCTTGGCAGTTCTTGCAAAGCCCGCATACGCGTGCACCATAAATTGACACGAGTTGTCCTGGCACAAGACCTGCGGTTCCAGGGCCAACTTCTTCAACAACACCGGAAGCTTCCGCACCAATAACCAATGGCATTTTGCGCTTGGCAAATGCCATGCCGCGCCAACCCCAAACATCGATATGATTGAGTGCGACTGCTTTGATGGATAGCTGGACTTCACCAACTCCCGGAGCGCCCGGTTCTTCGATCTCTGTGATCTCAAGTTTGCGGTCTTCGACCAATTGCAGCGCGCGCATCGACAATCCTTGTATTGTTATTGTTTTCTAGCAATACGAAATTGCTTAGTTTTATTTATGTAGGGCTAGCTGATATGACAAGACAAGCATTTTGTCCACCAAATCCAAACGAGTTGGATAGGATTGAGTTCACTTGCATGTCGCGTTTGACGTTTGGAACCACATCAAGCTCAATAGCTGTGTCTGGATTGTCATAATTGATTGTCGGCGGCAATGTCCCTGTTTTGATCGTCATAACAGAGAATATGGCTTCCACAGCGCCCGCAGCCGTGAGCGTATGTCCGATCATCGATTTGTTTGATGATACGGGAATATTGCTTAGATTGTCACCAAACACATTATGAAGCGCCAAGTATTCCATCTTGTCGTTTTCAGGTGTTGATGTGCCATGCGCGTTGATGTAGCCGATGTCTTCCGGCTTAATACCCGCGTCATCAAGGGCTGCATGAATGGCAGCCATAGCAGGTGCTGCATCGGGCGATGAACGTGTTCTATGGAAATGGTCGGCTTTTTCACCGCAGCCTTGGATAATGCCATGAATTTTGGCACCGCGGGCTGTTGCAGCTTCGAGCGATTCCAGCACAAGTGTTGCTGCACCTTCTGCAATCACAAACCCGTCTCTGTCCTTAGAAAACGGTTTGGATGCTTTTTCAGGTGGATCATTTTGCGTCGAAAGAGCTGAGAGAAGCGAAAAGCGAATGACTTGTTCAGCGTTCACAGATCCATCCGTAGCAACAGCAAGTGCACGATCAGTGCGGCCTTGCTGGATGGCTTCAACGCCAAGCTGGATGGCCGTTGCACCCGATGCGCATGCCGTTGATAATGTGACTGGTAGACCGCGTGTGCCAAATTTATCGGCTAAACGTTCTGACACCATGCCAAATTGTGATGATTCAAAAAACGAACGCTTTGGCTTATCATGCAAGATATCGAGGAATTTTCTGTAAACAGACCCTTCCTTTTGTTCTGGCGTTAGTTCTTTCGCGAGTTCAAACCGATCTTCCCAATCCGGTTCTGCAGGCGGAGCTGCGAGAAATAATGGCCCGTTAAATTCACCATTAATTTCAGCATCCGCCAATGCTTCGACTGTGGTGTTTTCTGCCAAAATATAAGTGCGATCAACGATTGAGTTTGCTTCTGCGCCGATAAAATCAACACTGCCGCAGATGAGCGTGGATAGCTCATTTGTCGCAAAGCGTTCAATTTTATGGATCCCGGAGATGCCAGAGCTAAGCTTATTCCAGTTTTCTTCTAAGCCTTCGCCCAAAGAAGATACAACGCCCATGCCAGTAACAACGACGATGGGCCGGCCCATATGATCTGTAAATGCAGGTGATGTCATGTGGATTTCCTTACCTTACACTTTTCGCTTAAGCTTTTGACAATGTTGCCAAACCTTCGGAACGATGGTGACCAACACTGGTGACAACCGCTTTCGTTGCCGATTTTGACATTGGCGCATCTAGATCTTCTGCAAATGGTGCAATTTGCACGTCATTTTTAAGCGCAATGGCACCAAGCGCCAGACCCAATGGGAATTGTGCTTCCAATGTATGACCAAACACTGCGCTTGTGGTTCTGATCGCTGAATTTGCATGATGCGATGTGAGATAATTTTTCTCCAGTTGCATCGCTTGACTGCGGCCACTTGTGCCGGACAAGACCAAAGTATCTGCATCATCTGATGCATTTAGTTCAGTGTTAAGTCGGTTCATACGTTTGTTGAATGCAGCTTCATCTCGTGCACCTGCATCACCTAGCACGCCGTCAATCGTCGCATAAATTTTTGCATCTCGCGCTGTCGCATGCTCTTTTGATTCTAAAATCAAGAATACACCGGCTGAGCCGAACACAATGCCGCGTTTATCATCGCGTTGCCAAATGGGTCGGGCAGGGGATGTTTCAAGCGCGTTTATCGCTTCAATCACATAAAGATAATCCTCGCGCTCGGCAACGAAGGCGCCGCCAACGAGGCAATGCGTGGATGAACCTGCTTGAATGCGCGCGACGGCTGTTTCAATTGACGAGACACCTGAACCTTCTTCACCCATAAAGGTACGAGAAGAACCGGTGACCTTGTGCACAATTGAGATATTGCCGGCCATTAAATTCGATAATTGCGATAAGAACAGCGTTGGGCGAACTTCAGTTCGCAGCTTTTCATTTAAAAGGACATCTTTGTCATTTCGCTTAAGCGATTCTTCGATAATGATTGTATCGACATCAGAATCGCGCTCACCGCCGCCGCCACAGACAATCATATCCATGGTTGAACACGCATCTGCATCTTCTTTGAAACCGGCATCATCAAGCGCTAGACCTGCTGCATAGACACCCAGCTTTTGCCAATTGCCCATTTGACGCTGATCACCGCGGCGTGGAATTTGTTCGTTCCAGTCAATCTCCGGCATGGGATGTAATGGATAGGGTGGAATGAGTTGGTCGTTAACAGCTGGTGCGATTGCGCCGCCATTTAGCAGCTCTTCATGTGCGCCGACACCAACACCAAGGGATGTGACAAGCCCAATGCCAGTGATGACAACATCATTCTTGCTTTTTGTATTCATCAAGGTTTCCCTATATGTGAATTTTTAAGATTGTGCGCCAGCTTTGTATGTATCTATCGCATCTTGCAGGCTTACTCTCTCCGCGAGCTCCATAATATGCTCAAGAGTCGGCACCTCGTCAAATGATCGAGTTGCAAATTTAAGCTGGCTATTACAAACGCGTTTTCCATCCACTGAAATCGAACATTTTGAGACGACAAAACCTGAGCCTTCATGTTCAATTTTTGAATTGATCTGGAGGGTCTCGGACGGATTTACAAATTGGCGCATTTTGGCTGTGTCGACGGACATTAAGAATGGCATAACCTTAAATTCGGACAATGCCATATATAAAATGCCGGAGGCTTGCGCCATGCTTTCAATTAAAAGCACACCTGGCATAAGCGGCATGCCGGGGAAATGACCTTCAAATATCGGGCTTTTTTCGGGAACAACAGATTCCACCACAATGCTCTGATCCGCAAAGTCGATGCTTTTGACGTGATCAAGCATTTGAAAATATTCTAAAAGCATCGTGTCAGACCTGAACTAAGCGAAACGAATTAGTTTTTTGCAGCTCTTAGCTCATCAATTTTGCCACAGAGATTTTTCAAAATGAAGTAATCATCTGCATCGGCTTTGCCGTCATTGATTTCCTGAGTCCACTGCTCAAGCGGGACTTTGATGCCAAATTCTTTATCAATAGCAAAAACGATATCCAAAAAGTCCAAGCTATCGATACCTAAATCATCAACAGTGTTACTATCTGGAGTGATTGTTTCTAGGTCGATCTCGCTGGTTTCAGCAATAATTTCTGCAACTTTGTTAAACGTCTCAGACACGGAATGGAACCTCATGTATTTTCGTATTTGTCGCGAAGCTATAGTGAACTACGCGCAAAAAGCCAATGATTAATTGCACCAAGTATAGATATTGAACAAATTCTCTTATGCTTGATGTGTTTTAAAATGAAAAAAACCCAGAAAAATTCATTCCTGTGCAAATTGGCTTTTACATTTAATTGTGGTGGTACTATGAACAAAATACAGGGGTATTACGCACATAGATTAGAAATATGTGTGTTATGCGAGATATAACTGGTGCTAATGCCAGAGAAACAAGGGAATTATTATGTCTGAACGCGAAAGCATGGAATTCGACGTTGTCATCGTAGGTGCTGGGCCTGCGGGTCTTTCAGCTGCAATTCGTTTAAAACAACTGGATGAGAACCTTTCTGTTGTGGTTTTAGAAAAAGGTGCCGAGGTTGGTGCTCACATTTTATCTGGAGCCGTTGTTGATCCGGTTGGTGTTGATAAACTAATACCTGGCTGGCGTGAAGAAAGCGATCATCCGTTCAAAACGGAAGTGAAAGATGATCATTTTCTCGTGCTTGGACCAGCGGGTTCAATCCGCTTGCCAAACTTTGCTATGCCGCCTTTGATGAACAATCATGGCAATTACATAGTCTCGTTGGGAAATGTGTGTCGTTGGCTAGGCGAAAAGGCTGAAGCGCTGGGTGTTGAAGTTTATCCAGGATTTGCGGCCGCTGAAGTGCTTTATAATGACGATGGTGCCGTTATTGGCGTTGCAACAGGTGATATGGGCATCGGCAAAGATGGCAAACCAGGGCCAAATCATGAGCCAGGCATGGAGCTTTTGGGCAAATATGTATTAATTGGTGAAGGTGTGCGCGGCTCGCTTGCCAAACAGATCATCAACAAATTTGACCTAAGTGCTGACCGCGAACCCCAAAAGTTTGGTATCGGTATTAAAGAGCTTTGGCAGGTAAAACCTGAAAACCATAAGCAAGGCTTGGTTCAGCACTCCTTTGGCTGGCCCCTTGATATGAAAACAGGTGGCGGCACGTTCCTTTATCACCTTGAAGACAACATGGTTGCGGTTGGATTTGTTATCCACCTGAATTACAAAAATCCATATTTGTCGCCATTTGAAGAATTTCAGAGATTTAAAACGCATCCATCGATCAAGCCAACTTTCGAAGGCGGTAAGCGCCTCTCTTATGGTGCGCGTGCGATTACTGAAGGCGGGTTCCAATCCGTGCCAAAACTCACCTTCCCAGGTGGCGCATTGATCGGTTGTTCGGCTGGTTTTGTGAATGTGCCGCGTATTAAGGGTTCTCATAATGCAATGCTATCAGGCATGTTGGCGGCTGAAAAAGTGGCTGCTGCGCTGTCGGATGGTCGCGCGCAGGATGAGATCATTGAATACGAAAATGAATGGCGTGGCTCGCAAATCGGTGAAGATTTGAAAAAAGTCCGCAATGTGAAGCCGCTTTGGTCAAAATTCGGTACGATTATCGGTGTTGGCCTTGGTGGTTTGGACATGTGGCTGAACACATTGATCAAATGGTCGCCATTTGGCACGATGAAGCATGGCAAGCCTGACCATGCGTGTTTGGAGCCTGCAAGCAAGCATAAGCCAATTGAATATCCAAAACCGGATAATGAAGTCAGCTTTGATCGTTTGTCATCTGTTTTCTTATCCAGCACCAATCATGATGAAGATCAGCCTGTTCACCTCAAACTTGCTGATGCTGATTTACAAAAGTCTTCTGAGTTGGACGTATTTGCTGGTCCATCAAACCGATATTGCCCAGCAGGTGTTTATGAATGGGTGGAAGATGAAGGCAAACAGAACTTTGTGATTAATTCGCAAAACTGTGTGCATTGTAAAACATGTGACATCAAAGACCCTAATCAGAACATTAACTGGACTGTGCCGCAGGGTGGCGAAGGGCCGATGTATCCAAACATGTAGGGTATCCTAATATGTAGGCTTTTTGAGCGTATGAAACAAAAAAACGGCTGCGGGAGATCTTGCAGCCGTTTTTTATTATCTGATCTAATCTGAATTAAGCAGCTTTTGCTTTTGCATCCGCTTCAATTGCTTTTTCAAATGAACGTTTCTTTTTCGCAGGCATGCCTGCATAGATGCCGCTTTCGTAATTGCCCTCTTTGACCACAGCATTGGCCGCAACCACAGTTTTTGGTGCAAGATTGGCACCTGCTAAAATACGAACGCCTGAGAAGATGAGGGCATCTTCGCCAATAGTGATCTGTTTTTTGCGAATGGGTGCGTATTTCAGCGGTCCATCGGCGTTATCAATGTCGAAATCAAAACTAATGAGCGATGTCTGGTGAGCAATCGAAACATTATCACCGATTTTAATGCCGCCCTTGCCATCGAGATAACAGGTTTCGAAAATGGCGACATTGTCGCCAAATTCGATCTCTTCCCAATAAGTGATGCGCACGCCTGTTTCGAACAGAACATTTTCACCGCATGATTTGGCCAAACGTTTGGCCCACAGATAGCGCATAAAGATGCCGAGTTTCCATGGCATAAGTTCCAAAATGGGCCATGTCATCTTGAACAAAAACCGTGGTAGAACTGCAAAAATAGCGTTCAATACCGTTATGATCGGCTTGAGAATTTGAAATAATTTACGTCCAGTCATAGAGAAATCTCCTAATGATAACCAGAAACTAAGTTCATGTTATCATTAGACACGAGACGTCTTAATTTTTCGGTATTTGCAGATTTTGAGTTCAATTATGATTAAAGAATTCTAAAATCGCTGGAAGACATTCATCGGGTGCTTCTTCGGCAACAAAATGCCCGCAAGACAGCTGCAAATCTTTTAAATTATCAGCCCAAGGTTCCCACTCTTTGCGGGGGACATCTGCCATGTTTTTTAAAAAGCTGTTGCCATAAACGGCGAGCACCGGGCACTGGATTTTTGTACCTTTTTGTTGGTCTTCGCGGTCATGTTCGACATCTTTTGTGGCGCCAGAACGATAATCTGCGCAAGAAGCTGAAATCACATTGTTTGATCTAAATTGGTTTTTGTATTTTTCGATGGATTCTGAGGAAAGCTGGGATTGATCACCCGCCCATCTTGCAAAAATATGATCCATGTAATGGTCTGGTTCTGCCGCAATCAATGTTTCGGGCATTGGGGCGGGTTGGGCCAGAAATAGCCAATGATAGGTGCCCATTGCATTGTTCCAATCCATATTGTCCCAGACGGACAGAGTTGGCACGATATCAAGTGCACAATATGCTGTGATTTTTTCAGGGTGATCGAGGCACATGCGAAATCCAACACGGGCGCCACGGTCATGACCAAGTACTTGAAATTTGTCATGCCCGAGTTCTGACATAAGTGCAACAATGATTTCAGCGAGATTGCGTTTGGAATAAGCGTAATTTTCGGCGTCTGGTTCTGGACCTTCGCTTTCACCATAACCTGGTAGATCAACCATGATCACTTCATGTGTCTTGGCAAGTTCAGGGGCCAGAAACCGCCACATATAAGATGATTGTGGATAGCCATGTAGGAGTAAGATCGGCTTGCCGTTACCTGCTGTCCATACCGCTAAGTTTAGCCCTGATATATTTATCGATTTTTGTTCAAACCCAGAAATCATGATGATCAACTCCTGTTAAAAGACAAGGTCGCAAATGAGCAGCCATAAACCTGTTGTCATCACAGCGGTCGCAGTTCCAATGGTGATCGATGTAGCCGCTAGTCGTTGTCCGGTGCCAAATTGTTGCGCGACAACCCATGAATTAATTCCAACTGGTAGAGCTGCGATTGAAACAAGTACGCGTGTGGTGAATTCAGGTACGCCAAAAATAAGCGATAGACCGAGGACAATCGCGGGCATCAACATCAGTTTAAATGAAACCAGCACCAAGGCGGGTGGGATTTGCCCTGATATACCATATCGTCTTGTTGCCATGCCAACGGCAAAGAGGGCCAAAGGCCCCACAGTTGCGCTGATATTTTCTATCAATCGATCGGCCAAAGGAGGCGGGCTCAAAGCAAGCATTTTGACGATAAAGCCTGCAAGAATGCCCAAGACAAGTGGGTTTGATAGCAATTGCTTTAAGAACTTTTGCAACACGCTGAGCATATTAAGCTCGGTTTCTACTGCGCCATCTTTGCGGCTGGCCCATTCAAATTGAATAATGGTTGCAGCTAACATGACTGGCAGGTGGATGGTGAGAATCTTTGATAAGATCGCAACACCTTCTTCGCCATAAACCCCTGTGACAAAGGGAATGCCGACCAAAACGCAGTTTGAAAATGCGCCAGTAACGCCCGCCACCACGCCGGCGCGCGTATCCCTGCCAAATACGAATTGAATAACTAAATGAGATGATGCCCAGATGATGGTTCCAGCGCTGAAATAGACCGCCCAAATGACCAGAACTTCGCCGGTGCCGAAATCGGCATTTAAAATATTTTTGAACAATAATAACGGCACGCCAACATTATATATAAAGCTCGTCAGTCCATCACCGATCTCAGGTTTAAGATATTTGGTTGCGACTGCGATATATCCCAGGCCAATGAGCGAAAAAATATAGAGAATGGTTTCAATATAGGGTGGCATTTTGTGGACTTTGTGATTTGTGGATGGAGCGCAAAGGTAAATCCTTGCCAAGGAAAGCGCAAATGGATAATTCTCATAAAACACAGAAAGGCGGGGTCATGTCAGGATTTAAGAGTTTTACGCCATTGGCACAATCACTGCCGGCAAGTGTTCCTTTTGTGGGTCCTGAAACCTCTGAACGGGCCAGTGGGAAATTGTTTTCAGCGCGCATTGGGGCGAATGAAAATGGTTTTGGCTTTTCACCTTTGGTGCAAAAAACCATTGAGGAAGAAGCACATTTATCCTGGCGTTATGGTGATCCTGAGAGTTTTGATCTTAAAAACGCGATCAACGCCAAGCTGGGTGTTGATTTTAATCAGATCGTTGTAGGTGAGGGGATTGATAGCCTCTTGGGCCTTATGGTGCGGATGATTGTTGAAATGGATGTGCCGGTTGTCACATCAATTGGCGCTTATCCGACCTTTAATTTCCACGTTACCGGTTACGGTGGGCAATTGCATGCAGTGCCCTATAGCGATGATCGTGAAGATCTGGGTGCTTTGCTTGGTAAAGTGCACGAGACAAATGCGCCTCTCGTCTATTTTGCAAATCCCGACAATCCGATGGGTACTTGGTGGTCCGCTGACGATGTTGTTGATTTTGCCAAAAATCTTCCTGCAACAACCATGCTGATCTTGGATGAAGCCTATGTTGAAATGGCACCTGATGATGCGGTGCCTGCAATGTCAGCATTTTTAGATATGCCAAATGTTGTTCGCATGAGGACATTCTCAAAAGCCTATGGTTTAGCTGGCATGCGCGTTGGCTATGTGATTGGTCAGAAAGACACGATTGCCATGTTTGATCGTGTTCGTAATCATTTCGGCATGTCGCGTTTATCACAAAAGGCTGCTTTGGCGGCGATTAGCGATGATGCTTGGCTGGATAAGGTTCTTGATCTAATTTCAAATTCGCGAGTAAAGATCGAGAAAATCGCTGAAAATTTCGGGTTTAAAGCAATTCCATCAGCCACTAATTTCGTCACGATCGATTGTGGGCGCGATGGAGATTATGCGCGGACGATTTTAAAAGAGCTTATGGAACGTGGCATATTTGTCAGAATGCCGGGCGTGGCGCCGCTTGATCGATGTATCCGTGTAAGTGTGGGGCCAGATCAGGAAATAGAGCGATTTGAGGTGGCGTTAAAAGACGTGATTGCCAAAA
>JAHDFS010000214.1 GCA_020628035.1 Rhizobiaceae bacterium
GCCCATGATATGCAAAACATCACAAGTGGGAGTGCGTCATGTCCGGTGAGATTAATCTAAAGGCATTGCTGAAAACGCTGAAAGCCAAATTGGTTGATGGCACTTATGTGTTCGTCACCATTAGCGCGGAGGAGGAACCATCAGGATTAAACCCACGCATGCGTTTTGTTGAAAGCGAAGGCGTGACGCTGATCATGTTAAAATCCGAAGCGGAAGTGCATAATTTGCCATTTGAATTCCCCTCGCGCATGATCACGCTTGATGTGCATTCATCGCTCGAAGCGGTTGGATTTATGGCGGTGATCGCAACGGAACTTGCCAAAGAAAATATGGGCGTAAATCCCGTATCAGGCTTTTATCACGATCATATTTTTGTACCCGAAGGCCGCGAAGACGATGCGCTCAAGGTCTTGGCGCGCATCGCAAATGAAGCCTAGTCGAAATCAATCCGCACGAGATCTAAAAACTCGTTGTGATTATCCATAATCTCGTCGGTTAGCTCTTGACCCAAAGCATAGGTGATCAATTGCACTGTGGTCGTATCGGCAATCATAATGGTATAGGCATAGACAAGCTTAAGCCCATCCAAGCTGGTTGCCATTGCCACAAAAGTTGAGTCCTGACCAAACTCTTCGCCTTCTGTTGTATCAATGATGATGATGTCTTCTTTCTTTACACCACCAGCAATCTGGTTTTCAAAAATCGCACTGCGCATGAATTCTAACGTCATGCCATCTTTGGATCCAACTTCTTCTTCAACGATCATTGCATAATTACGATCATCTTTGCGAAATTGCCCCAATAATTCATTATTTGCCGGCGCGATTTGTTCATATGGAGTTCCGCCTTTACAAATTTCAACGCGACGCGAGAGCTCGTCGCATGCGGAGCTGACAACTTTTGCTTCGCCTTCAAACTGCCAGGTATTATCATCATATAAGATGACGATTTTACCATCGATAAGCGCTTTGCCAATTTCAGCTGCCGCCTGCGCTGGCAAGGCAAAGCAAAGGATTGCAAACACGGTTGAGATGAGAAGTTTTATACGTAACATGGGGCCCCTCCAATATTCGTTTTGATAAAGCTAGCAGGGGGTTACGATTTATGCAATTCGTCACGCTTTTATAAACAGTTAACTTGCAAGCGGACGGTAGCCCAAATTTTGTGAGAACATGATCAAATAGCCATCAGGATCAAGCGCAAAATACTCTTTCGCACCGCCTTGGCGGTCCCCAAGATCACGCCAAACTTCTCGCGGATTGGGAAATGAATTACCTTCCGCATCTAAATGCGGGATGCGGTAATGATTGAGTTGATGCGTTTTCATTGCTCCGATAATCGGATCAACGCTTTCAACATCGATTTGAAACATCACCCCTTGGCCAAAAGGCTGCTCCATCTTGCCCGTTTCCCATTTTTGATCATCATGACGCTGACTCAGCATGATTTGCGCGCCTTCTTTGCGCTCAAGATAAGCAAACTTTTCCGTCGGTCGCTGATAGGCGATTTCAAAACCAAATATATCACACCAATGCGCAAGGCTCCGTTCAAAGTCAGTGACCAAAAGTTCGGGTTTTAATGCTGCAAAACCAGATTTTGGTGGCGCGCCATTATGGTTCAAATCGTTCGTCAAAATTCAATCCAGTGCAGGTTTTTCATCCATCAATCTTTGAAGGCGATCATGACCGATATAAGGTCCAGCCACAAAAGGCATAAAGTCAAATTTATAGGCTTTTTCAGAACTTAAAACATATTGCCGGTGCATCCGCAGTAGATCTTTTTTAATGCGTTTATATGTTGGTTTTTCAAGTTGATGCTTGAAGCGGATGAAGGATGTGTAGACGGGTTTGTCTGGCTTATCAAAACCAAAAATGGCCACCGGGTTGGTTTTATAAAAGCTGACCGCGTCTGACAGGCATTGAATTTCAAGCCATTGAACAGCCGGATTTTGCGCGATCAATCCCAGACGGCTGCGAACCTTATGCGCCGGACTTGCCAGCGCGCTTTGCAACACACATCCGCCGAGCTGCGAAAAAATCACTTTCTTGCCATCAAATAGATTTGGATTTTTCTCCAATAAAGCGCCGATAATATGCACGCCGGTGCTACCACCCATAGAATGCGTTGTGATTAAGATCTCATCGCAATCCGTTTCGATATGCTGCTTTGCTTTGTGTTCAAACTCTTCCAGCCATGCATTAATTTCAGCATCATTGAGTTTGGCCATGGACATGGTAAATTCCCAGTCCCCAAATAATAATATTGTGTGCAATTTGTTGCATAGGGGCAGATAAAGATAGACAAAAGCTACAATACTCACCGGCAGTGACCAGAGCATATTCAGCGGTTCGCCAAAGGCTAAAAACTGCGTTAAAAGATAAACACCCCACAAACCGATGCCCATCAAAAGAAATGGTGTAATCGCAAAAAAACCAAAGCGCCAAGCATGTTTGAAATAGCCAAATAATGCACCATTGGTCAAAATTTCAAAAAACGCGCGATAACCCTTGATGAGGCGGATGAGAAGGTTGTTTTTCTCATAGGCAGCAATGCGCTCACTCATTTCAACGATGAGAACATTTGTCGTTGCATTCCAATCTTCACCTTTGCCTTGGATACAAAAAACGTCGGTTTCTTCTTCCAAACCTGATGCTGAAAATTCACAATTCCACAGTTTGTTGGCGCTTTCAGCTCCTTTGACAAAACGACGATAATGTTGTGCCGTTGTTAATGGCTCAAAACCAGGAAAGTGGATGTGTTGACGTCGAATTGT
>JAHDFS010000215.1 GCA_020628035.1 Rhizobiaceae bacterium
TTGGCAGTGATCTCACCAAATATGTTGATCGAACCGTTGATGTATTGATCTTGCGGCTTCGGCGGAAGATTGAGGAAAATCCCTCCAAACCTATTCATCTGCAAACTAGACGCGGCAAGGGATACATATTTGTGCCTCACCCAGACGGTGTCAGGCTATGATATCCCTACTGCCAAGATCTATTCGCGCCCGGTTATGGACCGCCATCGCTCTTCTTTCATTGGCAGTTGTGGGCGTAAGCTTGATGACCTGGATTGGCCTACAAAGGGTAGATCAGCGTATGGAGGCGCTTCATCAACAATCGCTCAGTCGCGTTGCGCAAGCAATTGATCTTTCCAAAAGATCTTCTGATCTTGCAACATCAGCACCTTATTTGCTCAACCAGCGATCCAATTTTTTAATTGATCAGGAAGGTCGAAAACTAATCAGCGTACTGCAAACCGTGCGCCAAGAATGGCCTGCGAGAGATAACACAGCCTCAGATCATGACGCAGATCCCAATCAATTAAGCATCGCGCCTATTACGATACAAATGGAAAGTGGTATCAAAGATCTTGTAGCTGCTTCCAAACGCCTTGATGTAATTCAGTCAGATGTGCGCCGCGTGATCGCCGTATTAGGTAATTTACGTGAGCAGATTGTTAACGCGATTGAGGACCCAAATGTTGATAATGATCAGCGGCTTTTATGGTGGACATTGCAAAGCATGAACGCGGATGCATTAAATGCGGCATATGCAAATAATCTCATTGGCGTTGGTGAAGAACAACGCCAGTATCAGAGACAAAAACGGCAGCTATTGTCAGAAGATCTAAATTTGCAACAACAGATGTTAGCAGATCAATTGCAAGCACTTGTGCGCGGCAATACAGGGATTTTTGAGTTGAGACGGATTGAACTCTCCATTAATCTTGAAGCTCAAAATGCGTTGTTTCGTATTCGTCGCGATGCGAACTTGGTCAATGAACTCGCAGTTGAATATGCGCGCCAAGCCGAGAACTTTTTATCACAGCAACGTTTGGATTCCTCATCCACCATCCAATTTATCAAAATAACACTTGCAGCTGTAAGCCTGGTGAGTTTGATCCTGGCAATGTCAGCCGCATTGTTTGTCTCTAAATACGTTGCCCGAAGTATTAGTCAGGTTTCCGACGCCATGGTGCGATTGGCCCAAGGTGATCGAACCTCTGTTCTCCCGCGCAAACTCAATAACGACGATGAGATCGGCGATCTTTTCAGATCGTTCCGCAATTTTCGAGCCAATGCATTGCGCCTTGATCGATCGCACATTCAACTTAATCAAAGAAATGCCCTGTTTGAAAAAGTCTTTGCAAACATAGCTTATGGAATCGCAATCACCGATCTGACTGGCAAAGTGACAGCTTCAAACCCTGCCATGGCGCGCATTTTATTACAGGACCCAGAGACATCATTAGGTAAATCACTCGTGGATTGGTTCATGGACAGCAAATTCCGCTCATCTGCGACAGAATCTAATTTAAATATCGATTTACGAGGGCAGATCGAACTGACCGCGGACGATGGACAAATTCTAGAACTCAGAGCCAGTCGACTTCCCGATGATGGGCGAGTATGGCTGCTTGCCGATGTCACCGAAAGCCATAATATGTCGGCTAGGCTTGCCCAAATTGACAGGATAGAAACGCTTGGAAAAGTGGCTGGTGATACAGCACATGACTTTGCCAATATCCTTTCAACGATCCGAACGCATGCGCATCTTCTTAAAGGTGAAGCGAGTTCCAATAATGTCTCTGCCATTGAAAATGCTGTTGAATATGGGGCCTCATTGACAGAACGTTTATTAGCTTTTGCGCGAAAGCAAAATCTCGCGCCTGAAAAAGTAGAACTGAACAGTCTTGTTGAAGGGATGACAGACCTTATCGAAATTGGCCTGAAAGACGGTGTCAGCTTGAAGGTGAATAAGTCTGACACGCCTTTGCATGTTCTTGCTGATCCAGGCCAACTTGAATCGACTTTGTTAAACCTAGTTTTAAATGCAAATAATGCGATCGAAGGCAAAGGGTTGATTGAAGTATCATTGGGTTCAAATCCATTTGGCGAAGCATCTATCATTGTTCAAGATGATGGGTTTGGCATGTCCAATGAGATTAAAACGAGATCAATTGAACCGTTCTTTTCAACCCGTACGGCAGATGGCGGGACCGGCCTTGGTCTATCGATTGTTTATGGTTTTATCAAACAGTCCGGCGGCAATCTTGAAATAGAAAGTGAGGTGGGTAAGGGCACGCAAGTCACCGTCACATTGCCGATGGCGCTTCCAACTTCCGCAGGCAGAACACCTAGCAAGACAAAAACCGCTTTGGTTGTCGATGATGATGGAAAAGTGCGCAATGTCGTCGCTAAGATTTTGAAAGACCTAGATTACGAGGCAACCCTTTGCAGTAATCCAACCGAAGCTTTCAAGAACCTCGATCAAAACGAATATGAACTGGTTGTAAGCGATTTCGACCTTGGATCAGATGTCAACGGTTATCAAATTCTGGAAGAAGTTGCGCAAAAGATACCCGACGCTCACCGTATGCTGATATCTGGCAAATCTTCGTTAGATCAAGTCAATGCGGGCAGCAATGTTTTGGTGCAAAAACCAATCACACTGGAAAAACTAAAAACAGCGTTACATCAAATGGGTACGAACACTTAGAAATCACTCAAATTTACAGTTCACGACTCATGCATAGTCGAAATTGATAATTTCTGCTTCTGGCACA
>JAHDFS010000071.1:0-5984 GCA_020628035.1 Rhizobiaceae bacterium
TAGCGCAATATCAATTCCTTAGGAGACATCATGAACGGAATTTCAAAAAAACTACTAACAACGGCTATGGCATCTTTGATTGCGACGGGCGCTTTGACAATCAGCGCATCCGCAGATGATGAGACCATTAAAGTTGGTATTCTTCATTCGCTATCTGGTACAATGGCTATTTCAGAAACAACATTGAAAGACACAATGTTGCTTTTGATTGAAGAGCAGAACGCTAAAGGCGGCGTTTTGGGCAAGCAGCTTGAAGCTGTTGTTGTTGACCCTGCTTCTGACTGGCCACTATTTGCTGAAAAAGCACGTGAGCTTCTAACAGTTCACGAAACAGACGTTATCTTTGGTAACTGGACATCAGTGTCACGTAAATCAGTTCTTCCTGTCATTGAAGAGCTAAACGGTCTACTGTTCTACCCAGTTCAGTATGAAGGTGAAGAATCTTCAAAGAACGTTTTCTACACAGGTGCTGCACCTAACCAGCAAGCGATCCCAGCAACAGACTACTATCTTGAAGAGCTAGGCGTTGAGAAGTTTGCGCTTTTGGGCACTGACTATGTTTACCCACGTACAACAAACAAAATTCTTGAGCAGTATCTAAAAGACAAAGGCATTGCTGAAAGCGATATCTTCGTAAACTACACACCATTTGGTCACTCTGATTGGTCAAAAATCGTAGCTGACGTTGTTGCGCTTGGTGCTGATGGTAAAAAAGTTGGCGTGATCTCAACTATTAACGGTGACGCAAACATCGGCTTCTACAAAGAGCTAGCAGCGGCTGGCGTTTCTGCTGACGATATCCCAGTTGTTGCATTCTCAGTGGGTGAAGAAGAACTATCTGGCCTGGACACAGCAAACCTTGTTGGTCACTTGGCTGCATGGAACTACTTCCAGTCTGCAGAATCAGATGCAAACGCATCATTCATCGAAGCTTGGAAAGCTAAAATGGGTGAAGAGCGTGTAACAAACGATCCAATGGAAGCTCACTATATCGGCTTTAACATGTGGGTTAATGCTGTTGAAGCTGCTGGTACAACAGATGTTGATGCAGTACGCACAGCAATGTACGGACAAGAGTTCCCGAACCTAACTGGCGGTACAGCTGTTATGTTGCCAAACCACCACCTGTCTAAGCCGGTTCTTATCGGTGAGATTCAAGAAGATGGTCAGTTCGACATCATTTCACAAACTGCTGAAGTTCCTGGCGATGCTTGGACAGACTTCCTTCCAGAATCAGCTGTTCTGAAGTCAGACTGGAAAGATCTAGAATGTGGTATGTTCAACACATCTACAAACACATGTGTTCAGATCAAATCTAACTACTAATAGTTAGTCGAATACGAGTTGGGGTGGGTTTCGGCCGACCCCAACATTTTTTTAAAAAAAGGACTTGGGAAGCCTTTTTTCCTTAGAGGATCATTCGGTGCGATTTTTACTCACTATTATTATGAGCGTGATGCTTGCTGTCATGAGCTTATCCACCGCAACAGCGCAGGAAGCTGATGCATTTAGACAGGTACTGTCCGACAATTATAAGCTTATTCAAAGAAGTTCGACCAAAACAGTGTCGCCGGTCCTTGAAGCCATTCAAAATACCAATTATCAAGGTGCGGCCGAGTTCTTAGCGAAATGGCAGGAAAAAGAACTTTGGTTCCGCAAGTCTGACAATGCCTTTGTGTATGTCCAAACGGATGACAAAAAAATCTACCGCCTAACCGACGTGGTCGATGGGGCTGATCTTGGTGAGATTGCCAAGAAAGAGATTAAACAGATTAAGCCCAATAGCGGTGTGCGCGGTTTGCTCGCTGCACGACTTGTACAATTCCAATTGACCGATCCGGATGTTGAAGTGCGCAGAAAAAGTCTGGACAGTATCAACAGAGATCCCAAGCCTGAACATCTGGATGCGCTACGTATTGCGATCGAAAAAGAAACCGATACTCAATTGCTCGCAGAATTTGCCCGCATTGAACGCATTCTGACAGCTAAATTTGATGAAGATCCAGCCGCTCGGATCGAAGCGCTGAACTCGTTTTCAGGCGCATTATCGATCGACGTTCGCGCTAGTTTAAGCCAGCTTTTGACAACGAAAGTCGCCGTTGCAAAAACACTTCCAGAAGACATCAATGTTGCCCGTGTGATCATTCCAGATCAAACCGGTGTCAATCAAGATGGGTCAGCGTTTCGCTTGCATGGCCTATTGGATATGGGGGGCGATCAGACAGAGCTGACGCGCGATGCAGCTTACGACATGTTGGTTAAAGCCAATCTGGCGCCAGCAACAATTGATCGGGCGGCGCGTAAAGAAATTCTCATTGCCAATATCGAAGATGGTAAAGTTGGAAAACTCAACATTACAGAACTCGACAGCGATGAAGCGCGAGACAGCGCCTATGCAGATCTTGTATTGCTTGGCAAAGCTGAAGCTTTTCTAACCGAAGATGAGCAAGATCAGTTGATCAATGAACATGTATTTTATGCAAGTTATGTTGAGACCAATAAAGAAGTAACGGATGTTGCACGTGATGTTTTAAACGACATCAATTCATCTGTGACGCTTAATCAATTCTTTGATTTGGCGCTCGATGGGATCAGTCTGGCATCAATTTACTTCTTGGCGGCGATTGGTCTTGCGATCACCTTTGGTGTGATGCGTGTGATCAATATGGCGCATGGTGAGTTTATCATGATGGGTGCGTATTCTGGCTATGTAGTCCAGCAGATCGTGCCGAATTACACAATCTCCATCATCATCGCTATTCCTGTTGCATTTATGGTGACATTTGCAGCTGGCGTTTTGATGGAACGATTGGTAATCCGCCATCTATATAATCGCCCGCTTGAGACACTTCTGGCAACGTTTGGTATTTCAATCGCGTTGCAACAATTGGCGAAAAACATTTTCGGCACGCAAGCGCGACCGCTCACTGCACCAGACTGGTTGGATGGCGCATGGGTTATCAACGATGTGGTTAGCATCAGCTGGATCCGTATCGCTATCTTTGTGCTGGGCGTGCTGTTCTTCTGCATGATCTTATTTGTATTAAACAAAACACGCCTTGGCTTGGAAACACGTGCTGTAACCCAAAATCCGCGTATGGCCGCTTCCATGGGTATTGATCCTGATAAAATTAACATGCTGACCTTTGGTTTGGGCTGTGGCATTGCCGGTATTGCTGGCGTAGCGATTGGTCTATTTGCCAAGGTTACGTCCGAGCTTGGTAATGATTACATTGTTCAGAGCTTCATGACTGTCGTGGTCGGCGGAGTGGGTAATATTTGGGGTACGCTCGCAGGTGCAACGATGATTGGGTTCCTGCAGAAGATCATCGAATATTTCAATCCGTCCAACACGCTGGCTGCGCAGACCTATATGATCATCTTCATCATCATTTTCATTCAGTTCAGACCGCGAGGGCTTATTGCACTCAAAGGTCGAGCGGCAGAAGCGTAAGGAGGCGAAAAAATGCAAGATGCTGTATTAACAAAATTTCTGCTTCGCCACCCTTCCGTGTTGGTGTTTTTAGGGATGCTGGCGGTCTTCACAATTGCAGTGACCGTCTTAAGCGAAGGCTTTGGCATGGGCATTGTGTCCACCAGTTTAGTCAAAACTTTAGGCAAAACACTTTGCCTTGCACTCGCGGCAATTGCCATGGATCTGGTCTGGGGCTATTGCGGCATTCTATCGCTTGGACATTTCGCCTTCTTTGGACTGGGCGGCTACATGATCGGTATGTGGTTGATGTATGCCAGAACCGAACTCATTGTATTAAAAGCCAATGCTGCAGCAGCCCTTCCGCTGACGCCGCAAGAGCTATCTGACGCGATTGGCGTTCAGATTTTTGGCGTTGTCGGCGGTTCAGAATTCCCTGCCATTTGGGCGTTTTCAGATAGCTTTATTTTACAATTATTGTTGGTTGTTTTAGTGCCAGGTATTTTGGCGCTGGTATTTGGTTGGTTGGCATTCCGCTCACGCGTGACAGGTGTTTATCTGTCCATTTTAACACAAGCTATGACGCTCGCTTTAGCGCTTTATCTTTTCCAAAATGACAGTGGCTTGCGCGGCAATAATGGTCTGTCTGGTTTGCAGAATTTGCCGGGTCTTGAAGAAACTTCACAAGCGGATGTGTCGCTTTGGTTCTTCTGGGGATCAGCTTTTGCACTTGGGTTCTGCTATGTCATCGCCAAGCTCATCGTTGAATCCAAACTGGGCAATGTCATCCGCGCGATCCGCGATGATGAAAGTCGTGTCCGTTTCCTAGGCTATAATGTGGAAGGCTATAAACTCTTCGTCTTTGTCATCACAGCGATCATGGCAGCCATTGCCGGTGCGATTTACTATCCGCAAGCTGGCATTATTAATCCCGCTGAACTTGCGCCGATTGCATCAATCTATCTGGCTGTTTGGGTCGCAATTGGTGGACGCGGGCGACTTTATGGTGCTGTGATAGGGGCGATATTTGTTTCGCTTTTATCCTCCTTCTTCACAGGCGGCCAAATCCCGAATATTTCACTTGGGTTCTACACAATCCAATGGGTTGATTGGTGGCTTGTGCTTCTCGGTTTGAGCTTTGTAATAGCAACGCTTTATGCACCTAAAGGTCTGGGTGGCCTTGTTGATAAATTTAAGAAGGCGTGATCATGAGTAGTCTTTTAAATGTAAACGGGATTTCAGTTTCCTTTGACGGTTTTAAAGCCATTAATGATTTAAGCTTTGAGATCGCAGAAAACGAGCTTCGCGCAATCATCGGTCCTAACGGTGCTGGGAAATCCACCTTCATGGACATTGTCACTGGCAAGACGCGCCCCGACATGGGTGATGTTGTTTGGGGCGAAAAGAACGTCTCGTTGATCAAGAAAAGTGAGTCAGACATCGCACGCCTTGGCATTGGCCGAAAGTTCCAGCGGCCAACCGTGTTTGAAGATCAAACTGTCGAAGACAATTTGATGATGGCGCTGCGCAATGACCGCGCACCTTTTGCTGTGTTGTTTTATAAATTCTCAAACGACGACAAACAAAAAGTTGTCGATCTTGCTGACAGCATTGGTCTAAGTGAAGACATCAACCGCATTGCGGGTGAGCTTTCACACGGGCAAAAACAATGGCTCGAAATTGGGATGTTGCTTGCACAAGAGCCGCGGCTTTTGTTGGTGGATGAACCTGCGGCTGGGATGACCAAGCAAGAGCGGAATAAAACCGTCGAATTGCTTAAGAAAATGGCACAAAACCATGCTGTTGTTGTGGTTGAGCACGACATGGAATTTATCCGCGATCTCGATTGCAAAGTGACCGTTTTACATGAAGGTTCGGTCCTTGCGGAAGGAAGCCTTGAGCAGGTTATCGAAAATCAAGACGTCATTGATGTCTATCTCGGAAGGTAAATATCACTTATGGCTGTTCTAGAAATCGATAAAATTGATCTCCATTATGGTGCCGCGCAAATTTTGCATCAGGTATCAGTCAGCGCTGATGAAGCATCAATCACTTGTATAATGGGTCGCAATGGTGTGGGCAAAACATCTTTGCTGAAAGCAATCACTGGCCATCACCCAATCTCAAATGGTGATATTGTCTTAAATGGTGATAAATTTGGTAAGGCAGCACCGCATATGCGTGCTTCCAAAGGCATTGCTTATGTGCCGCAAGGGCGTGATATTTTCCCCATGTTGACTGTGCAGGAGAATTTGGAAACTGGGTTCTCATTGCTGCCGAAAAATGAGCGGAACATTCCGGACTATATTTTCGAATTGTTCCCTGTCTTAAAACAGATGTTATCACGGCGCGGTGGCGATTTATCTGGCGGACAGCAGCAACAGCTTGCGATTGGCCGTGCATTGGTGACCAAACCAAAAGTATTGGTGCTGGACGAACCAACAGAAGGTATCCAACCATCCGTGATTAAAGACATTGGCCGCGCGATCGAATTCTTGCGCGATGAGCAAGGTCTTGCGATTGTCCTGGTCGAGCAATATTTGCAATTCTG
>JAHDFS010000071.1:6084-17093 GCA_020628035.1 Rhizobiaceae bacterium
CGATCATCTTTGTTATAAAGCCGGCATGCATCCAGAGACAGACAGCCACAACCAATGCAGCCATCAAGCTTATCGCGCAGGTCCTCCAACTGGGTAATCCGCTGATCCAATACGCTGCGAAAATGTTTGCTCATTCTTCCCCAGTCGCGTTTGGTTGGTGTACGCTTGTCTGGCAATTGATCAAGCTGGGCTCTGATCTGGTTGAGACTAAACCCCAACTCCTGTGCAATTAAAATAAAAGATACACGTCGGATTTCTGAACGCAGGAAACGGCGTTGCCCGGCTCGGTTTCTCTCGGCTCGAATAAGTCCTTCATCTTCATAATACCGAATTGCGGATACGGATGTTCCTGTACGTTTAGCGACGTCGCCGATGGACAAAGTGGTTTCAATGCGGGCCATAAATATTCCTTTAAAAAAGTGCTTGACCTCAAGTTAACTTGAGCAATTAAGTTTGCAGAAATTCGATGATTTGACAAGCAAGCAAATGGTAAAGGAGTAATTATGTCCCAAGCATTTTTAGAACATATCAATGTAACAGTGAGCGATCCTGAGGCGACCGCCAATCGACTATGTGAATTATTTGGCTGGAAGGTAAGATGGAATGGTCAGTCAATTTACGGTGGTGAAACTTACCATGTGGGTGGTGAGGAGAGTTACCTTGCGATTTATAAGAACCCAAACGAGCTTGAATCCAATTCCAACACATATCAGGTTTTAGGCGGGCTCAATCATGTTGGTATTGTCGTTAATGATATAGAGGCAGTTGAAGAGCGGGTAAAGAAGATGGGTCTTCAACCTCATAGCCATGCCGATTATGAACCAGGGCAACGATTTTATTTTCAAGATGAAGACAATATCGAATTTGAAGTCGTGTGTTATTCCTAGTTGGTGTTCAATTAAACTAAGCAAATATATTCCCCGAATTTGGGGAATATCGATGAATTTGATGAGAAATCGTCGAAAAATGCGCTTTTAGCAATAAAACCTAGTAAATTAACCAGATGAAAAAAATTAATTTTAAATAAATCCAGTGATGCATATGATATTCTAATATCAAGACATGCTGGTTATATTTGGTTAGAAAATTAATCTTCTTTTTACACATTTCCCCCATTTTTACCCCAATATAAGTGTCTGAATTTATGCGCAAATTTGAGTAAAAACGTTATTATCTATGTCGCAGGTAATTAAAAAACCTAATCGAGTGCTGGTAGTCGGGGGATCTTCACTTGATCAAGAGATTTACCTTGAGCAACTCACCAGTTGGGGCATGGATGCCTGCGCAACCTCGTGTTTCCTGGAAGCTCAAAAAGTTTATGAAACAACGAGAAGCCTTGGATCAGCCGTAGAATTGATCATTGTCGATCAGGATAGATCATCCCCTGAACTTGAGATGCTCATTAAAAATATTCGTAAAACATCGACTGTTGAAGACCTGCCAATTTTAGCGATTGGTCCAAATCGTTTCATTCGAAGTGAGATCTCATCTTTTGCCAACGAGATCGCGGCCAAGCTTTTAAAACCTTGCGCACCGTCCAAACTTGAAGAAGGCGTGCTAAACCTATTAAAAGTATCGCCAGAAATGCTGGAATATTCAGATCGCCGCGGTATGCCAAATGCGTCTGATTTTAAAATCGATGTTCTCATTGCAGAGGACAATGAAGTTAATCAGATCGTATTCAAACAAATTTTGTTAGATCTGGGCGTTGAGTTTAAAATTGCTAATAATGGGCAGGAAGCTGTTGAATTGTGGGAAAAGTTCAAGCCCGCAGTTGTCCTTATGGATGTTTCAATGCCAGTGATGAACGGGCATGAAGCAACACGCGAGATCCGCCGCCTTGAACAATCTTCAGGTTATCGAACGCCTATATGTGCAATCACTGCCCACGCTTTACGCGGTGACAAAGAAGATTGCATTGCTGCCGGAATGGATGATTACATTTCAAAACCGGTGAGTCCGGATGTGATGATTAATAAGGTAAAAGCAATGCTACCTGGCTATCATCATCTGAGCAGTCGCTCAAAAAACAAATATGTCGCCTAAAATAGGCACCTAACTCTTTTTCCCGCAGATCATGTCGCGCTTGCCGGCAAAGCCTTTGGTTTTTTGAACCTTAAATCCTGCGTCCATTAAATTTCGGCGCACCCAGCCAGCTGCAGTGTAACTTGAAAATGTACCACCTTCTTTTGTGTGTTTTGCGATCTCGATCATCAAGTCCATAGACCACATGCTTTCGTTTCGCGCAGGCGCAAATCCATCCAAATACCAGGCATCAGCAAGGAAGTTCTGTTCAGGAAGTGTGGCATTCACATCGCCAATGTGAAGATGCAAAGTTACGTTTTCATCTATCTGCAATATATGGCTGTTTTCAAACTGGTTTGGCAACACCGCAAGAAACTGTGAGAGTTCATCTGTCAGTTGCGGCCAAATCGACAAAGCTTTTTGTATCGTATCAGCGCTAAGCGGATTGATTTCAAAACTATGGAAATCGAGCTTAGCGTTATTATTCGCATATTGTTTGAACTGTCGCAGTGTTTCTAAGAAATTTAACCCTGTGCCAAATCCAAGTTCACCAATGACGAAACATTTGGCTCCTGAAAAACGGCTTTTCAGATCGTTTCCGTTGATGAAAACATGATCGCATTCTAATCGTCCATCCGATTTTGAATAATAATAGTCGCCAAATTCGTTGGAATAGGGCATATCACCCTCACGCCATTCCAGTTCGCTGGAGGTTGCGTCGATGTTGTCTTTAGTTTCAGGGTTCTCATTCATGTCATCAGCGGATAGTCCAGCTTCTGCAAACAGTCAATTGCATTCGATAAATTCGGGAGCTTATGACCTTGTTGTTGTGGGTGGGGGTGTCATCGGTGCGTGGACTGCTTATAAGGCGGGCAAGCAGGGGCTCAAAACACTTTTATTGGATGAAAACCATTTAGGTTCGGGTGCAAGTGGCGGTTTGCTTGGCGCGCTTATGCCTCATATGCCTGAGCGATGGGATGGTAA
This sequence comes from Rhizobiaceae bacterium, assembly GCA_020628035.1. Lineage (GTDB taxonomy): Bacteria > Pseudomonadota > Alphaproteobacteria > Rhizobiales > Rhizobiaceae > Lentilitoribacter. Next base: position 9,094 of record JAHDFS010000071.1, read on the forward strand.
GAAACAGTTTCAATTTGAAGCCTTGGAAGACTTGCCGCACGAAATTGCGCAATTGGAAGATGAAACCGGAATAGATTGCGGGTTCAATCGGTGCGGACGTTTGGCACCGATTATGAATGAAACCAAACGTGGTCAAATGTTAGGCCACGGCAACAATGTCGATGAATTTTGGCTGGGTAAATATCAATGGCAGATTGTCGATCAGCCATTTGAGAAAGATTGGCCGCGCGCAGATAAAGCAATCTGCGGATTGGTCTATGATAGCCTCTCGGCAAGGGTCAACCCGCGTGGCCTGCTCAATGCTTTGCGCAGAGCGATCACCAAAGATGACAATATCACTTTATTGGAAGAAACTGCGCTTAAAAGCTACAACGCTAAGATAAAGCAAGCGGTTCTTTCAGATGGTCAATCCATATCTTTTTCGCATATTGTGTTGTCAGCGGGAAACAATACATTTGGCTTTGTTGCGCCTGATTTAGGTGTCGCAACACTGGCGTTAGGGCGTCCGATCAAGGGTCAGGCTGCAATGTTATCTGCTGATATTGATCCTGACTGGCCAATTGTTTTTGACAATGGGGTTTATGTGATCTCGCACGGCAATGGCAAGGTTGCTATAGGCAGCACCAGCGAATTGGAATTTTCAGATCCTTATGCAACAGATCAAAAGATAGATGATGTAATCATGCGTGCAAGGGAGCTGTGCCCGCTAATAAAGGATGCACCAGTTATAGAAAAATGGGCCGGTCTGCGCCCGCGCGCTGCGGGTCGCGATCCCTTAATTGATGTCATGCCCGATCATCCAAATGTGATTGTGTCCACAAGTGGTTTTAAAATCACCTTCGGCGTTGCGCATAAAATGGCCGATGTAGCTATTGAAAATGTGTTGGGGAACTTGACAACAACAGTGCCGGATAGTTTCAAGATTGCCGCCCATCTTGCCAAGGCAAGACGAGCAGAAATACAAGACAATTTATCTTGAAAAAACTTAGCCGCGCGGCAGTACATCCGTGCTCGCGCAGCCCTGCATAGGCATAAAACCTATGCGTTTAGTATGTAGCCGATATAGTTAACAGTTTCTTGACATTCAAGGGTTTGATAGTCAAGTCATTGAAATATATAAATAAAATCGTGCTTTATTCGGATATATTTGAGATGTTCAAGAACTCTTCATCCAGATTTACCGTTGAAGATTTGCCCACTTTGTCAAAGTTTTGATCAATCCATTCACCTGCAACTTTGCGTCCACGATCTCTCAGATCCGTCAAAAACGCCCAGCTGACATCAAATTTGGAGGCCACGGATAAGTCCTGCAACGCGTCATCTGAACGGATGGAATGGACAAAAACATCGCGAATTTTGTTGTGATACTCGTCTTTGAGCCAATTTTCCTGCACCAGCTTGCTGGCAAATTTTATCGCACGTAATTCAGCAATGAGCGAGCTATTAAAAGAGATCTCATTAATTCGGTTCATGATCTCAGGCGCGGTTTTTGGCACATTGTCCCGCAGCATGGGATTGATATGCACGATCATCACATCCGGACTTTCGCATTTATAAAAGAACGGAAAAATCGCCGGGTTTCCAATAAACCCGCCATCCCAATAATGTTCGCCTTCAATTTCAACTGCTTTGTAAAGATAGGGAAGACACGCAGATGCCATAATGACATCGAGCGTAATCTCTTTTGTTTCAAAAATCCGCGCTTTGCCAGTTTTCACATTGGTGGCGTTGATAAAAAGCTTCACATCATTGCAGTGCGCTAGTTTTTCAAAATCTATGCATTTTTCCAATATATCGCGCAACGGATTGATATCAAAAGGATTGAACTCGTAGGGCGATACAGTGCGGGTGAGGGTGTCAAAAGCATTGTAAGTGGCAGAAACCATGGGACCAATGCCACCAAATGCTGCGCCAAACATCGCATCAAAGGGTGTTGACCGCACGGGCGAGAAAACCGCACCTGCTTGGCTTGAGGCGCGCCAAAATTCCTCAAGCTTTTCGCGTGCACCATCTATGCCACCGGTTTGTAATCCATAGGCAAGCAGCGCAGAATTCACAGCGCCGGCGCTCGTACCCGACAAGCCTTCAAGCTCAATTTTGCCATCTTCAAGCAAACGATCCAAAACTCCCCAGGTGAAAGCACCATGTGCGCCACCACCCTGCAAGGCGAGATTGATGATCCGTTTGTCTGAAGATTTTGTTGCCATTATTGCGCTGTCCAGCCGCCGTCAATTGGCAGTGCGGCACCGGTAATTTGGGCAGCTGCATCAGATGCAAGATAAAGTGCCAGAGACGCAACTTGTTCGGTTTGCACAAACTGTTTTGTCGGTTGAGCCTTTAAGATCACATTGCTAATCACTTCATCTTCGGAGATGCCGCGCGCTTTTGCTGTATCGGCAATTTGACCGGTTACCAACGGTGTTTCAACATAACCTGGACAAATCGAATTCGCTGTTACGCCAAATTCAGCGCCTTCAAGCGCGATCGTTTTGGTGAAACCTAATACGCCATGTTTGGCTGTCACATAAGCAGATTTAAACGGTGAGGCGACCAATCCGTGAGCAGAAGCAACATTGATAATACGACCAAAACCACGTTCTTTCATACCAGCAAACGCTGCGCGCGTGGTGTGAAACGTGCTCGACATGTTAATGGCTATAATCGCATCCCATTTGCTCGTCGGGAAATCTTCAACTTTCTCAACGAACTGAATACCTGCATTATTGACGATGATATCGACGCTACCAAATTTGGCTTCCGTAGACGTAACCAGATCTTCAATCTGATCAGGTTCCATCATGTTCGCACCATGAAAAAGTGTTTCGCCTTTACCTAATCCATCGACTTCCGCACGCACAGCTTCATTATCTTCAGCGCTTCCAAGGCCGTTGATTACAACATTCATATCAGCTTTCGAAAACGCTGTGGCGATCGCCAGTCCGATACCGCTTGTTGAGCCAGTAATAATTGCAGTTTTTGTCATCTCTCATCCCCTGAATTCAGCTATGCAGCACATATTTACATCTATAATTATATTGCATTGCAGCATTTACAAGGATTTTGTGTAAAAGAAAAGGTTCCAACTTTCAATTTTCCGTCAACGATTGCGTCAGATAGGTCACGTAAATGTGGCTTGTTGTCAACGATAGAACGCTTTATAAATCAGCTCTAAACAAAGTGAATCGCGCAGTGGTGCTTATTCTCGCGCCCCCGCCAATAAAAAGGCTTGAACATTGTTTAGATCGTTTTTCCCTGACCCCAAACTCTTTTTTATGTCCGCACTCATCTGGACAATTCTCGCCATCGGCATTTGGTTTGGTATATTTGAGGGAAATGAAGGCATGCTCGAAGTCATGTCAGCTTATACGCCAGTAGCAGTTGAAGGCGAGCGTCCACCATTTTTAACACCAGACAAGTTGTTGATTTACATTTACATGGCGGTTGCCGGCTTTAGTTTTGCCATTGTTTGGATGTTTTTAGATAAAAATAAATGGTCTCGGTGGTCTGTGTTGGGTTCCACCATCATTATGCTCGTTACGTATTATAACGTTCAAATTTCAGTGTTCTTGAATGACTGGTATGGCGGCTTTTATGATTTGTTGCAAAAAGCATTGTCAGAGAAAAACTCAGTTTCGTTAGATGAATTTTATGGTGAGTTGATCACCGTGGCGCCAATCTTACTGGTCAATATCACAGCGCTTGTTCTGCTCGATTTCTTCGTCTCACACTACGTGTTCCGCTGGCGGACTGCGATGAACGATTATTTTATGGATTATTGGCCAAAACTGCGCCACATCGAAGGGGCGGCTCAGCGTGTTCAGGAAGACACCATGCGTTTTGCCCGCATCGTAGAGGGATTGGGTGTATCATTTGTACGTTCTATGATGACACTCGTTGCCTTCTTGCCGTTGCTTTATACGCTTTCCGCCAATATCACCGAACTCCCATTGATTGGTAAAGTTGATGGTTCGATGGTGTTTGTTGCGATCTTCTCTGCTTTCTTGGGAACCTTCATCCTTGCAGCTGTTGGTATTAAGTTGCCAGGTCTGGAATTTAACAACCAGAAAGTTGAAGCAGCTTACCGCAAAGAACTTGTTTACGGTGAAGATAATGCCGATCGTGCTCAGCCTCCAAAGGTAAGTGAGCTATATGAAGGCGTGCGGAAAAACTATTTCCGCCTTTATTTCCATTATCTCTATTTCAACATTGCGCGCTTTGGATATTTACAAGGTTCCAACTTCATTCCACTGATCGCTCTGGGGCCAACTATTGTGTCAGGCACAATCACTCTTGGTGTGTTCACGCAGATTAATAATGCGTTTGAGCGCGTGGAAGAAAGCTTTAAATTTTTCGCCAATGTTTGGACGACGATTATCGATTTAATTTCGATCTATAAACGTCTCATCTCGTTTGAGAAAATCATCTATGAAGATGAAAGCACGCAAGGCGATATTTCAGCTTCACCAGCAGAATAGATAATCAGAGCTTTTGCTTAACTATTATTGGCGCGTTTTTGATGAAGGCGCGTCAAAGCTTCTTGATAGGTGATGCAATCTACATCTGGCATTGAACAAGTCTCAAAAGCAAAGCGTTCAAGTGCGCGCCAATAAGCGCCTGCATTCATTTCAACGAAATGAAATCCCATCTGCAATGGAATGCGCGCGCCGTTATATTCTTTTTCAAAAGCAGACTTGAAAGCCTGATATGTGCGTTCTTCAAAGATTTGCGACAATTCGGGATTATCTTTGGCTTTTGAATGCCGCACATAAAGATTGTAGTCCATCGCAATGATCTTTTTCGATGAAGGTCCCTCTGGAATGAGTGGCAAAGCAAATTTGGTCAAAGTATCTAATTTTGGCAGTGCCGGTCCATTGGAGACTGTGCTGGCATCATAGGTGAAGTTGTTGGCTTGAAGTGACGCAAACAGATTTTTGCTGTGAGACAGATAAGGCGCACGAAACCCTTTGATTTCATTCACGGCAAAATCTTGCCAGCCTTCAGGTTCTTGATCAGCAAATCCATTGCGCATCCATGCCGAACTTAAAATATCGCGAAACTGATCAAATTCCGCATTCCATTCTGCGACTGACCAAGCTTTTCCATCAAAATGCCCGCAGCCGTGATTGGCCATTTCATGGCCCTCAGCGCGCGCCTGCCAAATGTGACCAAGCCGGGTATTAATCTCAGCCTTTGTTTGCGCAAATCCAACATTGGATAATCCCAAACTGTTTTTGGGAGAACGGTAAAACCCGCGCGCGTCATCCTTGGTGATTAAAAATGCGCAGGATAGAAAATAGGTAAATTTCGCATCCACGCGTTTGGCCATCCGCCTGCTTTTGTCCCACAGCGCGTTATTATGGGCACCATCAAAGGAAATAAGCACGATCTGGGGGTCTTTTTCCTGCGCGGTAACAGACTGTTCTGCTAGCAAAAAACCACAGCTTGCCAATAAAAAACCAGTTAGCGCGCGCAATGAAACCACCCAATAAAAACAAATCAACGAGAGGCGTTCAATATCAATAAAATTGCGGCAATGAAATGACATTTGATATTGTCGTGTTAAAATTGCATTGACGTAATGTTACAATTTAGCGTTAAATGTTCTTGCGGGATGGCTGCAAACTCACAAATCAGAAACTTATGCAGCCCAATAAATAGTCCGAATGCGGGCTATTTTCACGATAATTGACAAGAAGATCACATCGTCCTGCCAACTAAATAAAATCAAAAATTCTACAATTTTAGGCGTAACGACTGATTTTTGCGGAAAGAATAGTCTCTTATTGATGTCAGAATTGCCTGTTTAGGCGATTAGTCTTTTTAAATTGTAGTAACGTTTAGCTGGGGTTTTCTAAATGGAAAATGATCTCGCTCATTTGCCAGATTATTTCCATTTTGGTCGATCTCAACAGGGTTTGGGGACAACAAAAAGGGGAACATAAAATGTCTACAAAATTGGTAGTCGGTCTAGATGGCCATGGTTCTGGCGAACGAGCGCTTGCTCATGCCAAAAAACTAGCCGAGCAGATCGGTAACTGCGAAATTCTGGTCGCTTACATCGTGGAATGGTCGCCATTTTCATTTCAAACAGCAGAAGAAAATGCAGCACGCCATAAACGGCGCGAAGAAGAGATATCAACTGCTATGGAGCGCGTGGTCGATCCGGCTGTGGCGCAATTGCAAGGCGCTGGTATGAGTGTAAAGGGCATCGTCAGGCATGGCGATGTTGCAGAAACTCTAAATAGCATTTCCGTCGAAGAGGGAGCTGATCAAATCATTGTGGCACGTTCATCAGAAGGTGGCATATCTAATCGCATTTTTGGCAGCTCAACATCGAACTTGGTCATGAGCGCTTCGGTTCCAGTGACCGTGGTGAACTAGGGGATATCATTATGAACTTTTTCAAAACATTTTCAGCTGCTGCCCTATTGGCATTGCCAGCTGCTTCACCCGCAATTGCGCAAGAAGCCATGTCGATGGATCAAAAAGTAAATGAAGTATTTGCATCCGTAACCGGGCCATTTGTTGGTCTCATATTTGCACCAATTCCCGGCACATCATTTCCTTGGATTGTGATGTGGCTCGTGATTGCGGCCACCGTATTCACATTCTATTTCGGCTTTGTGCAATTTCGCTTTTTCAAACATGCAATTGGTCTTGTCAAAGGCGATTACTCTGACCCAAAAGATGCAGGTGAGGTGAGCCATTTCCAGGCATTGGCCACGGCTCTATCGGGAACTGTTGGTCTGGGGAATATCGCAGGTGTTGCTGTTGCTGTTGGCATAGGAGGACCGGGCGCCACATTCTGGATGATCCTAGCCGGCCTATTGGGCATGGCATCCAAATTTACAGAATGTACACTTGGTGTGAAATACCGCAATGAATATGCAGATGGCACCGTTTCGGGTGGACCGATGTATTATATCTCCAAAGGGTTTAAAGAACTTGGTCTGCCAGGCGGGAAATTCCTTGCCGTACTCTTCTCTGTATTTTGTATTTTAGGTGCATTGGGCGGTGGTAATATGTTCCAAGCAAACCAAGCCCACGCTCAAATCAGTGGAATTGTCGGTGACTATCCGGGGTGGATTACGGGTCTTGCATTTGCAGCTGTCGTGTTTGCTGTGATTGTTGGCGGTATTAAATCGATCGCTCGCGTAACCGAAAAGGTCGTCCCCTTTATGGGCATATTATATGTCGGTGCGGCATTGATCATCATATTGGCGAACTACGACAAAATCGGTTGGGCCATTGGACAGATCTTTGAAGGTGCATTCACTGGTCTTGGTGTTGCCGGCGGTTTTGTTGGCGCTCTTATCCAAGGCTTCAAACGAGCTGCATTTTCTAACGAAGCGGGTGTTGGTTCAGCTGCCATCGCACACTCTGCTGTGAAAACCAAAGAGCCTATCACCGAAGGGTTCGTGTCATTGCTTGAACCGTTAATCGACACCGTTGTCATTTGTACCATGACAGCCTTGGTGATCACCATTTCTGGCCAATTGATGATTGATAGTGAAACCGGTCAATTCATCTTAAATGAAGCAGGTAGCGCAATTCAAACGGTTGGCGGAACATCAGGTGTGGCGCTCACATCAGCAGCCTTTGGTGCATCCATTTCTTGGTTCCCATATCTTCTGGCTGTCGCTGTGGTATTGTTTGCCTTCTCAACCATGATCTCATGGTCATATTACGGTTTGAAAAGCTGGACATATCTTTTTGGCGAGGGAAAGACGTCAGAACTGACATTTAAGTCAATCTTCTGCGTGTTCATCGTCATAGGTGCAGCTGCGAGCTTAGGTCCTGTTATCGATTTCTCTGATGCTGCGATCTTTGCCATGGCTGTGGTGAACATCTTTGCACTCTACTTCCTCATGAAGTTGGTGAAGAAGGAACTTGCCTCTTATGCGTCTCGTTTATCATCAGGTGAGATCAAAAAATTCAAAGCTTAAGGGCATCAACTGAGATCTAAAATGAAGAAGGGCAGCCTCATCGCTGCCCTTTTT
>JAHDFS010000216.1 GCA_020628035.1 Rhizobiaceae bacterium
GTGTAGATTTGCCACTTCCGGACAAACCCATAATGCAGAATATTTTACCGCGTTCTATTTCGAGATTAACATCGGCCACACCGACAACGGAGTTGAAACGTTCCAACACTTCAGCTTTGCTAAGCCCCTCCTCCAAGATAGCCTTTAAAGCTGCCCCGGGGTCGCCACCGAATATTTTCCAGACGCCTGAAACTTTGATCATGCAATCTTCTGCATTATTCATTTTCTTAATCCAAATGCTCGACTTAACTGGTCATACAATCAACAGATTATAGGTTTGCGGCGCATATCTAAGATACACGCCGCTGGCGATTTGATTGGCTTAGAGACCTAACCAACCATCGACGCGTTCTGTATTGGCTGCAACCCATTCTTTTGCAACTTCAGCAGGATCGCGACCATTGCCAGAAATTTCAAACGCGAAGTTTGACACATCGTCAGCTTCTAAAGAAAAGCGTTCAAAAAATTCTGCAATGGCTGGCGAACGTTCTGCAAGTGACTTGGACCAAGCAATCTGCACGTTTTTAAGAGCATCTTTTGTCGCGACCTTAGACTTTTCATACCAATCAGGATCATCAGATGGTTGAACCATGACGTAATTTGCCGGATCAAAAGTTGGCTCGCTTAGCATTGTCACATCAAACTGATACCAGATGGCATGTGGTTTATAGCAATAAAATGCATAGCCCTCACTCTTGGTGATTGAGTCTTTCACACGGGCTGTTTTAACGCTTTCTTCCGCGCGAATGGGCTCAAGAAAATCAAGTAAGCCGTAATCGCGAACCTTAACCTCATTCACGTTAGCCGATGCCCAACCCGGCGCGCCGATCCACATTTCACCTTTGCCATTTCCATCACTATCCATTTTGGCAGCAACATCGGGGCGACCCAAATCAGCAATATCTGTGACATTGTTCGCTTCGCCGAAATCCTTAGAAACGCAAAATCCCTGATTGCCTTCATATGGATTGCTAGACAATTGAACAGTGCCGGCACCATCTACATATTTTTTAGTAAAGCTCTCTTGATTGGGAAGCCATACATCAGGGTGAACATCAATATCACCTTTGCCTTGGTCCATCGCTTGGAAAATCGTTGCGTTATTGCCAGGGACAAGTTCGGCTTCCCCACCAATACGACTTTCAACCACCTCAGCTAAAAGATGAGCGATGGCCTGAGCGCCAGTCCAAGACGGCATGCCGATATTTACTTTTTCGGCAGCAAAAGAGGCGCTGGACAAAAGACCCAACGCAGAGGCGAGAGCAAATGTCTTCATTGTTTTTTTCATGGTGTTCTCCTGTTTTATAATCAATCTAGATCTTATTTTTGGTAATTAAGTAGTGTGTCTTCATAGGCAAAGAGCGCTGTTGAGCCGCCGGTATGGAGGAATAAAACGTTGTCTGTTGGCTTGAAGAAGCCTTGTCTGATCAGACCAATCAAACCTGCCATCCCCTTCGCTGAATAGACCGGATCCAACAGCACTCCTTCATGCAGAGCGGTCATTGAGATCGCTTCTAACGTTGAATCTGCTGTGATGCCGTAGCCCTCTCCGACATAACCATCGTCGACATGAATTTTGCTTGCTGGAATGGCCGAATGACCGAGCACATCAAGCGTGGAATTAACGAGTTTGTGTACTGCGCCCACTTGCCGATCATGCGGTTGACGCACGCTAATGCCCATAACGGGCAAATCGCGGCCCGATGACTGAAAGCCAGCGACTAATCCGGCTTGAGTTCCAGTGCTGCCCGTTCCCATAACAAGCCAATCAAAATGAATACCGGTTTCTTCTTCTTGCAGCGCGATCTCAAGCGCGCATGACACATAGCCCAAGGCTCCAATTGCGTTGGAACCGCCGCCTGGGATAAAATATGGACGATGGCCTTCTGCTCGGAGTTTTTCCACCACAGCTTCAGCTTCAGCGTTCATATCAAGGCCAGATGGACGAAATTCGATGCTGGTTCCAAACAGCTTGTCCAACAACACATTGCCCGTTTCTTCGTAAGAATCTGGTTGACCCGGTACACGGCGTTCTAACAGAGCGTGGCATTTCATACCAACTTTACAAGCGGCAGCGGCTGTCTGCCGAACATGGTTTGATTGAATGGCGCCTTGTGTGACCAACATATCAGCATTTTGTGCGATTGCATCGCCGACCAAAAATTCCAACTTGCGGGTTTTGTTACCTCCTGTGGCAAGACCCGTGCAATCATCTCGTTTGATATAAAGATTAGGCCCGCCCAACTCGGCTTCGAGGCGCTTCATGGGTTCGATTGGAGTTGGTTGATGACAAAGAGAAACGCGCGCAAATTTGGATAAATCGACTGCGGTGCCAAGTTTGTTTTGTTGTTGGGCTAGATTCATTTTGTCATCCATTCAAATTGGTATTTTGAATGAAGCTTATGTTTTCAAATGAAGCGTTGCCAATGTTATGTTTTTCTAGCATTATGCAAAAAATGCATAAGGTTTTAAAAACATGGATTTAGCTTGGTTTAAAGATCTTGGACAATTGTCAAAGACCGGTAATTTTTCACAAGCAGCGCAAATTCGAAATATCAGCCAGCCGGCATTTAGTCGGCGTATCAAAGCATTGGAAACCTGGGTTGGCACAAAACTGGTTGATCGCACCAGACATCCAGTAAAACTAACCCCTGCGGGTGAACAAATGTTAGAGGCAAGTAAGCAGGCATTTGA
>JAHDFS010000217.1 GCA_020628035.1 Rhizobiaceae bacterium
GAACGCGGTAAAATATTCTGCATTATGGGTTTGTCCGGAAGTGGCAAATCTACACTTGTTCGACATTTTAATCGACTGCTTGAACCAACTGCTGGCAGCATTGAAATTGAAGGCACCAATGTGATGGATCTCGCACAAGACGAGCTGCGAGAATTTCGCAACAGCAAAATTGGTATGGTGTTTCAGAATTTTGCGCTTCTACCCCACCGCTCTGTGCTTGATAATGTGGCGATGCCTTTGGATATTCGTCGTATTAGCAAACATGGACGTATGCGCCAAGCTGCAAAAATTCTCGACATTGTAGAACTTGGTGCCTGGGGTAACAAATTTGCCCATGAACTTTCGGGCGGCATGCAACAACGCGTGGGTTTGGCCCGTGCATTGGCTGCTGATCCTGATGTGTTGCTCATGGATGAACCTTTTAGTGCGCTCGATCCACTAATCCGGCGGCAATTGCAGGACGAATTCATTGGCCTTTCTAAAGTGATGAATAAAACAACCGTCTTCATCACTCATGATCTGGACGAGGCTGTTCGTGTTGGGCACCAGATCGCTATTATGAGAGATGGGCGTGTGGTGCAGATTGGCACCGCAGAAGACATAGTGATGAACCCAGCCGATGATTATGTTGCGGATTTTGTCGCTGGCATCTCCCGACTTAAAGTGGTTCGTGCCCGCGCGGTGATGGAACCAATTGAAAAGTTTACTGCCCAAGGCGGAAAAGTTCTAAAATCGAACTTAAGAATAAACGAGAGCGAAGCGCTTAGTACAATCATTCAAAAAGCAATTGATGATGATGCTCCGATCATTGTTGAAGATGGTGGAACGGATATCGGCGTGATCACGCGTGCGGATGTCTTGCGAACAGTTATTGAAGGAACAGAAGTCTCATGACCCAACAACTTCAAAGTAACCCGGCGCTCGATGCGCGCAGTGCTGCAGCCGATGCACTTGAAGCCGACCGCGAAGCGCTTATCGAAACATTTGTTCGCACCAATTCAGATTACTACACCAAAAACTTTGACAAGATTGGTAAAAGCTCCAAATTCACACCAACATTTAACATATTCGCTGGCCTACTTGGCCCGATATGGTTTGGTGCCCGAGGTGTGTGGAGTTGGGCTGTCGCCTTTCTTATTGTTGAAGCGATTGGCTTTGTGCGTATAGCGCTTGGATTATTTGGTGATTTGGCAGCCGAAGCACGCGACCGCATTGCATCTATCGAAGGTACGTTAGAGTTGCGTCGCCAACAATTGGCCTCAGCGATTGAAAGCGGTACTGATAAGGTCGATGTTTATCAACGCACCGTGGATTCGCTTGAAGCTGCCATTGGCGGCATTCGTGCCGAAGCAGATGTCTTGCAGGAAAATGGCATTTGGATCGCTCTGTCAGGTCTTGCGATCTTAATCGTTATTAAGCTTATTCAAAGCATCATTGCCAATACGATACTAGAAGGCAGATTTTCAGAATGGCTGTCTGATCAAACCATCCGCCATGGCATGCAATCCCGTGACGTAGTGCTAAGCGTTGTATTTATGGTGACGATCGTGTTTGCCGCGATGCTGCATTACAGTTTTCCGGGGAGCTTCCCTCTTTTAAGTGATTTCCCGACCGTTCCTGAAATCAGATTAACTGCCATATCCTGGGTTGAAGCGTTCTTTACATTCGCAGTTACCAATGGCGATGCATTGTTTGATTTTATCACCTATGGCATCCGTTTGATGCTGGATTCACTTGAGCTGATATTTGTGCAGACACCTTGGATCGTGGTGGCCAGTTTCATTATCCTGCTAACCTGGTTATCCGCAGGATCAAGAACTGCAATCTTCTCTAGCGCATTTTTGGCCTATATGGGATTGCTTGGCTTTTGGGAAAAGGCCATGACAACTCTTGCATTACTGGGTACGGCTGCATGTTTGTCGATCGCAATCGGTATCCCATTGGGCATGTTCTGCGCCCGACGCCCACGTTTATATTCGGTCATTCAACCGATCATGGACTTCATGCAAACCATGCCAGCTTTCGTCTTTATGATCCCCGTTATTGCATTCTTCGGTACCGGGAAACCCGCAGCTGTTGTCACCACCATGATATTTGGTGGCACGCCCGTTGTGCGTTTGACCGTTTTAGGACTTCGCGGGGTGCCGGAAAATGTGCGCGAAGCAGCAATATCCTTTGGTGCAAATAAATGGTATCTACTTCGAAAAGTTGATCTGCCGCTTGCTGGCCCATCGATACGAGCGGGGATCAATCAAACCATCATGTTATCTTTGGCTATGGTTGTGGTGGCATCGCTGATCGGTGCAAAAGGACTGGGAGAGGACGTTTTGGAAGCCTTGCAATATGCCAATGTTGGCCAAGGAATTTTAGCCGGGTTCTCGATTTTGTTCTGCGCCATGATCCTTGATCGCATTGTTCAAGGTCAGCGTAAGTGATGAATTTACCGCTCGTTATGGTCCATGGTTTTATGGGCGGCAGCGCTCAGTGGGATCTACAACGTGCAGATTTTGCCAGATGGTCTTTAGAGATGATTACTCCAGACCTTCCAGGATTTGCGAGCAGGTCAGGGGAACAAGCACCGCAAACAATTGCTGGATTTGCGCAAAGCGTCTTTAGTGAATTAAATGCACAAGGTGTTGATCGGTTTGCATTACTAGGCCATTCGATGGGTGGTATGATTGTTCA